>NZ_JAKJHX010000160.1:8948-10011 GCF_021648855.1 Tychonema litorale BBK16 | reverse complement strand
CCGTCTCCTAATTTCGGCAATTAACTAATAATTCCGATGCTACCGGATTTGATATAATTTCATGGATTCCCTGTCCAAAATTCGTATCGAGAGGACATGATATTAAAAGTGCGATCAAATGACAGACGGTAATTTCTATCTCGATCGAACAAACTAATTATACTAAATATCAAAGGTCAAAGTGACGCCGGAAGCGGGGGTCTAGTTTGTCGGTTTTCTGTTGGTTGCAGGTGAGGCAGAGGGTTTGCAGGTTGCTGATGTCGTTGCTGCCACCGCGGGCTAGGGGGATGATATGATCGATCGAGAGTTGGGTTTCTTGTTTGGTTTGGCCGCAACTTTGGCATTGGTATTTATTGCGATCGAATACATATTTTCTGACTTCTGGTGGAATGCGTATTCTAGGGGTTTTAGTCATGAATTGTTCGGTTGATTTTCATGGTTTAGTAGTTGGCGGCGCAAATCATCGAGGGGTGATTCTGGCGGGCTGATTTCTAATTGATTGTTTTCTGGTGTTTCTTCGACTTCTGGTTCGTCTGGGCAAAACTCTATAGTGACTCTGATTTTAACTTTACCTTTTTGCCAACCTTTAGCCCCTATTTTTAAGGCTTCACAGTCTATCCCGTCACCAAACCATTTTTGTGTCTCGCTACACTTAAGCTGCAGATTATATTTACTGGTATTTATTTGTAATCCTTGAGTTTTAAATAACCCCGTAAGTGCATCTTCTAGGTGAGAATCAGTTGCTAATTTCATTACTTGCCTAAGCTTACCTACTTTGAACATCGTAGAACCAAACGAACAAACATCATCATTTTCGTAATTTTCAAGAAAAATATGTTTTTGCATATTGATTATTGATTTTTTTAAAAGACTCTATCTATGATTATAGAGTATTGTCGCATTTCTGGGAGATACCCGGCGAATAGAATTCGCGTCTACACAAACAATGTCCGCCTGCGCGGACTAAGAATGTTTTCAACCCGCGCAGGCGGGTTTCGTCTGTGTAGACGCGATTTCCAATCGCCGTAATTTCAATCAGTATCTTTCGCTTTTGACAATAGCC
>NZ_JAKJHX010000160.1:5149-8848 GCF_021648855.1 Tychonema litorale BBK16 | reverse complement strand
AGAATTCGCGTCTACACAAACAATGTCCCAGCAGAGGGGGACTAAGAATGTTTTCAACCCGCGAAGGCGGGTTTTGTCTGTGTAGACGCGATTTCCAATCGCCGGAATTTCCAATCGCCCGGTATTTCAATCATTCACCATTCATCAAAACACCATTATTTTGTCCGATCGCAGGTAACAAACTCTCATACAACTGCATCGCCTGCAAACAGCTATTAATCCCAGAAACCGCCCGATCGTACTTTTCGATCTTTTCATCATTCTCAGCTTGCAGCCGCTGGTTCCTAGCGATTTTCTCCTCCGCTTCCTGCGCCAAAGTTTGCTCCACATAATCGCGGGCTTGACTGTATTTCTGCAAAATATCATCCGCTTGCTTTTCGGCCATCGGTAACAAATGATCTTTCAACGTCTTATTAACAGTTTGGCGGAAGGTTTGTCGGATAGTTTTCGATACTTTCGGCTCAAAATCTAGGCGCAACAACTGCCTAATTGCAGGCTGGGCATCAACCATGTTTTCGCAGTCATAACCTTGAGATGTTTGCTGCAATGTTTGGCGGAATTGATAAATCGAAAACGTGTCTTCGTCGTAAAAACGGGGACTTTCTCGCACGTAGCGATCGCACTCAACGCCCGCCGCATTCACCAAAGCATCAGAAACCCGCTTTGACAAATCATCTAACTGCTGTTCAATTCCTCCGTCATTCCCCAACAACCGATACAGTAATCGATAATATTCAGATTTGCGAACACTGTCTTTCAAATACTGGAAGAAATTAGCAACCAGCGATGCTGTAGACTCTATTAAAATATCTTCTAACTGATTGGCTAAATAGTAAAGCGCCTCAACTAAAACAGCAATTAAAGGCGCTGTCGCATTGCGGGGATGAGTCAGCACCGTGCGCCCGTAAGCTGCTTCCACCGAAAAGCCATCTAGCAATTCATCCAAGCGCCGAATCATTCGAGATTGCAGTTGCCGAAAATCGTTATCAAAAACATCGCATTTATTCATAATCATTTCATTGATTTCTGTGGCGATATGTTCCCGAAAATCCTGTCCGACTTGCTGCAATTCTTGATTTAACCGCAAAAGTTCCTGTGCTTTCATCGCTTCAATTTCGCGGGGTTGACTGTCCAAATCCCGCTGAATTGTTTGGTAGTTTTTTCGCAGTTGAATGCACAAGTCTTCTAAATCGTCGGCGAGATTTTTGAACAGTTGCGGGCGTTTTTCTTCGGTGAGGTAGCGGGTGATGGCTGTGCGAAAATCTTCGATACCGCTATCTTGAATTAATTGCTCGATTAACGGTTTTCCTTGTTCGGCAAGAATCCTCGCGTAGTTTTCATTTGGTGTTTCGTAGCTGTTAACTGAAATCCGAAATTTGCTCGGAGATAACTTGCCAGAATTGGCACAGTATCGGTTAAATTCGCTGATAAATTGTGGAGTTTCTTCGCTATTACCGAGAAAGTCTGAATCTAACTTAGCATCTAAATTAACCCGCCCTTTTTCGGCAAATATTGTATCTAAACCAAAGCGATCGCGCGTTGTGGTATTTTTAATCAAACTGCCGTAAAATCCCAACAATCCGCTAGTTTTGTAAACTCTCGCAGTATCGCGGAAGTCGGAATTAATCAGATTTTCTAAGCGCTGTCGCAGTTGCGTGTTATACCAAGTTTCATCGATGCGGTTGAAGATGTAAAAAAGCCGATCGCGAATTCCCGGATTTCCCCGCGTCTTTTCCATCAACTCCGTCTCTTCCGTCGTCATTTCCCCAGACGAAGCCGCTTTCAAAACGCAAACAACCGCCGAAGTATCCGGGCTTTCAATCTTATCATAAGTCAGGTCGGCATCTCGTTGTACTGGCGCATCAATTCCTGGCGTATCGATAATAATATTGCCATCTTGTAGCAACGGATGATAGCAATAATACTCGACGCGCTTCAACACCGCACTGTTGCTACCACGACGGGCGTAACTAGCAGCTTCCTTGAGATTGGAAAAATTAAACTGTTCCATTGAGTAGGTGGCGTTTGCGAGGCTGTGGATGCGATCGCGATTTGCCTCAAAACCTTCTAACAGCAGCATCAAAGCCTTAGCTTGTTTGGCTAATTCTGATTTATTTTCGCCACCTTCTTTTTCAATAATTATGTTACATCCCTTCGATAAAAGAGGGACTACATCTGTTTGATTAATATTAAGTTCCGTAGTTAAACCTAACTTTCCGCAAAGAGTATGTGCTTGTTCTCGAATTTCAACTTCGCTCAAAAAAGTTAGCACAACTCGTTCTTTTTCAGGTTCAGCAAACGCGATATAACACTCAGTACCAGTCGCGTGTCCTTCAGCACTGTAGAGTAATTCCCGCTCTAACAAAGCATTAATCAACATCGATTTTCCGGCACTGAAAGCACCTGCGAAAACTATTTCAAATTCGGGAGAAATTGCTTTTTTCAAAGAAGCTTGCACTGCTGTAATATCTTGTTGTCGCAAAGATGATTCTTGACGCAGCAGTTGCAGTAAAGAGTCTACTTGTTCTTGCAGGTTTTGGCATTGAGGTGGCATTTGAGTCATTGTCGCAGAATGCTCCTGATTAGGGATAAATTACCTTGTTGTACATTATTCGCTATTTTAGAAATAATTACAACAGTAATTTCACTTAAGTATTTTAGGACAAATCTTGTGTTTGCAGCCAAGCTGTTAAATCCGAGATTTGATTAAAATTCAACAACGCATCTGCTAGATTTTCCAAAAGTGCGATCGGTAATTCTTGAATTTGATTTTGAACTTCGGGATTGACAGCGCCTACACGACGTTCCAACAAACGGATAATTAGTGCTAATTGCCCTGCTTGCATTCCTTCTTGTCTTCCTTCTTGTCTTCCTTCTTGTCTTCCTTCTTTGATTCCTGCTTGTCTTCCTTCTTCTCTTCCTTGTTTAACTGCTTTAGATATTGCCCCTCGCCGATCTTGAATATAAATTTCCTCGTTTTCCAAGTCTGTTAACTCCTCGCGAGTTAGGGCACATCGATTGGCTATTGTAAACGCTTTCTGAATTTCCGGCACGCTTCCCATTGTTTCAGGGACTATTGACAAATCCTTAGCAGTTTTGAGAAAATAAATCCACTTATCGGTCAATGTTTCTAACTCATTTAGTGTTTTTTTGAATTTTGGTAGTTCAACAAACACCAATTCAATATCGTAAACCGGATAATCAATCAAAAAGTCTTTTTCCTTAAGGACAAACCGCGAAGTTACTTTGTCAAACTCCTCAAACATCTCAAAATCAGTGATAGTCAAGGCAATTACTGGATTCAGTAGCGCATATTTGTCTGCTGTTTCTAATTGTGTAGAATAAGCTTTAGCTGCATTATACAAAATCCGCTTTTCAAATGCCTCTACGTTCAGAACCTGCATCTCGATAATTACTGTTGTGTTATCATCTAACTCAGCTTTGATATCTAAGTAAGTCTCTTTAAGACCTCGAATTCGCGGCGCTGAATAAGGAGGGTAGATTCTTAGGCTTTGGATGGTGGGCTGACTGTCGTATAGCAAGGCATTCAAAAAACTAATTAGAATGTCTTTGCTGTTTTCAGAACCGAAAATCTTTTTGAATGCAAAATCAGTCTTAGGATTGATGAATGTCATCATAATGGGTAATGGGTAATGGGTAATGGGTAATGGGTAATGGGTAATGGGTAATGGGTAATGG
>NZ_JAKJHX010000160.1:0-5049 GCF_021648855.1 Tychonema litorale BBK16 | reverse complement strand
GTAATTAACCATTGACATTAAGTCTATTATACAGACAAATCCTGGCGTGGTTTAAAAAACTCAACCTCTCGCAACTTCTTGTACAATTCCCGTTCTTCATCGCTAATTTCCTTGGGAATTGCCACCTGAATTTCTACTAGCTGATCGCCCCGATCGCCATTTCCAGTTGGATAGCCTTTACCAGCCAGCCGTAACCGCTTACCAGACGGAACTCCCGGTGGTAATTTCATTTTCACCCGACCATCCAATGTGGGCACTTCCACATCTCCACCCAACACCGCTTCGCTGGGAGTCAGCGGCAATTCGCAGCAAATATCCGACATTTCCAAGCGGAAAAATGGATGGGGAGAAACGGTGATTTTCAAATACAAATCCCCGCCCCCAATACCTTGATTTCGCAAGCGAATCCGCTGGCCTGATACCATAGCAGGAGGCAGATTCACCTCGATCGATCGCCCATCTTCCAAACGAATTCGCTCGGTTCCCCCCGAATAGGCTTTTTCCAGGCGCAAAGTCAGCCTCGCCTCAATATCTCTTCTGATTTCGCGATCGTCCATTTCTCTTCTATCTTCTCGTCGAATTTCGCGATCGGGTATTTCTCTGGGTTCTCGTCGAATTTCGCGATCGTCCATTTCTCTTCTATCTTCCCTAGGATTAGCCACATAACTCGTTTTCTTTGAAGCCGTACTCCACGGTTCCGGCGAACTAACTCGCGCTGCTGCATCATTCGCCGTCGCCATCCTCACTTCCCGGCGTCTTCCAAGCACTTGGTCTAGAAATTTATTAAAATCAGAATAATCGCTAAAATCGACATTTTCAGCAGTCCTTTTTCTGCTACTTTTACCATTTCCCCAAGTTGCAAAATTTGGAATTCGTACCCCGGAGTTGCCTTGAAATCCTTTTTGTTTCCAAAATTTACTAAACTGATCGTATTGAGCGCGCTTATCGATATCGGACAGAATATCGTAAGCTTCATTAATATCCTTAAACCGATCTTCAGCAGATTTATCCCCCGGATTTACGTCAGGATGCAACTGTCTCGCTAGCCGTCGATAGGCTTTCTTGATTTCATCAGCGGAGGCATCTTTGGGTACTCCCAAAATTTGATAGTAATTACGAAAGTTCTGCATTTTTAGTCATTAGTTATTAGTTATTAGTTATTAGTTATTAGTTATTAGTCATTAGCCATCAGTCATGCTGCTTCCCTGCTTCAAACTAGGGACTAATGACTAGAGACTAATGACTAACCACTAATTACAGCCAATCGTCGTCATCATCCCAGTCGTCGCTTTGATTTTGATAGGGGCGACTTGGGCGATTGGGACTGCTTCTGCGATCGGGAGTGCGATCGTAGGATCGATCATAGAATCGATCGCGATCTTGATCGTAAGGTCGATCGGGAATCGGATCGACAGTCGATCGGCGATAAGGCTTAGCATTGCTAAAATCATCCGTGCGTCGCTTATTACCATCGCCCGAAAAAGTACGCTTCACCGACTCAAAGAAATCATCATCGTCATCATCCGTCGCAAACGCTGAAACTTCCCGACTCAAATCATAAAGAGCATCCTGCAAATCCGAACCAACTTGGTCAACTCCTCGCTCATCATTGCGTTCCAAACTGTCTCGCAATTCCCGAATTAAAGTTTCAATTCGCTGACGGCTTCTTTGAGCAAACTGCATTCCGCGATCGAGGGCAACTTCCCGCAATTGTCGCTCAGCCTGATAAGCTAAAGCTTCAGAACGATTGCGTTTTTCCACCTTTTCCCGCTGCAACTTATCAGCTTGAGCAAACTGTTCCGCATCGCGAATCATTTGATTCACTTCTTGCTGAGAAAGAGTCGAAGCACCTTGCACAGTAATACTTTGTTCTCTACCAGTAGTCTTGTCCAAAGCAGTTACTAACAGCATCCCGTTAGCATCAATATCAAAAGCTACTTGTACCTGCGGAATCCCTCGCGGTGCCGGCGGAATTCCAGTTAGTTTAAACCGTCCCAAAGACTTATTATCTCGCCCTAATTCCCGTTCTCCTTGGATGACATGAATTTCTACCACAGTTTGGTTGTTTTCAGCAGTGGAAAAAATGTCCGATCGCCTCACAGGAATAGTAGTATTGCGAGGAATCAATTTTTTCATCACACCGCCGATTGTTTCCAAGCCCAGAGACAGCGGTGTAACGTCCAACAACAGGACATCGCGCACATCCCCAGCCAAAATCCCCGCCTGAATTGCCGCACCCACGGCCACAACTTCATCGGGATTAACATTTTGATTCGGCTCTCTATCAATCAAACTGCGAACAATTTGCTGCACCAAAGGAATGCGAGTCGAACCGCCGACTAACACAACTTCATCAATCCGAGAAGGACTCAAATTGGCATCAGCCAACGCTTGTTTGACTGGACGGCGTAGCCGCTGCACCAAATCGCTGCACAGTCCCTCAAATTGACCGCGAGTCAGCCGCGTTTCCAGATGCAAAGGCCCATCTTCATTCGCATCGATAAACGGCAAATTAATTTCCGTCACGCCAACTCCCGACAGCTCAATCTTGGCTTTTTCTGATGCTTCGATCAAGCGCTGCAAAGCTTGGCGATTTTTACGCAAATCAACTCCTTCTTTTTCTAAGAATTGTTCTGCTAACCAGTCAACAATTTTGGCATCAAAATCATTGCCGCCCAATTGAGTATCACCGCAAGTTGCTTTAACTTCAAATACTCCGTCTCCCACATCCAAAATCGAGACATCAAAAGTACCACCGCCCAAATCAAACACTAAAATAGTTTGACTATCTCGCCTGTCTAAACCGTAAGCCAAAGAAGCCGCTGTCGGCTCATTTAAAATCCGCTTGACATCAAGTCCGGCAATTCGCCCCGCATCCCGCGTCGCCTGTCGCTGGGAGTCGTTGAAATACGCCGGCACCGTAATTACAGCCCCCGTCACTTCTTGTCCGAGATAGCGGCTGGCTTCATCGGCCAACTTCCGCAACACCATCGCTGAAATTTCCTCTGGTGCAAAATCTTTTTTTAGGCGGGGACACTTGACTTTGATGTTGCCATTTTCTTCGCGCTTAGTTGTGTAAGGGACGCGCTTTGCTTCTGGAGTCAGTTCGGTATATTTGCGCCCGATGTACCGCTTGACGGCGTAAAAGGTGTTTTGCGGGTTGAGAACAGTCTGGCGTCTGGCCATCTGTCCCACAAGGCGTTCTCCTTCTTTTGTGAAAGCAACTACCGAGGGGGTTGTCCGCATCCCTTCTGCATTGGCAATCACAACCGGTTTGCCGCCTTCCATGACGGCTACTACTGAGTTTGTTGTTCCGAGGTCAATGCCAACTACTTTACCCATGCGTCTGTTATCTCCTGTGGCGTTGTGTTTAGCCTTTTCAATATAAGCGTAAGTGTTAGAGTCGATAGGGGCATTTCTACCCCTACCTCTCATTCAAAACGGAACGTGAAACTTTCGCTTCATTCCGCTCCTCGATATCTTCATCCTTTTTTAAGGATACAACTCAAAACGGATTGTTATAATAGTTCCTGTCAAGGGAACCGTCATTTTCCGTTTTTGTGTCGTGACAGTGTTTATGCAGAAGTTGGAGGTTTTTGTACTCATCCTTACCGCCTAGTGAGCGGGGTTGGATATGGTCAACTTCTACGATGTCTGTAGGTGTGAAGTACAAACCACAGTGGGTACATTTACCTTTTTGTGTCTTAAGAAGTGTTGCCACTTTTGTTGGTGTTTCAGGGTATTCTCCGCGTCTTTTGCTCCAATAAATCCAGTCACCGTCGTAAGGTGTTGAGCTGCCTTTTACCTTGACGTGCCTTATAATAAGCGTTGCTTGGTGTTGGGTTAGCTCTAAACCTTCTTCTGTGCTGAAACACCAATTTCTGTCGCCTACTGTTCGCCAGTATTTTTCTTTGTTGATGCTGCCTTGTCCCCTTTTCTTAGCCCAGGCTCGTAGTTTTTCGTAAGTAAGACTATCGACCTTGTTAAAGGTTTCTTTACTTACTACTGTAGAGTAATAGTTTGACCATCCCGTAATTATTGGATTCAGCCGACTAATTAAGGCAGCTTGGGGGGCGGTGTTATGGGTGTCTATCACTTCTTCAATTTTTGCAAGATGAGCTTTGACTTTGGGCTTTGACGGAGTGATTAATGTTTTAAAACCGAGTGGAGTTCCGTTTGTACTTTTGGCACTTCGATAGTTACCTACTTTATGCTGTTGTACGTGAAATCCCAAGAACTCAAACCCAACATTTCCATTGTATTCCTTGAGGGTGTGGGTTAATTTTGTTTTACTTGGCTTTAACTCTAAGTCTAAATCACTTAACCATTCTGTAATTATCTGATGACAGGCTAGTATTACTTCAATGTCTTTGTGCATAATCACAAAATCATCGGCGTATCGGATTAAACTTAAGGAACCTCGTTTATCTTTTTTATTGATTCCTGAGTATCCTTTTGTTAGCGTTTCCGCGTATTGTTTGACCCGCTCTTCCATTCCATGAAGGGCTATATTTGCCAAAAGCGGGGAGATAACCCCACCTTGTGGTGTGCCGACCTTGGTCGGGAAGATTTCACCTTGGTCTAATACCCCACTTTTAAGCCAGGACTTAATTTGTCTTCGGAGTCCTGGATAGGTATTGATTTTGTCAAGTAATGCTTTGTGATTAATGCGGTCAAAGCATTTGGCAATATCAGCGTCTAGCACATATTTGGCTTTGTATCTAATACTATCAAAAATAGCTCCAATCGCATCGTGACATGACCTACCCGGTCTAAAACCATATGAGTTTGGCTCAAATTTTGCCTCCCATTCTGGTTCAAGTGCTGCTTTCGCAACTGCTTGTAAGGCGCGGTCGTACATTGTGGGTATTCCTAATGGTCTTGACTCATTTGTTCCTGGTTTTGGTATCATAACCCGACGAGTCGGTTGAGATTTACCAGTTACTTTGAGTTGACTTATTAGCTCTAATCGTTGCTTCGGGGTTAGTAATTTGATACCATCCACACCTGCTGTACGTTTGCCAGTATTGTCTTGTGTGACCCGTCGTA
>NZ_JAKJHX010000159.1:2052-10181 GCF_021648855.1 Tychonema litorale BBK16 | reverse complement strand
CGATCGCCTGATTATCGGTACGATCGACTGATTGTCGGTACGATCGCCTGATTATCGGTACGATCGCCTGATTGTCGGTACGATCGCCTGATTATCGGTACGATCGCCTGATTGTCGGCTCGATCGCCTGATTATCGGTACGATCGCCTGATTGTCGGCTCGATCGACTGATTGTCGGCTCGATCGACTGATTGTCGGCTCGATCGACTGATTGTCGGTACGATCGCCTGATTATCGGTACGATCGACTGATTGTCGGCTCGATCGCCTGATTATCGGCTCGATCGCCTGATTGTCGGTATGATTGAATCAATGACGTGGCGATCGACTGACTGACTCTTTTAAGATACAAGGGGCGGGTTCGCCAACAATATACAACGATGATAAACAATCTAAATAAACCCGCCCCCACCACACCAATAACCCGCATCAATGAAATTTGGATTTAATTCCGAAATGTATATTTGGATTGTTTGTTGGGTTAGGGCGGGTTTTCGAGATTGTTTATTTCAGGGGATTATGGTTGGCGAACCCGCCCCTACAGCGATTTGTGGTTGGGTGGGGGCGGGTTTTCGAGATTGTTTATTTCAGGCGATTATGGTTGGTGAACCCGCCCCTACAGCATTTTAACTATTCGGCCTCTGAATGATTGTTTCAAGTACCCTACGTTTTGCTTTTGGATCGATGCCAATTAAGCGCACGTATTCGCCGCCATGTTCCGCTAAACAAGTTTCTACAGATGCAACTACTTCCTTTTCTTGTGCAGTTTGAATTGTGGCGCAACTTTGCCACGAACCTGTTTTAAATCGGCGATTGTCTGCATATTCCATGCCAATTTTACAGCCCCTTGCTAAAAGTTGCTGGACTTGTTGCAATACTTCGGAACTTAGCCGCGAATTGTGATTTTTACTAACTTCAGCAACGGGGGCGACATAAGCTTTATAATATTTTGAGGAAGGGTCGTTTAATTGGCTTTGTGTCGGCACATCAGCCGCAACATTGGCAGGAGTTTGTAGATTGAACAAGCGGGATTGATTGTATTCATCGACTAAACGCATTTCTTGAATCCGCTTTTGTTGTCCCACCATCAAATTTCCCATTTCTACTAAATGAGCGAGGCTGAAATTCGGGTTCTGAAAGCCCGGTGGTTCTTCCGCACTATTTACCAAACGCTTGGAAACTTGTTCGATTCCTATGGTGTGAATGAACTGGCGAATCTGTTCGTCATAAATGCGCGATCGCAAAGCACTGAAAAAGTCGATCGCCTGTCCTGCAAATTTATCCACCAAAGCCACAATATCAGCCTTTGACAATTGGTCAGATGCAAAAATCCCCTCCACAACCCCAATTTTGTCATCCCGACTCGGTTCCCAATAAAACTTTTCCATCCGCCCATCCCGAATTAGAGGCGCGTATAATGTAGTAAAGTCATTGCCAGTAACAATAATCGGCACTCGGTGTAAGGGAGTAGAGTCATAACTTCCGGGTAACTGGACGTTAGTTGGATTGTCGGCAATATTCATCAGAGTGGCATTGACCATCTGAGTATTGACAGTATACTGAGTATTAGAATCGAATCTGCCAGCACCGGCATCCAAATCATTAATAAAAATCGCGCACATTTCGCCGCGCACCCGAATTTGTTCCGCAGCTTCTCGATAGCGCAAGCGGATCAAACGCGATGGATCTCCCGCATCTGGACTTTCTAATTCGCCTCCAGATATCATCACTGGTTCAAATCCCATGCGCCGGAAAACTAATTCGCATTGAAATGTTTTGCCTTCTCCTTTGCGGCCATGAATTCCTAAAATTAGGGGAACTCGGACTCCTGGTAAATTTAAAAAGTTCTTAGTGATGTGCACCGCAACTTTATCGAGAAAGTTAGGAGAAATGTAATAACTCATCGGTAGATTTGTGGAAGATTAATTGCTGTTGCTGTTATGATTTTATGACATAAGTGACAGCCTGCATCGTTCAACTGGATTTTTGTCGTACAATCGAGACTTGCACATACAGTCCTGGACGCACTTCGCCAAAGAAACCGGGTTTTTCTATCAAATCTGTGGTCTGCAACGTGTTTTTTCGTAAAAAACCCGGTTTCTGGGATTTATAGTGAGTCCTAACATAATTTTTTCAGGAGCAATTCGTGAGTCAACAAACCTTACTAAAAGAACTCTTCGTCGAATCGGAAGCTAGTCCGTTTAGTTCCGAAAGCTTTGACAGCTATGTAATGACAACTTACGGGCGTTTTAATATTGCCCTAGAACGGGGTGAAGGCTGCCGTGTTTGGGATACTGAAGGCCGCGAATATCTGGATTTTGTTGCGGGTATTGCTACTTGCACTCTGGGTCACGCTCATCCGGCTCTGATTGAAGCTGTAACTAAGCAGATTAAGACTCTACATCATGTCTCTAACCTTTACTATATCCCCGTACAGGGTGAGCTGGCGAAGTGGCTTGTTGATCATTCTTGTGCCGATCGCGTTTTCTTTTGCAACTCTGGCGCGGAAGCTAATGAAGCTGCGATTAAACTTGCCCGCAAGTATGCTCACGAAAAATTAAATATCGCTAATCCGACTATTATCACAGCTCATGCGAGTTTCCACGGGCGGACTCTGGCAACGATTACGGCGACGGGACAGCCGAAGTACCAAAAGGGTTTTAGTCCGTTGGTGCCGGGGTTTCATTATGTGCCGTACAATGATGTTGCTGCGATCGAACTGGCGATCGCACAACTAGATTCATCGGAACGCCAAGTGGCTGCAATTATGATGGAAGCGCTGCAAGGTGAAGGTGGAGTTCGCCCCGGAGATCTTGCTTATTTCCAACGAATTCGCGAAATTTGCGACGAAAAAGGTATTTTGCTGATTCTCGATGAAGTGCAAGTCGGGATGGGGCGCACGGGTAAATATTGGGGCTACGAAAATCTGGGTATTGAACCGGATATCTTTACTTCTGCTAAGGGGTTGGGTGGCGGTATTCCGATCGGCGCTATGCTGTGCAAATCGACCTGTGATGTATTTGAACCGGGAAGTCACGCTAGCACTTTCGGTGGTAATCCCTTTGTTTGTGCTGTGGCTTTGTGCGTTTGCGAAACTTTGGAACGGGAAAATTTGCTGGAAAATGTGCAGCAACGTGGAGCACAGTTGAAAGCAGGCCTGAATAAGTTGGCGGCCACTTATCCTGATTTAATTGCCGAAGTGCGTGGCTGGGGTTTGATTGTGGGGATGGAATTGCAAGCCGATATTGCACTGACATCGGGTGATATTGTCAAATCGGCGATCGCGGCTGGAGTTCTGTTGGTTCCCGCTGGGCCGAAAGTGCTGAGATTTGTGCCACCACTGATTGTGACTGCTGCTGAAGTCGATCGAGCTTTGGAAGCTGTCGAGAAAGCGCTGGCTTCCCAAGCGGTGCGGTAAATCAATTCAGTAGATTCGGAATTTTATAGTTTTGAGGGGCTTCTTTCCAGTCTTGCTAAGCTGGGGAGAAGTCTTTGTTTGTGGTTCCCCTAGGACTCTAATTCAAAAATGCTTAAACGATGCCATCCTTTAAGCTCTATAATCCCCCTGAGACTTTCACCTCCAGTTGGGGATTGAAACTTCCCGATTTCCTGATTGAATTGGCTGCACGGAGGTAGTAATCCTAATCTTTAGACCTGAGAGTGTCAAGATGGACGAACAGCGTCGCAAAACTGATGTTAATATGCTCCGAGCGCTGCTGGAAAATCCTGGGGACTCAGGAACAGATTTGATTTTGAAGTTAAACTCGGAGTCGATGTCGATCGACTCTGAGTTGGTAGAAACGCTTTACTTGGAAGTGCCGGCACTGACACCAGAAAGTTTAGTCAAAGCGGCGAAATTTTTTCAGGGGGTGATTGCCCCCTTGGAACTCGCACGGGAAAATGCTCTATTACCAGCAACCCCCCAGGCATATCTGACTTTTTTAGCAGAAGTATTGCAGACAGTTACGCACAGCCCTGACTTCCGGCAAGTCTACCCGCTGCTGAGAGACAATTTAGACAAACTAGACCAGAATTTCGCGCAACTGCTGCGCCAGTGGGCAAGTTCGGTGCTACCGGGAGCCACATCAGTTGATACCAGGCGTCTTGGGGCGCTAATCGGCAATTTGAGCCATGCGATCGGGCGGTTTCCTCTCGGCAACAAGGCCAATAACTTGGAAATCGAAATAGCAGGTTACGAGACTGTTGCTAAGGTTTTTACTCGCTCATATTTTCCTCAAGATTGGGCGATGCTACAAAACAATCTGGGCAATGCTTACAGCGATCGCCTGAAGGGTGATCCAGCCCAAAATCGGGAACAGGCGATCGCTTGTTTTGAAAATGCTCTGCAAGTGCGGACTCCCCAACAGTACCCGGAACAATGGGCGACGCTGCAAAATAATCTGGGAAGTGCTTACACCGATCGCCTGAAGGGTGATCCGGCAGAAAATCTGGAAAAGGCAGTGGCCTGCTATGAAAATGCTCTGCAAGTTCGCACTCGCGAGATTTTCGGGCAAGAGTGGGCCAGCACTCAAAATAATCTTGGCCGCGCTTACAGCCGCCGACTTCGAGGTGACAGGGCTCAAAATTTGGAACTGGCGATCGCTTGTTACTACAATGCGTTGCAAGTCTACAACCGCAATGTGTTTCCCCGGCGTTGGGCGACGACTCAAAATAATTTGGCAAATGCTTATTGTGCTCGCCTGCGGGGGAATCGATCGCAAAACCTGGAAGACGCAATCAACTGTTATCAAAGAGCTCTGCAAATACGGACTAGGGAAGGTTTTCCGGTGCAATGGGCGACGACTCAAAGTAATTTGGGTCGGGTGTGGCTCGATCGCATTCAAGGCGACAGGACCGAAAATTTGGAAATGGCGATCGCTTGCTATGACAATGCTTTGCAAGTTCATACTCGCCAAAAGTTTCCTGAACGCTGGGGAACACTGCAAACTTATCTCGGCAAAGCTTACAATCTGCGGTTGAAAGGAGAAAAATCTGATAATCTCGAATTAGTAATTGTTTGCTATCAAAATGCTTTGCTGTTTTGCAGCCGCCAAAAGTTTCCTGAACGCTGGGCGATGCTGTGCGCTTACCTCGGCCGCGCTTTGAGCGAACATCACAAAGGGGAAAGAAACCGTAATCTCAAAAGTGCGATCTCCTGCTATCAAAATGCTTTGAAAGTATACACTCGCAAAAATTATCCCGATCGTTGGGCGATGCTACAAAACGATCTGGGTCAAGCTTTGTGTGAATTGACCCAGATGGAAAACTCGTCGCACCTTCAAACTGCGATCGCCTGCTATCACAATGCCACGAAAGTCTACACTCGCGAAACTTATCCGCACCGCTGGGCTCAAACTTTGTTTTATTTGGGTCAGGCTCACCGAATTCAAGGCGAATTACTCCGAGCTTATAGTGTTTTTGCTGCTGCTGTGGATACTGTGGAATTCTTGCGTTGCGAAGCTACTATTGATTTGGTCGATTTGAGCGATCGGGCGATCGGGCATAAACCAAAATTAACTCGTACCTGGACTGGACTCTACAAATCCCTAGTGCAAGTTTGTCTGGAACTCGGCGCAACTCAACCTGAATATTATGCCAAGGCCCTGGAATACACCGAACGTCACAAAGCTCTGAATTTAGTAGAACTGCTGGTGAAATGTGACCTGACTCCCAAAGGCGACATTCCCGTAGAAGTTCGAGGTGAGTTGGAGTGTTTGCGACGGGCAATTGTGGCGGAACAACAACACCAAGAACAGGGAGTTTCCGACGCGGGTGGTGTGATTTCAGGGGGGGATGACACGCAAGCTTTAAACAGCGGTTCTCTGCTGGGGAACTCGGACTGGACGCACCTGAATCAATTGTGGAAGCAATTGGACGAGTTGATTGCCTCTGAAGTGGAGTCAAAAGACCCTTTCTTTAGCTTAGCTCGTAAAGTTCGACCGATCGGGTTTAAGCAAATTCGGGAATTGTTACCAGATAATTGTGCTGCGGTGGTATGGGCTAGTTTTGGGGAGGTATTGGTCGCCTTTGTGGTGCTGGCTGATGCTGAATATCCCGTTTTACATCAATGTTCGCAACAAAATGCTTTGGAACTCGAAAATTGGATATCGGAGTATCAGAGCGCTTATTCTGACCAAAAAGGTCGCTGGACTAATCATCTCCAGACTCGACTCAACCGATTAGCAACGCTGCTGGAAATCGATCAAGTAGTATCTCTGGTGCCGTCCAAGTGCGATCGGCTGATTTTTGTCCCACACGGATTTTTACACGCTTTACCCTTCCACGCTTTGCCTCTGGGGCTCGGAGATGCCTTTGAGGATGGTGGGGAAAATTCTAGGCTTCCTGGGTGCGATCGCACCAGCTCGGATTTGAGTCATGTCATCAGTTCAGACTTTTCCCAAGGTTCGGCTGTGAGCAACCAGCAACCAGTCAGTGCTTATTTGATCGATCGATTTGCTAGAGGAATCCGCTATGCTCCTAGCTGTCAGCTATTGCGGTTGAGACAAATCGCAGACAGCGCGGCCATTGGTCGATATCGACCGAGATTGCAGCAACTTTTAGCAGTTTCCAACTTTACCAAAGATTCCCTCTACAGCAATATTGAAGTCACCAATATTTGCCAATATTTTTCCAGTGCGGAAGTTTTGCGAAACAAGCAAGTAAATAAACAGGATGTTTGCAGCGCTATTGCTAGCAATAATCATGGAAATCAATCAACAAAAACCGGGCCGTTGATCTCCAAGAAAATCGCTCATTTTGCTTGTCTAACTTTAGTGAATTTGGCTTCATCTCTCAAATCTGGTGTATATTTAAAGGATGAATTCTTGACTTTAGAGGAACTATTTGATTTGGATTTTCGACAACATTTTTTGGTGACATTATCTGCTTGTGAAATTGAAAAAGGCAGAGTCACGAATGATGGAATTTTTGTAGGTTTTTCAGATGGTTTGCTCTATGCTGGTACATCCAGCGTTGTCAGAAGTCTTTGGAAGCTGAATGATTTTTCGACGCTGCTAATGATGAGCAAGTTTTATGAAAATCTGGCAAAGTTTCCCAGGTTACAGACGGGAGATGTGGCTCACGCCCTCAATGATGCTCAAAGGTGGCTGCGGGATTTGACTGGCGAGGAATTGGATCTGTTGCTAGCGGATTTTTTGCCTCAAATTTTGCAAATGTTCGATCGGCTTCCTCAAAGTTCTCGCCTAATTGCCGAGGCTTCTTTCCGGCAAATTCGTAACCGCAAACCTCATCCTTTTGCTAATCCTTATTACTGGGCAGCTTTTACTGCTTCTGGGGTTTAGTCATTAGTCATTAGTCATTAGTCATTAGTCATTAGTTGTTTTTAATAACAATGCCCTATGCCCTATGCCCTATGCCCATAAGAAACCCGACATAGACAACTTGTTTAAAATTGTCAGTGTCGGGTAGGAATTCAACAACTTACTAGCAAAAGATTAGGACTTTTTGCCAAAAATTTGTTCTTTTATGGCTTCAATTTCTTGACCTAATTGTTGGCGGTTGGAAGAGCGCAACAAATAGCGGTAGACAAACCACACAGTATATCCAATACCGATTAGCTCAAATGTTGGTGCTAACAAAGGAATGTCATTAAGTTCATTTACTATGCCCAAAAGCACTTTCAAAGAAATAATCGACACTAAAATTAAACCGACGACTGTCAGCGGACTTTTGTACTGCTCGTAAAAAGCGCCGATATAAGCCGGAAGTTCAGACAAAATTGAGATAACTTGGTCTTTGATCTGCTGAGTTTGATTAGGGCTTTCTTCGGTAACAGTAACTTTTGTAGTACCGATCGCACTTTCAGTATTATCACCCGTTGGAATTTCGGTGATAATCACAGTTGTTTCTGGTTCGTTTGATGAAGTCATTTCTCCACTCGCAATAGTTTTTGGCTGATTAGCGGCAGCTATTTCAACTGCTGCTGCTGCTGTTGCAACTGCCGATATTTCGACTGCTGCAACGGACGATTCGACTGTTAAAACAGTCGGTTCTTCGACTACTGTAACTTCTACTGGTTCAACAACCGCAGTTTCGACTGCTGTAACTTTTACTGATGGTTCAACAACCGCAGTTTCGACTGCTGTAACTTTTACTGATGGTTCAACAACC
>NZ_JAKJHX010000159.1:0-1952 GCF_021648855.1 Tychonema litorale BBK16 | reverse complement strand
GGGGTTTCGATTGTTTCAACAGTAGGTATTTCGACTGTTGAAACCTCGACTGCTGGCTGTTCCGGGGCAGGAGTTTCGGCGCGAATTTCGGCTTGTGATTGTTCTGGGGTAGGAGTTTCGGCCACGGCATCAACCACTGGCAAATTCAAGTTACTAATAGCTGTTTGCAAGCGGTCTCGATCCGTTCCTCGTTGGTGAAGGATTACCCAAGATTCTATCAGATCGGGGCCGTGCATTGCGCCGGTCAAAGCTGCTCGGAGCGATCGCATAATCAGCCCTTTGTTAAGATTTTTCTCTTTACTAAGCTTTTTAGTGATTTTCTGAGCTTCGGCTGATATTAGAGTTGAATCACTTTCGAGAGCTTCTAGAACGGCTTGTAGTGCCTCTGCTACCCTTGGCTGCTGCAATTGTGCGATCGCCTCTTCTTCGTATTCCACCGTAGTGGAGAAGAACAATTTGCACATATCAACAGCATCAGTTAAGCGCACCAGACTCTGACTGATTAAAGTAGTTATTTGTTCAAGCCAGGTGCGATCGGCTTCTATGTCAAATTCATAACCGGCTTTCTGCCAATAAGGTATCAGCAAATCAGTCAATTGCGGCACCGGCATTTTGTGCAAGTATTGACTATTCAGCCAGTTGAGTTTATCCCAATCAAATTTTGCACCAGCTTTGTTAACGCGATCGCAACTAAATACAGCCGCAGCTTCCGACAATGTAAATATTTCTTGCGTGGAATCCGGCGCAGTCCAACCAAGCAAAGTCATGTAATTGACCAAAGCTTCGGGGAGATAGCCCATATCTTTAAAATCAGAAATCGAAGTAACCCCATCCCGCTTAGAAAGTTTTTGTCCTTGGGTGTTTAAAATCAGTGGCGTGTGGGCAAATTCTGGGATAGTCGCGCCCAAAGCTTCGTAAAGCAAGATTTGTTTCGGAGTATTACCGATATGATCTTCACCCCGGATGACGTGAGTGATGCCCATATCAATGTCATCGACAACTACGGCGAGGTTGTAGAGGGGTTGGCCGATGTCAGTGGCGGTAGAAGCCCTAGCAATTACCATATCGCCGCCGAGGTCGCTACCTTTCCAACTAACAGTATCGCGTACTGTGTCGTTCCAAGAGATTGTGCGATCGTCATCAATCATGAAACGAATCACAGCTTGTCGCCCTTCGGCTTCAAAAGCTTCGCGCTGTTCAGGAGTCAGATTGCGATGGCGGTTATCATAGCGAGGAGCCTGCTTGTTGGCTTTTTGTGCTTCTCGCATTTGGTCGAGTTCCGCCGAAGTGGTGTAGCAGCGGTAGGCGAGTCCTTTGTCGAGGAGAGTTTGGACAGTTTGTCGGTAGATGTCCAAACGTTGGGACTGGAAACTTGGGCCTTCATCCCAATTCATCCCTAGCCAAGTTAGTCCTTCGAGAATATTGTCAGTGTATTCGCTCTTGGAACGTTCTAAGTCTGTGTCTTCTACCCGCAGGATGAATTTGCCACCTTGGTTGCGGGCAAATAGCCAGTTGAATACGGCGGTTCTGGCTGTACCGATGTGGAGGTTTCCGGTGGGACTGGGGGCTAGACGGACTCTGACGTTCATGTAAATTTTTGCTTTTAGATTGGGTGCGATTTGCTGGCGCTTGACTTCGTTGTTGCTCAGACTACAGATTTTAGTATATTTTGTCGCCCCTAGTGAAAATTCTGGTTGACGGTTGCTTTGGCTCAAATTAGATGTTTGAGAATACAGCATCGAGCGATCGAGCTATAGTTTCCCGCAACCCAGCAGGCGACATCATGACGATACTAGCATTGCAGGTCATGAATACTGAATTAACCTTTAGGACGATTTTTCTAAGCAGAAGTAATTGGTGCAAGTCTGTCGATCGCCTGCTGGATTTTGTTAATTATTTTGACATACTCCCCGACAAACAGGCGCGGGGATTCTAATTCATGGTTCACAGAA
>NZ_JAKJHX010000158.1 GCF_021648855.1 Tychonema litorale BBK16 | reverse complement strand
AGCGCGATCGCTTTTACTTTTGCCGATCGTACCTGAGAATGAAACAGCCCTGCTGCGACAGGGGTATAACTGTCTTTCAAGGCAATATTGTCTGAGACCGCACACAATTGCCAGGGCGATCATTCAATCCGTGAGCTCCCGTCAAGCTGACGTTTGAAGAGTATTTTTTCGGCGAGCGGGCGCCACGAGCGTCCAATACTGTACTGAGACGCGACCGGACTTCAGATGAGTCTTTTACATGAGGGTAAGGATTGTAAATACCTTAGCAGAGTAGGCTCTGCAGAACAGATGACCCTTTTCAGGTCGTGCTGGACTAAAAACGAATCACACTTTTTGGCAGCGTTCTCACGTCGCTCCTCCATCCGCCAGCTCTAAGCGGCGAGCATAAGTGTGGACGATCGCACCCGAAAGCAACGATTTCACCATCACTTGAGCGCCTGAGACAGCTTTAACCACATATTTTTGAACCTCACCAGCAAACCGCACTAGCGCGCCCACTTTCAATGAGTGTCCTGCGATCGCAGCTTCATCTACTGGCGACACAGCCTCCGATATATTTATATTCTTATCCGACCCTGTGCCGCCAGGAATTCCTTCCAAACAAGGAGCCACAGCTTCTGCCAAAGAGATAGTCTTCTCATCCCGCTGCTGCCAAGCCGCAAAAATCGCCGACCTGCCGTCGTTGGGGAACTCGAACTGGTAAACTCGAATGCGCTTAGACCTGCCCAAAGCATCTCGTTCCTCCGACCTTTCTTGGCGAACCCGTCGCAGGGTAAAGCCCAGCTTCCTCTTCAAAACGTACTGAACCACCTCCATTGGCTGGGCATTAGGGTGGATCCTGATACCCAGAAAATCCTTCACGTCCGCAGAATACTGCTTGACCCTTTGAGCAAAGGCTATCACCTCCGGATCAGTCCCTCGATACTCCCTGTCTGAGTCAAACAACTCCACCAGCCCCAACTTCCTGAGAGCTTCCACAGAAGCTTTCAGGAAGCGCAAATCTTGCGGGCAAACCTTCCCTTGACCCCTTTCTTGATGCCCCGCCAAGTGATTTTTATCTCGTTTCCTGACAAACTCTGGGTCATGGGTCAAATAGTAATGCAGGCGAATTTGAGGTAGCCAGCCGTCGTCGTCCTTCAATTTCAGCTCGGGCGTCACCGACACCCCATAAGTCTCTTGCAGTTGATACTTGCGCTCTTGATTGAGTTCGCCCCGAGTCTTGGAGCGCTTGTCCTTCAACTCCAGATACTCAGACAGAGTAATATCAGGAGCATCAGCAACAGCATCCGCTTCTACTTTGCAGTTTTCTCGCTGAATTGACTCAGCCTCTTTCTTAGCCAGAGCAGCTCCAACATTTCGGAGATTTAATTCATTTAACCCAGCATCAACCTTCTGGGCAACCTGCTGCAATAGCTTCCAGTTTTTAACCGCGCTGGCTGCTATTTGCTGCGCTAATCCCTCTAAAAGGAGTTGTTCTAGTTGATTTTCTCGGCACAGTTTTACCTGAAACCCTTCAGCTTTTAGGCTGTACCTAATCGCCTCCCTGTAATGCCACATTCCGGCATTAATTCTAGCAGCCATTTTTGCCCAAGTTCTCAGGTGAACCGGGTCGTGGGCCGCGTCGATGTCGAAGTCAACTCCTTGCAGCAAGCGAATATTGGCTTTGATAACCTTCTGCTGGGAAGCAAGGAGAGCTCGATAAGAAGCGTTGCCGTTGCCAATTTTGCCAATGCCAAAGGGCGCTGTCCAGACAAAGATTGGAACATTTTCATCCCTGACTCGAGCGAGACTTTGCAGGGCATCGTTGACGGCAATTGCTCCTTTGAAAATGCCGAATACCGCTGCAAAATAACCGCGAATGTCGATGCTAACTCCTGTGCCAATGGTGGGGCTAGCGATGATGATGTCGTAGTTTTGAATGGTGGCATTAAGATTCTCAACGCAGCCACAAGCGGGGTGGTTGGGGTCGGCTACTGACTCGCTATCAATCCTGAGAATGCGCTTGTTGGGAAATCGTTTTTGCAGTTGTGTTTCTAGGTTGCGACACGACCATTTTCCTTTGACTTTTTGGGAGTCTTCAACAACCATAATGTGGGGCCTGTCTCGATCGATCGGGCAACAGAGGGCGCGACTTTCAAGGTCGCAGCCGGTGACTTCTCGCGACAGAATTTGCTCCATTTGAGCGAATAGTGGTGCGGGACTTTGAGTGGTGTAGAAGATCGCGTCCCGCTCTTTTTTAGGTTTCCATTCGTTGACGGCAATCCAAGGTTCGAGAGGGATGCCAGCAAGCGCCTTTAAGTAGTCGATCGCGCAATCAGATAAGTCAGCATCCTGGGCAACGATTAAGCCGCCGGTGGTTAAGACGGTGCGAATGAGTTCTTGCAGGGTTTGCAAGATGGCGACGCGGTTTTCGCGGCAGGTGCTGGAGTTCAAGGCGTGCCAGATGACTTGTTCGCACTCATCAATGAGGACGATCGCCCCAGACCAGTTTTCGGGGTTGAAACGGGCCATTGAGTGGGGGTGGAGGCTGTCTACACACAAGCCGTACCCGAATAATTTGCCTTCCGGCGAGTTCTTGGTTTCGTCGATGTAGTTGATTCCCAACCCGGCGCAGATGGCGCGGCCGAGCTGAATCCTGTGGGTGATGACTAGCACGCGGCGTTCGCCCGTGTTCAGAGCGTGGGAAACCAGGTGGGCGAGGGAGCGGGTTTTGCCGGTGCCTTTGGGGGATTTGATGCAGGCTAAGCCGGCCTCTGGATAGGGGAGTTCTCCCAGATAGCGAGAATTTAGCGTTAAAGACGCGGGATAGGTTAAAACCCATGATTCCCTATCCTGCCAAAATTGGAAGCCTCGTGCTACGTTTTTGAGGGCAATGAACGCATCCTCGCCTCTGGCTACCACGAAATCGTCGATGCCTTTCTCCGGTCCTGGCAGAGTGATGACGCTGACGGAGCATTTGGCGGCGGTGAACAGGCGGCCGAGTTTGTCAATCTCGCGGTTGACGTTGAGGACGGTAGAGCGCTTGCTGTCGCGATCGAAGCCGATGTAGATTTCCCGCCCTGGGGTAGCGAAGTGTTGGAGTTCGGGGATGAAATAGGGGTTGCACTTCTCCCCTAGCGCGTTCTTGGTTCTGACACCCATTGTGACGCCAGGGAGGGCAATGGCCGCGTAGCCCATTGTGAGCAGGCAGGCGGCTTTTTTTACGCCTTCGACGATGGTGACGGGGATATTGTTGAGCCAAACCCATTGCCAAAACTGAGGCTGGTTCGGGGGATAGGGGGGAGACAGGGGAGAATTTTTCTCCCCTGTCTCAAGGTTAGGAGTTGGGAATTGGGAGTTGGGGGTTGGTGTTTCCTCTGAGTCCCAACTCCTAATTTCTAATTCCTGGTTTAAGTCCCCCAAGTCCTCTGGGTTTTCAGGGTTGATGGGGACGCCGTGGCGTTCTGCAACTTTTGCCCAGATGTGGTCTGGGACTTGCAGGAAGAAGGCTCTGGTGGGGGTTTTGGGGGGGTGTTCGTATTTGACGGGCTTGGTTTTACCGTTTGGATCGAAGCTGTTGCGGGGCCGATCGGGTTTGAAGCAGCCCCAATACATGGGCTGCCAGTTGTTGAGGGGGTCAAGGCCCGAACACCACCAACCACCGTGTTCGATGTGGCTGTAGTGCTTTCTGGCCCACCGCCATTGTGCGTCGGGGTGGACTCTGCCGGAGGCGGCGTTAATTTCGTATAGGAGGTAGGCGTAGGGGGCGTCGCCACTAAGGGTTTGCACGTTGAGGGCGAAGATGGCGGGGTCTACACCGCTTTCTTGCCATTCATTGAGGGCGGACTTAGACAAGACCATAACGCACCCCCATGTTGGCTGTGTTGACCTTCTGGCCTAGTAGCAATGCGAAAGGCGCTCCAAGCTGCACCCGAATCAGGCTACCGCCAGAGAGCCTCATGAACGGGTCAGATGGAGTCAAGTGGACTGTGAGTCGTGAGGACTGATTTTGAAGGTCAATGGCTGTGCTATCTCGATAAATCTTCACCGGGCTATTCCTTGAGTGGGGAACATCCCTTTGTCTCATGTTCTGAAAATCGCTGCTTGCACGCCGATCAAAGATAATTAATTAATAGTTAATCCGCGCGTAGTAAGGTTCTGAAATGCTTGCTAGTCAAAAGTTTCAAAATTGAGTTGTCACCAGATCCGGGAGTTTTTGTCACCAGATCCGGGTGTTTTTGTCACTAGATCCGGGTGTGTCCGTAGTAAAGTCATAAGCCTTGCCTGGTAAAAGTTTGAAGGTGATTTTTAGGTCATTTTTGCCTTACTACGCAAAACTCCAGCCTTACTACGCTTGGGGCTGGAGTTGGGGTCAAGGGGACGGGAAGCTAGATTGACAATTCTGGTAGCACTTTAGGCAAGATTTTTTTGAGGTGGGCGGCGGTTTTGGGGCTAATTGGCTTGCCGCGCTGAAGCTGTGAGACTAGCTGCTGAGATATGCCCAGCTTTTCGGCGATGACTCTTTGCTTCGTCCAATCCTTTGCTTCACAAGCCTTCTGTATCGGTTCCCACTCTAACGGGGCAGCAGATGCTGATTTCCGTTTCCGGGGCAAAGATGCTGATTTTTTAGCAGCTATCAAGGCAGGAATTTTACCGGGAGGCTTGATGGTGACGCCAGCTTCTAGCAGTAAATCAATAATTCTTTTTTTGCAATCTTTGGGTTTACCTGTTGTACTTCCGGGACGCAACCATTCTGGGTAGGTTTCAGAGTCATATATAATCTGCCAATCTAACTCAGCTAGCTGCATTAAGGCTTTATCCCAACGTTGCTTCAGCTTACCAGCGTAGCGATGATCCTTACGGGCTAATTCAATCTCATTTTTCGGCATCACCATCTCTAGCACGGTCTTAACCGTGTATTTCCCATTTATATGAATGGCGCTTTCTGTTGTTATATTGATGGCAATTAAGAATGCTAGCTCATCATGATACGGGTTCATTTTAAGCGTCGATTCTGAAATCCAACCAAACTCATATAAGGCAACGGTCGGCGTAGCATTCTTGCCAGGTTTATTAAAGAAAAACTCAGCCCATCTACCCGCCCGAATGAAGGCTACTATTTCTGTTGGTTCATCAATTTCATCTGTGAAAATGTTACGCTGCCCGTAGCGCTCCACAGCAACGTCCCAAATGAGGGAATTCATATCGCATCCTAGCTTTCCGATATTCCATTTAATGGTAGCGTCCAGCCTTCTCAGAAGCTTCAGGCATTTCTCTATCCTGAGTAACTTCTGGGAAGTGGTCATATCTTTACGCTCACCCCAACCCATTAAGTCTATGAGGTTAGTGCCGCCATTTTTCCCAGTTCCAGCTAGCTTAATTTCAGTTCTCCAAGGCACAGCCTGTTGAAAAACATAGGCAGATAGTAAACAGTGGAGTTTGGCAGTATCTTTCCCCAAATTGCCAAATTCCTCAATAATTCCCCAGGCTGCCTTGCCTGTAAAGTAAAAATATTCTTTAGTAACTGGGTCTTTATCCTTTAAGGCTAACTTAACAAAACCCGTGCTGTAATTATCTCGAAAAAACACATTTTTATGGGTATCTTCTTGCCAATTCCAAATTCGTAATAAGGACTTGCAAGCCGTTCTAGGAGGGGCTGAGGTGAGTATTTGAGTGATTGTGGTGCTGATAAATACCTGGGGTTCGGTTGCGGGAACTGTTTTTGAAGCCAGCCCCAGCATAGCGATTAACTCATCTAGTGTCCGATTGGATAAATCGAGTGGCTCTAGAAAAGTTAAAGCTGAATCAATTACCACGTTTTTCCATAAATTTTCCTCGGTTCTACCTGCCTGAAGCCAGAAGGTCAGATGCTTTAATATCCCCTCTGCTTTTGTCAAGTAAAAAGCATCATCAACTATCTGCTCTTTGAGAAATTTTTCGAGTTCATCAACACACTTAGGACTAAAGCCTTCTAATGTTTCATCCCTTTTAGTAATTTCGGCATGAATCCCCATTGCTACATTCAAGGCCAAACTTTCTAAAAAATTACCCTGGCGTAGCTTCTTGGCGTACTCTTGAATGCGGTCGCCATCTATCGTGGTGGTGGTGGTAGTAGATAACTCCATAGCCTAGCCTCTTTATGCCAATAATAGTTACAGGTTTGATAGACAAATATCTCACTTGCTTTCTCGAACCGTTTTGTAAGGAGTAACCCGAACTTTCCGTACTACCACGCCTTGTATCCCCAAAGCATTTGCGTTCCAGTGGTGGCGAGAAATAATGTGTTTTTCCACTAAGTTCACGATCGAAAGTTCTCCCATATACTTGTCCCAATTCGCTCGTTACTACAGTTTACCATAACGCTATTGTTTTAACATTTTCCAGTAATAATTTCCTGCTAGATCGCTGTTAATTTCTGCCCGAGACTAAGAACTGTTAATACAAGCTATTGTCAAATCTCAATCATCACCTAACCCACAAACAGCCTTCGCACAGAGGGACGTTATGCTTCCGGTTTTTCCACTAATTTCTCCTACAAAGCACATCTCTAAGCGCGTAGCATCGGCATAGTCATAGTTATTAGCATAGGGCGGCGAGGTAATGATTAAATCAGCAAAATCATCATCCGGTACGCCAAGACAAGTCCGAGCATCAGAGCGAACGCTCTTAGCAGTATTAGCGGGTGCATCTCTATGAGTGCAAGGGCGAAGCATTTCGGCAGACAATTTATTAGTGAGAACCAGATATTTACTACCGAAATGCTTCGCCCCTACGAATATTTGCAAAAATGAGATGCATCCGTATTAGCTGCTGTTTTTCCTGCAATTCTCATGTCTTGAACCTGGGTTTGAACCATTAGCTCAAAAGCTGACATCGGCTACAATACAGATTTTTTATTTTTTGTTAGGTAAGATCTACTGCCAAGGGGCAGTTCCAACGCAGGAAACATGGCAGAGAATGGCTATAATTGTCAGCCATACCAACTCGGATTGAGGAGAATCGTCAGCTCATTGTTTCCAAGCCTGCCACAATCGACTTAAGCCTTCAAGGGAGCGATCGCTAAAACAAGAACGAATCAGAGCCGGATAATTATCTACACAGCCAGGCAAATTTTCGGCACGTATTTTGACCTTTCTGATATGCTCTAAATAAAGAGCGGGGTCAGTTCGATATAACAACTTGGCTGAAGCAATCCTAGCAACGAAGGGATGAGCTTCTACTCCCAAACATTCAACCCCCATTTTCTCAGCAGCAAGCAGCGTCGTCCCCGCACCGGCAAATGGATCGAAGACAGTCGCACTCCGGGAGAACCAGCTAGCTCCGGGTTCGATTGGCATTTCACCCGCACCGGCAAATGGATCGAAGACAGTCGCACTCCCCCGTTCCAAGGCTTTAGCAATAACGGTTTCGACCCAAGAGGCCGAGAAACCCACACGCTCATCTCGCACCAGCGGTGAACGGGCAACTTCATGTTGTCTGTAAAGGTTGAAAAGGTGCTGTTGCCCTCTTGAGAGAGGGGGCGGCGCTAGCGGCAGAACTTTCCCAAGAGGCAGCTTTAATTGTCTGACCATCAAAATTTATGCTCGTTCACTCAATTGCAGCGAGCGCCGCTGCGCCTGCAAGGTTTTGGAGCCCGCCGCTCATCATTAGTACGCTCGCCGAGCGGGCGTGTAAATTATCCTTCTTTTTGCACCCCAGATTCAGGTAATCTGGTCTGGAAAGGCACATTATGAGGCCGACTATGGACTTAGAACACGCTACTAATTCCTTTGGAGAAATCGCTTCGACGCGCGACCTAGTGGCAGAGCTGTTAGCAGCCAAGCGCTCTGTCAACACTAGGCGTGCTTATGAGAAAGACTTGTACGATTTCTTTACGACAATGACGGAGCAGGAACCGCACCCGGCATTAGTGCGCGAGTTCCTACGGCTGAACCGCTTCGCCGCTGTCGCGGTGGTTCTCAAGTATAAAGCCAAACTAATTGACAAGGGACTCAAGGAAGCGACGATTAATCGGCGGCTGGCGGCTATCAAAAGTTTGGTGAATTTTGCTCGCAAGGTGGGCGAGTGCGAGTGGAGTTTGGTAGATGTTGAAGGAGAGAAGGTGGTTCCTTACCGGGATACTACAGGGTTTGGCCGAGTTGCTTCTGAGAATGTGGCGGCGATGCAGTCGGTATTGTCCATTCTTGACCGGAGTACGCCCCAGGGAAAGCGCGACTATGCAGTTCTCCGGCTGTTGTGGGACAATGCGTTGCGCCGGGGGGAAATCAGCGGAGCCAATATTGGCGACTTTGACCCGCTAGCCCGAACTCTGAACATTTACGGCAAAGGTAGGGGAACTCAAGCGCAGTTAATTGACTTGCACAGGGCGACGGCAGATGCGATTTCTGATTGGCTGAGCGTGCGGGGAGCTGCAATGCCCCAAGAGCCTTTATTTATCGCTTTGACAAAGCGGGAATACGGGTTGAGGTTGAGCGGGTACGCTATTTACAAGCTTGTTTTCTCAACTTGCTCCGCTGCGGGAATTCCTAAAAGAATTAGCCCGCACAGAATACGCCACGCTGCAATTACGACTCTGTTAGATGCAAGCAACGGCAATACACGAATGGCGCAGAAGTTGAGCCGCCATACCAGCTCGAACGTCCTTAATTGCTACGATGACAATCGGCAGAGCTTGCAGCGAGAAGCGTCGGTGCTGCTGGCTAGTTTGGTGCGCTAAGTTTAGATACAGCGGTTCCCGCTTTTATGAGGTACAGTAGCAACAATTAACAAACTAATTTCTTAAATGTTGAGGATTCACTAAGTGAACCGCATTACAGCGGGAACCGCTGTAAATCTGTTCGGATGGTAATCGAATACAAGACAATGGGGAAACTCACCGAAACTGTTAACTTTCGTCTGACACTCCTAGTCCAAGGAAATATGGTTGAAATACTGCGATACAGTGTCTAAGACTCAAAATGAATAGTCTATTTTACCGAACACCAGTGCAGGTGAAAGCGGCCCAGTAAAAAGGGTGAGAGAAAGGCTTTGATTCTTGACAAAATTTATCTAAATTATTGCGAGATAGATAAATTTGTTTACCAATTTTATCATACTTTTTGTATTCTTCATCCCATTGCCGATAGTCTGGGGAACCGGAGGAGCAGGCATCTCGTTTTGCCTGGGAGTTTTTGCGGAGCGCGCCGGTTTCTCTAAGTTTCTGTTTCAAAAGTTCTGTGAGTTGGGGTTTATAACTAGCAGCTAAGGTATTGCCCGTAAGCTCTCGCAATTTAACTTGAGCTTGTCTAATAGCTTCGGGGCGATTCTTTCCCTGCTGCCACTCTTGATAGTAAAAAATCGAGAAAAGCGCCGTAGCTAAATCATCGACAGCCCAAAGCGTACCGATCGCACTTCTGGCTCCCGCCGACAAAAAAGCCGTAGAAAAAGTGAGGATATCACCAGTAATTTCACTCACACCCAATCCAGTTTCGCAGCAGGAAAGAAATACGTCCGACAACTGAGGGAGACGCCATGCAGGAGTCATTAGCTGACCTAAAGTAATGCAGCCATCTCCTAAAATTAATGTCGATTCTAAGGGATTGTCAAAGCGCGACTGGGCGTGGTGGCTAGAGTGAAGGATTTGGACGGTTTGCGCTAGTTCTCGATAGTTACTAACCGTGGCTTGATGGCGACCTTTTAAGCGTCGATTGTCTGGGATGCTATAAAGAACTGCGAGTTGCTCTCCTTCAAAGCTGGCGCAAGGCAAGTCGCCCGTCGCATCTTCAATTGTGCCCCATTTAAGGTTACTGCCCAATGAAGGGCGCTGCTGGCAGAATTCTAGGACTTGACAACTCGGTGCGTAACGTATCAGAAATTTGTCTCCTAAATATCGGTTGTCTCCGATGGGTAGTGCAGCGAAGGGGATTTGGTGAAGGGCAAAATGAGGAACTACAATCAGTTCAGAAATTCCTTCTAAATGCCACAAAATCAGGTCATTCAAATTTAACTGTTTTGCGATTTCAGCTAGCATCCCAACTAACTCTTTTTTCCAAGAATCTTTATCCTTAACATATTGTCCTAACCAATTTTGGAAAATCCATTCGTGCAAAGCCTCAAATCCTAAATCAGCGCAACTTTGTAGGGTAATCTCGTTTTGCCGCACGACGAAGATCAAGGTGTCGCTAACAGTGGTGTAAAAGCTAATAATTGCAGTGGTGGGTTTGTCGATAAGCTGCTGGATGGATGGGAATTTGAGAGGATTAACTCGAATTTGACCGGCAAGCACTGGATCTAGGCGGCGGAGTTGTTCCCAAATTAGAAGTTTTTCAGCTTCAAGATCAGCTATTGTTTGATTGTAAGCTGCTAGGGCTGCGCGGCTGTTATCAAGTTTGCTGCTATCAAGTTTGCTGCTATCAAGTTTGCTGCTATCAAGTTT
>NZ_JAKJHX010000157.1 GCF_021648855.1 Tychonema litorale BBK16 | reverse complement strand
ATCATCGGAACGAGCGCGTTCTTTGAGGATAGGTAAGGTTTCCGGGTCATCTTTCCACCCCCGTGCTAATTCTTGTACTGCTGCACTTCGCACATCCGAATCATCATCGGAACGAGCGCGTTCTTTGAGCCAAGGTAAGGTTTCGGGGTCATCTTTCCACCCCCGTGCTAATTCTTGGACTGCTGCACTTCGCACAGCCGAATCATCATCGGAACGAGCGCGTTCTTTGAGGATAGGTAAGGTTTCCGGGTCATCTTTCCACCCCCATGCTAATTCTCGTACTGCTGCTCTTCGCACAGTCGAATCATCATCGGAACGAGCGCGTTCTTTGAGCCAAGGTAAGGTTTCCGGGTCATCTTTCCAAGTTGCTGTAACTGCTGCTACTGCTTTTGTGCGAATTTCTCGGACTAACCGATTGTGTTCTATATCTCTCTGGCTTGTAATATTAACTGTATAGCCATATCTAGTTAATTTTTTCAGACAAACTAGCAATTGACCAGTAATAACAGCAATATCATTTCTATTCTTGACTTCCGAAACACACTGCGCGGCCAAAAACAGATTGCTAAACTTTTCTGCTTCCCCATTTTCACCAATCAGGTATTCCAGGATGTCACCTGTAAATTTAGCATCCAGCATTCCCGCCATTAAACGCAACACTTCATGCCAAGACTCATCGCGCCAGTGTTCCCGATAAACTTGAATCAGGCCATCTAAATCAAGGGTTTTTTGTTTCTCAAATTGCCGTACAAACTCCCAAGCACAAAAATATTCCAAAAACGTGCGATGGACAAAAGCAAAATAATCCTCATTGTATCCACCCAAGAAGCACAAAATAAAATTGCGTTCCCGCAGTTGCTCTACCATCAACTTAGCACAAGCAGTTGCCTCAGTTCCCATCAATCCTTCCAAAGAATATTTTATAGTCTCCCGCAAATCCTCGCGACTAATAATATTTCCGGCTAATCCTTTGCCACTCGACTGCATTTTGTAGGCAATTCGCCCGCAGATACTTTGTTTGACTTCTTGATCAATTACATAAGGATCAATTCTGTCATGACCCAACTTTTCCTTAACATCAAAATCCCATTTATGCAGCAGCACTTTTGAGGCTTCTTCATAGAGTTTAGCTCGAAAGCGCGGTAACTCCTGATTGCGATTCAGAATTGCCATCATTGTCAGCAACAGCGGATTTCCGGCTAATTCTAGAATCGCCCTCGATTCCGAAATTGCTTTATCCAATCTTTCTAAACTTGCAGCTTTTTTCAATCTGTCTGTAAACGTCAAATCGTGCCACTTTTGGATAAACTGTTTAATCTGTTCCGGTTCAAAATCTTGCAGCATGAAGTGATGAAATTCAGCATTTTTTAGTCGTTGCTGCTGGTAGCCAATAATCCGAGAAGTGACAAGCACTTTCACGGTTGGATAGGTTTGAGTAAAGTTATGAATTTGGTCAACAATTCGATTGCGTTTTTCCACCTCGAACACTTCATCTAACCCGTCAAACATGACGACAGCGCGGCCAGCTTGCAGCCATTCGTCCAGGATAGATTTGTTTAAATGCCCGATCCAACTAGAATCACACTCGATAAATTCTAGGAAATTATTGCATTTTTTGTTATCTAGACTGCGACTGTATTTCCGCAATTCAATTAGTAAGTGAATCGGTTGAGATGACAACTGATTTGGAGACAATTTTGCCCACTGAAGCGCCAGATATTTTAACAGCGTGGATTTGCCTGAACCCGGATCGCCGAGAATTACTAGATAACGGTAATTGATATCATCAATTACTTCGATAACCGATCGCGTTTGCTGTTGATTGTAAGCTTTTTGGTAGCGTTCCAAGTCTTGTTGACTGACTTCGGCTGCAATGTCTCCCCGTTCCCGCAATAGCCTTTGAAACTCCTTGGGTAATTCATAATCTTTCGGCAAATATTCTTGACAATATCGCGCATTTTGCGGAATAAATATTTCTTTAACTGTCAGTTGTCGTTCGTATTCTCCCGACCTAGTATCTAAATTACCTAAATCCAAATATTCATATTGTTCTCGCAGTCCTTCTTGATAACTTTCTAAGTTAAATTCAGCCGGAATCGGAGCATTATTTCTGACAGCTTGATTTATGCTATCAAGATTCTGGTTGTTGAGAATCTCTCGTAGTTCCGCATTTTGCTGTATAATTAGTTTAACGCTTTTTAGATATTTGTCTGCCACTTGTTCCCAACTAAATGTACCGGGAACTGAGGCAACTGGTTGCTCTTTCAACAGATGAGAAGGTACGACCTTACTAAATGTTGGCAAAATCCGTCGCACGGGATGCTGTAAGGTCAAATTTTGCCAAGATTGAGCTAAGATATGAGTATCTAAAACTCGACAATTTGCTTGAAATGCGCTTCCCAAAACTTGTCGCACTGGAGGTTGTTTGATAAGTTGTTTTAAAGGTGGCAGATATTGTTTGATTTGTGTTTTGTTTAAGTGCGATCGCTCTAATTCTTGCTCGAACAGTATGATAAAGGATTTCAGAGCCTCGCGGACAGCATTTTGAGCGAAGGGCTTGTTCGCAAGTCCTTGAATATCTTTAATGCAGTCTTTGAAAAAATCTTTAATGTAGTCGTCTAAAGCCGCTTTCCCCAATTCTATCAAAATAGGTGACACTAATACCCAAACCAAACCCGCGCTTTCTATCATTGCTTTTTGCTCGATCGACTTTAGTTGAGAATATTATAGCGTGGTTGAAAATTTTAGCTACGGTTAAGTTAAGGACACGGCTTGGCCTTAGTCCCTACAATTAATCATGGTAGGGAGACGGCACTGCCGTGTCCTCTATATCATTCAGGTAACACCGGAATTGATATCAATCTTTATAATTAAGCTAATCTTTCCTGGTCTAATTTTCAGATTGAGCGTTTTGTCTGAGTAAGAATCTGTGCATAATTGCTCCACCATAAATACGCTTCATCGTCAGATTGAGAGTCTGTTGTTTTCGATTTCGCTTTTGATGCTGCTAATTCTGTCAGTTTTTGCTGACAAAATTCTCGGAAATTTGCATCTTTGTCAATCCAAGCGCGCTCACCCAATAACTCTAGAAATCCAATGTCATCTCTCCACTGATTTACCAATATTTTAACGGCCTCTCTTCGCTCGTTTCTATTATTGCTAGATTGAGCACATTTCTTGAGCGAATCTAAAGTCCTAGAGTTATCTTCCAATACACAAGGCACTTCTGCAACAGTAATTCTTTCTATTTCTAGCATTTTTTCTTTAAAACGATTATTTTTAATGGCAATTTTTTTCATAATACAATATACTACCGACCCAGAAGATATCAGGTAAGCAAGTCTCGCCAATGAAACGTAAAATATGGATGAGTAAAAAGCTTGGTGTAAGTCTTTTGTTTTCTGATTCCTTTTACCAGAGACTTACCGGGCTTCCGGAAAATAATATCGATTTCGGCTGCGACGGAATGATATAGAGGAGACGACTTGGCCTTAGTCCCTACCGCGATCAATTGTAGGGACACGCCACGTGCTGTCTCCTGATTTCTGCGACTAAAGAAACCGGGTTTTTCATCAAGTTAAAGGCTGAGGTGCAGTATTTTCGTAAAAAACCCGGTTTCTGGACTCCATGCGTAAGTCTAATGTTAGTTAAAACAACGAACATTTATGCTTTAAAGCTGCTTTCAAAAGAGCATTATATTGTTTCTCTTTAACAGTGTAAGCTCCGAATCTTTCTAAGTGCGGATTGTTCATTTGAGCATCGAATAGCAGGTAAGATCGATCGCGCAATCTCTCCACCAACTTCACCATCGCCACCTTAGAACCCTCTGGAATTCGGAAAAACATCGACTCCCCAATAAACGCGCCACCTATAGACAATCCCAGAATACCGCCCGCTAGTTCGTCCCCGCACCAAGTCTCGAAGCTGTAAGCCCAACCAGCCTCATACAAAGCCCAGTAAATCTGTTTGAGCTCGTGAGAAATCCAAGTTGTTTCGCGATCGGCACAACCCTCAACCACCGCCCCAAAATCGCGGTTCACAGCCACCTCAAACCGATTTTGATTGATTTGGCGTCGCAGCGACTTGGGATAGGTGAATCGCTCATCCAGGGGAATCAGCGCGCGTTGGCGGCTGGAATACCACCCCAAACTATCCTCACCGTCATTTGCCATCAAGAAAAAGCCTTGCGCGTATCCTTGTATAATTGTCGGTATATCATATTGCATAAATTTATCAGTTGTTTGTCCGTTCACCGTTAACAGCCAACATTAGCAATTAGGAATTAGGAATAATCATGTCAGAACAAATCGAAGCTATCACCTTACCACCCGCCAAAAATCCAGAACAGGAGGGCGAATGGCTCCAACAAACACTACTTGCATGGTTAGACTCTGAGTTTATCCCAGAAGCAGCCAACGAGCAAATAGCGAAAAGAGCTACCCAAATCTACGTTCGCCAGCGGATGGAAGGCGAAAATGATGTGGGTAGCCTCGTAATTGCCATCGTCACTGAAATGCAAGCCTATGATTTTTCTAAAAGCTTCTACGGCGAATTTGCGATCGCCAATGCCGTCAGTGACTTATTATTAGAAAGTCTCGGTATCGATAAATGCTGCGGCGAATGAAGTAAGAAAGAGGAAAATTTAACTCAGAATTAGGAAACAAGAATAAACCTAAAACACAATCTTGCAGATTAATTGATTGTAAGTTTTTTTTCCCTCTTCGTACCCTGAGCGGAGCGTCGCCCTGCGTTGGGTCGAAGGGATTTCTTTCTTCCTTCTTCCTTCTTCATTTTTCCTTCTTCCTTCTTCCTTCGTTTTACTACCAGCTAGACTTAACTACGCCTGGTAAAAGACCTTCGTGAGCCATTTCTCGCATCATGTTCCGAGATAGGCCGAAGTCACGGTAGTAACCTCTGGGACGACCAGTGGCCCAGCAGCGGTTACGCAAACGAGTCCGCGAACTGGCGCGGGGTAGCTTTTGCAGTTCCCGGTGAATCGCCATTTTGTCCATCTGATTCGCAGCTTGGTCGAATTGGTCTTTCAGGTCAGCGCGCTTGTCAGCGTACTTGTCTACGAGTGCTTGGCGCTTTTTTTCGCGCTGGATCATGCTCTTCTTAGCCATGTTCTGTTGATATCCTTGGATAAATCACAATCTCCTATTTTACTATGTTTTGGTCATTTTGGATGACTTTAGTTTGAAATATTTTTATTTGTACACAGCGACCGATCGCATTTGTAGAGTGCGTCAGTTGATATTTTTTAATCATAATTGCTAGTCTGCGAACTGATGCACCCTAGGAACTCGCTATAGCAATCCCTTACTTACGGGCAATTCATGAATTGCCCCTACTCTAAATTTCGGAGGCAATTCATACTCCAAAGTTGATATTTTTTAATCATAATTGCTAGTCTCCGAACTTACGCACCCTACGAAATATTAGCAGAAGGACACAAATCTGCAATTTCACAAACTTCACAAGTCGGATTTCTCGCATTACAAACCGCCCGACCATGATAAACTAACCGAATTGACCAATTTTCCCAATCTGGTTGGGGCAATAATAGCATTAAATCTCGCTCTATCCGAATTGGATCTGGATGTTTTGTCAATCCCAACCGTTGACTTAATCGTTTGACATGAGTATCGACTGTCACGCCCATATGAATCCCAAAAGCGTGGGCGAGAACCACATTAGCCGTTTTGCGCGCAACTCCGGGCAATTCTAATAGTAGTTCCATTGTCTGCGGAACTTGATTATTGAATTTATTTGCGATCGCCCAACAAGCACCTTTAATATTTTTAGCTTTATTCCGATAGAAACCAGTCGATCGCACTAAACTCTCCAATTCCTCCAAATCGGCATTTCCCAGAGTCACCGCATCGGGGAAACGCTCAAATAAAGCGGGTGTCACCAGATTAACTCGCGCATCCGTGCATTGAGCCGAGAGAATTGTGGCCACCAACAACTGCACCGGAGTTTCATAATCGAGAGTGCAAGGAGCTTCTGGATATAGGCGTTTGAGGCGAATCAGGATTTCGTGCGATCGCTTTTTTAAACTTAACTTTTTAGTCATCAGTCATTAATCATTTACAAAATATTGGGGTCAATTCCCATGTCTCGGAGTCGAGCTTCTAAAGCTTGCGATCGCGATCGTTCTTGTTCCAGCAAATTTTCCGCCTGCTCAGCTCTCTGCCGTTCTTGTTCAGCCCTTTGCCGTTCTTGTTCGGCTCTTAATTCTGCTTGCTCTCGAAGTTGAGCGAGTTCCACAAAACTCACAAACGGTGTTCCATCAGGCCTGAATATTTGCAGTTCAGTTTCTGATACTTGAAATCGCACTCCCATCCTTGGACTTACCCAGCCGTCAACTTGTTCGATTGGTTCTAATCCTCGATCTCGGCGCTCCCATATAGTTAAATCCACATTTGTTGGATTGTACAGATAATATTCTTCTACGCCGTACTGTTCGTAAAATCTCAGTTTTTGGAGCATCGGAGTCAGCCGATTTCCCGGCGACCAAATTTCAAACACTACTTGCGGCACAATGTTCCCTTCATTCCACTGCTGGTAGGAGCCTCGATAACCTTTCGGTCTTCCGAAGACTACCATCGCATCGGGCGCTTGAGAAATCTTGTTATTTTCTTCTACTGGATACCACAGTAAGTTACCCGCCACAAAAACATCAGGAACCCTCGCAAATAACAGTTCTAAGTTTTCTTTAATCCAGACGATTAATCGAAACTGCTCGGTATTATCTGACATGGATTCTCCGTTGTCATCTGGGTAGACTATTTGTGCTTTTTCGGGAGATTGCAGTTGTGTAATCATTGCTTTTTTCCCCTATTTTTACGATAAAATAAGCTGTTCGGCATTTAAAAGACGATTGTAGGGTGCGTCAGTTTTAAGGTATTTCCCATGTCTAGGAACTGTTCTAGCTGACGCACCCTACAGGCCTTAACTTTTTAGTCATTAATCATCGGCCAAAGAGGGCATCGGCCAAAGAGGGCATTAGCTATTAGTTAGTTGCCATCAATAACCAATAACCAGTAACCAATAACCAATAACTATTGTTGCATGAGACTTCGGAAATCGAACCCGGCTAAATTAGCAGTATCCCTAATAATCAAGAAAATTCCCAAACCCAGCAACAGCATCAAACCACTCTGCATCACATTTTCCTGAATCTTGTTAGGCAAAGGTTTACCCCGCACTCCTTCGATTAATAGAAAAGCTAATTGGCCGCCATCCAAAGCAGGTAAAGGCAAGATATTAATTACAGCCAAATTGATGCTAATTAGCACAGCATACTGAAACAAACTCGCTGCATCCGATCGCGCAATCCCTGCACCAATCGCCACAATCGCCACTGGCCCGGACAACTTTTTAGCAGTTTGACCAAAATTGCTAAATAACTGCCCAAAACCTTGCACCGTCAGCACTACAATCCGTTCAAATTCTGCTGTGGCCTTGGTGAACGCCTCGACAATGCCGACTCGCTGCCGCACCACAGTACCATTGGAAGTTAGCTGTACCCCAATGCGACCTTTACCATCGGGAGTCAATTCGGGAGTTACTGTGACGACAGATTTCTGTTCTTGACGCAGAATTTCTAAGGCTAGGGCTTGGTTGGGATGATTTTGGATTTCCGCGACCAAAGACTTGATTGCTTCGGCTGAAGCCCCTAATTCCCTGCCGTCAACGGACAGTACAATGTCTCCTGCTTGAATGCCGGCTTTGGCTGCTGCGGAACTGACTTCGATCGCGACTTCGGGCACTTTAACCCCTGGTTGGTAGTTCAATTCGGCCGCGCCGACAGTTCCAAATTGCACGACTAGCAGGAAGTAAGCAAAGATTAAGTTGGCAATAACCCCTGCACTAATCACGATCGCGCGATCGAGCACAGGCCGATTTTTGAGCAAATCCGGGTCATTTGGAGGGATACTGCTTTCGGGATCGTCATCGGGAAAACCTACGAAACCTCCCAGGGGAAAGGCTCTGAGGGCGTATTCAGTTTCTGGGCCTTGGTATTTCCAGAGGATGGGGCCGAAGCCGATGGAAAAGCGGTTGACGTGGATGTGTTGGAGTCTCGCCGCCAGGAAGTGGCCGAGTTCGTGAACGACAATGAGGATACCTAAAACTGCGATCGCTGCCAAAACTGACATGAAGGATTCCAATTATACTTTTAGTTGACTTTGATCTATTTTAATGTCTTTTGAAGATAGATCGCCTGCGATCGGCAATTTTCAGTCAAACTTGAAGAAGGAAGAAGGAAGAAGGAAGAAGGAAGAAGAAAGAAACTATGCCCAATTCCCGATCCCCTCTTTGGCCGATGCCCTCTTTGGCCAATTCCCAATTCCCAATTACCAATTCCCCATTCCCAATTTTTAATTTATGAAAGACACTTCTTTGAATATTATCGCTATTTCTATCTTCGCCATCACCGTTTCAATTTTATTGGGGCCTCTATTCAATATACCAGAGGCCGTACCTGCGATCGCCACTTTTTGTCTTTTGGGGCTAGCCACCTTAGATACTTTCCAGTGGCAAGGTCAAGGCGGTACAATTTTAGTAGACTTGATCGCAGGAAGTTCTAAAGAAAAGCGCGATCGAATCCTCCATCACGAAGCCGGACACTTCCTAGTCGCGCACCTATTAGGAATCCCCGTAACCGGCTACGCCCTCAACGCTTGGGAAGCCTTTAAACAAGGCCAATCAGCTCAAGGCGGAGTCCGATTTGAAGACGAACAATTAGCATCCCAACTACAAAAAGGCACACTTTCAGTTCAACTTTTAGACCGATACTGCACCGTTTGGATGGCCGGAATTGTCGCTGAAAACTTTGTCTATGGCAACGCCGAAGGAGGAGCAGAAGACCGCACTAAAATCAATGCAATTTTCACCCAACTGCGACGGCCTAGTTCCGAAATTCAATTCAAACAAAACTGGGGTTCTCTCCAAGCCAAAAACTTAATTGAAACCCATAAAATAGCCTACGAATCTCTAGTAACAGCAATGGCAGAAAGAGCAACTGTAGATGAATGTTGTGAGATTATCCAGCAAAAATTGTAGTCAAAAAAAGCTTCTAAAAATTCAAAAGTCATGTTAGAACACAACTTTTTTGCAAAAACATTGCCACCAGCTAACCCTAATCAAGAAAAATTGCTTTGGCTATGTGGTTTCCGCATCGACCCGGAAACTGAAGCACCTAATCTATATACCCTAATTGCCTATGGTGAACAGGAACCGCCTTTAGTAGCCGGCGGTCAACTGGTTTTTTTTAGCCGTCCTGAGTTAGCGATTAATGCTCTCCAATTGTGCGATATTGATGTCACCACACTGGGAATGCCACCAACAGAAATAGACGCTATCTGTGACATAGCAGAAACTCTATACTTGCTGGATGCAGAAGATATTGACGAGTCAGATACTATCGTCAATTGTTTGAACACATTGTTTGATTTAGTTAAGGCTATATTAATGCCAATGCCAACGGAGTATAAGCGAGTGCTTTATGCTTTTGCAGACCATTTGACTTTTGAGCAAGAGTTTGCCAGTTTTTTAAATGAAGAAGATATTCAGCGTTCGGAGATTGTCAATGCTATTTTGTGGTGTGTTGGAGCAATTACAGCTAAATCTAGATTATTGATATAGCAATCTTAAATGAGTCGTAAATTTTTTACCCCACCCCAACCCTCCCCGAACTCGCGGGGAGGGAGTAAGAAGTTCACAAATGATTAAGGAAATCGTGCCATGACTTTAACAGATATACGTTTATGGACTGTAGCCGAATACCATCGCATCAGCGAAACTGGCATTCTCAATCCAGATGAACGAGTTGAATTAATTGATGGGCAAATTATCTCCATGAGTGCCAAAAATCCTCCCCACGCAGCAACTAATCTCTGTGCGGCTGACTATCTCAGAAATCTGCTAACAGGACTTGCTTTAATTCGCATTCAAGATCCGATCGCCCTAAGTACAAATTCCGAACCAGAACCAGATATTGCTGTAGTACAAATTGACTCCCGATTCTACCAAGATTTTCACCCCGCACCCGCCAACATTTTCTTATTAATAGAAATAGCTGACACGACTTTAGAAACAGACCGTAAGCGAAAAGCACCTGCTTATGCTAGGGCGGGAATTGCTGATTATTGGATACTTGATGTTAACACGTGGCAAGTTTATGTCTTTCGGGAACCGCGTGATGGAAACTATCAACTAGAAACAGTATTTAATGAAGATGATGTTTTGTCAATGCTGGCATTTCCAGAAATAGAAATTCAGATTGCACGACTATTTCCTTAAGTTTGTTGTCGGTTGACGGTTGACAGTTGGCCAATGATATCATGTCCGGTTGCATCGGAATTATTAGCCGAAATGAGGAGACGGCAGTGCCGTGTCCCTACCCAAAATAACATTGTAGGGACACGGCAC
>NZ_JAKJHX010000156.1 GCF_021648855.1 Tychonema litorale BBK16 | reverse complement strand
CTTCCTGAATGTATCCCTGTTCGCTGGAATGTTGGATTGCGCGATCGTAATAATCCATAGCCCGGTCTTTTTCCCCCAACACCCGCGCCTTTTCGGCTTCCACCAACTCGTATTTATGCAGGTAATTCATCGGCGCGTGAAAAGCCCAATTTTGCATTTTTTCCTGATTAGCTTCCACCTGTTCCAAATATTCTGCTTGTTGTTGAGCATCAGCAGTTGGATATACAGCTAATAAAGCCAGCGAATAGTAAAAATTGTGAGAAGCAACAGATACGAACCCCATGATTGATTGAATGTATTTTAATGCTTGCGAGATGTTCGCAACAGCCCCCGCGCTATCTTTCAATAAATAAAATAGAATTCCTTTATATAGATACAAATGAAAAAGCGTCCAAGCACTATTGGCAGCTTCCAACTGCGGCATCAAAGTTACTTCATCAATTGCCTCTCCAATTAACCGATACTTATCAGTTGCTAAACCTTGCAAATTTAAATTTAGTTGTTTCAATACATTTACTTCCATTGCAACATAGGGATTGCCAATTTTTTCACTTAAATTTATGTATAATAATTGCTTGTTCAATAGCGATTCGAGTAGCCCCCCAGTCCAAAACAGGTAGATGCAATAATTATTAACACCATAGCAAACATAGTCCAGAGAGCCAAAGTCAAGTCCATTTTGCAATGCCTCCTGTAACTGTGCTAAACTTTCTTTACCGTGTTCTTTCCAGTGTCGAATAAAATAATTAAACGTATTGTAAACAGGACATATAAGCGGCTTGCTATCGAATTGCTCTAACAATCTCATAGCCAGTTGTCCTGCATGATATCCTTTTTCAATCTCTCCAACTGCACACAGTAACGTGCCGTACCAAACATAAGATAAAGCAGCGAGCGCTGAATAACCCCGTTGAATGCAGAGATTAACTTGACAAACCACAATTTGGAAGCCAATCTCTGGTTTGACAGAGAAAGCAGCAACATTAAGAGATTGCAGTAACTTGATTACTGCTATCAGCTCCGGCTCGGTCATTTTTGGCACATTTTCTAAGTCTTCAAACTTAGGTAGTATCACCTCATTGCCAGCCAAATCCTGGATCTTTGCCAGAGAGAAACCCATCATCTCCAAAGCTTGCAACCCCGTATCCAAAGCTCTGGGGAACTGCCAGGTGTTTATATACATTTGGACTTTAATCTCGTATACCTTTACCGCATCTAGCTGAGTAGTAGCTTGCTGCAAGATTAACTCTCCCAGAGTTTCAGCTTGCTGTAAATTGGTATTCAGATATTCGGCTTCCATTGCCTCTGTATGCAGAGCCAGCGTCAAGTCATAATGACTCTGCCAACTTGAATTAACTTCACTTGACTCCTCACCCGGGCGAGACACAGAATTGAGGAGTTGTATCCCCAGATTAAAATACCTGAGAGCAGGTTCAAAAGCAGCCGCATCCTTCGCTTTTTGACCGGCAATCAGATTGAGATCAGCTAACTCAATTTTTTCTTGTTCCGAAGTCAGTAGGGGCAATCCTCTTGTGGTTGCCCCAATCCCGAAATTCAATTGATTTACTAGGGCAAAAATATTGTCTTTCCGCGCTTCTGGTGCTGTATTTTGCAACAGCAACTGACCGATTTTTAGGTGAGTCTCTTGTTTCTGCTCTTGGGGAATCAGAGAATAAGCAGCTTGCTGCACTCTGTCGTGCAAAAACTTATAATCAACCTTCACATCTTGCAGCCCAGTCTGCCCGGTTTCTGTTCCTTCAAAAACCAGCGGAATTTTGTAATCGTTGCTCAGTGGCAAAACCAAGCCTGCCTGAAGCGCATCCCAGAGGTTTAACGCTGTTTCCTTCTGAGATTTTTCGCTGACAATTGCCAGGACTTCCAAATTAAACTGGTTGCCAATACAAGCCGCTAATTTTAATGCTGACTGCGCCGCATCGGGCAATTTTCTGATATTTCGAGCGATTAAATCTACGACATTGCAGTCAGTGATGCCAATAGCTTGAATGTGTTCGAGATCCCACTGCCACACACCAGATTGCAAGTCGTAACTTAACAAATTTTCTTGATACAGAGCCTTAAGCAACTGAGTTAAAAAGAACGGATTTCCTTGAGTTTTGTTAAAAAGTAGCTCTGCCAAAAGCTCTATTTCTTCTGTAATTTGACCATCCAAAGTCTCCGCAATTAATTCTTTGACATGACTTAAATGTAAGGGTTCAAGAATGATATTGGTGACGAATTGTTGAGTTTCTACTTGGGTTTTAGCGATATTTTCGATTGTGAAAATCAGCGGATGAGTAGGACTGACTTCGTTATCTCGATAAGCTCCAATTATCAGTAAATATTTGCTGTCTGAATCTGTCACCAACAGTTCAATTAATTTCAGCGATGCCGAATCAGCCCACTGCAAATCGTCGAGAAAAACTACTAGCGGGTGTGACTGTGCAGTAAACACGCTGACGAATTGTTTGAAGACGCGATTAAATCGGTTTTGCGATTCTGTCGGCCCTAATTGCGGGACTTCCGGCTGTTTCCCGATAATTAATTCGACTTCGGGAATCACGTCTGCAACAACTTGTCCGTTACTTCCCAAAGCGGTTAGTAGTTTCTCTTTCCAAGTCTGAATAGATGCGTCACTTTCGGTTAGTAACTGCCGAATTAATGATTGGAATGCTTGAGTCAAAGAAGCGTAAGGAATATTCCGTTTAAACTGGTCGAATTTTCCAGATATAAAATAGCCGCGCTGCCGTACAATGGGTTTCTGAACTTCATTGACGATCGCAGTTTTGCCGATACCCGAATAACCTGAAACCAGGATCAATTCGACCCCCCCAGCCCCCCTTGCTAAGGGGGGTGAAGAAGGCTCAGAAAGCTGCGAACCCTCCCCTTTAACAAGGGGAAGTCGCTCCGAAAGCCCCCCCTTACCAAGGGGAAGTCGCTCCGAAAGCCCCCCCTTACCAAGGGGAAGTCGCTCCGAAAGCCCCCCCTTACCAAGGGGGGGTTGGGGGGGTTCTACACCGCTAATTCGTTCAAAAGCGCTGAGTAAAGCAGCGACTTCCGTTTCTCTACCGTAGAGTTTTTGAGGTATGAGTAATTGACTGGCGCGATCGGCATTTCCGGCAGTAAAATCAGATATATTGCCCGACGCTTCGAGTTGCGTGAGACAAGTTTCTAAGTCAAATTTTAAACCTTCAGCAGTCTGATAGCGATTTTCCGCCGTCTTCGCCAACAACTTCATCACAATCCCAGAAATTGCTTCGGGAATTTCGGGATTTAAACTGCGAGGAGACGGTGCTGTGCGGGCGATGTGACAGTGAACTAATTCTAGGGGATCGATCGCACTAAATGGCAATTCACCAGTCAGCATCTCGTAAAAAGTGACACCTAACGAGTAAAAATCACTGCGATAGTCGATCGCCCGATTCATTCTACCAGTTTGTTCCGGCGACATATAAGCTAACGTGCCTTCAAGCAAGTTAGAATAGCTGGAAGTTGCATTTTCTCGCAACAAGCATGAAGCAATACTAAAGTCGGTAATTTTTATGCTATTAGTTGTTGGATTAATGATAATATTATGAGGCTTTATGTCTTTGTGAATTATTTGATGCTGATGAATTTTACCTAAACCAGTTACTAGCTGAATTGCTATTGTTAAAAATACTTTTAAATCAAGTTTAACCGTCGTCAGAAAATCCGATAAAGCCACACCCCCGAAGTCTTCCAATATTAAGGCAATCCCATTCTGGTGAACCTCTGTGCGGTAAGAATCGATAATCTCCGTGATTTTGCGTAGAGGTTTTCTGATTTTATATTCGTGTCTCAACCGAGTAATTTCTTCGAGAGTGGGATATTCTGCGATCGGCATTTTGATAATCACAGGCAAGTTGTGCTTTTCCCAGATTCCCCGATAAATAACAGTATTGACTCCCGAATAAACTTTTTCGGTGATTTGATAACCTGTTAGGAAAATCATATTTTTATAATTTAGGCGCGGGGACAGCTTACTAGATCATAGTACACACCTTTAGCTTTGTCATTAGATATTTAGCTAAGTTTTAATAAGCCTTATGATCTAAGTAATATCGCGTAGAAACTAAATTTATCATAAATCTTAATCCTCACGAGCCAAACCCTGAAGGCTAACTTGCAAAATCGATAAACCCAAAATCAGCAAAAACAACACTAGCCCAATCGTGCAAGCATAACCTATTTCCAAATCCTTAAAAGCTCGTTCATAAAGATAATAAACAACAGTCTTAGAATTATTCCGAGGCCCGCCCTGAGTCATAATATAAACTTCCTCAAAAACCTTAGTAGCAGAAATCGCCGAAATCACTGCTACTAAAACTAGATAAGGTTTCATCAATGGCACTGTAATATCCCAGTGTTTCCCCAAACCATCCGAACCATCAATCGCCGCCGCTTCGTACAATTCTGCCGGAATAGCTTGTAGCCCAGCCAAATAAATTACCATGTAATAACCCAAGCCTTTCCAGATAGTAACTGCCATCACACTAAAGATTGCCAACTTCGGATCAGCCAGCCAAGAAATCGCAGGAAAACCCAACATTTGCCCCAACTGATTCAGCAGTCCATTTTCCGCAAACAACCACTTCCAAGCAATCCCAGCGACAACCATTGAAATCACTGCCGGCGTGTAATATGCTGCTCTAAACCAGTTCATTCCTTTCAGCTTCTGATTGCACAAAATTGCCATTCCCAACGGTATAACAACCAATACAGGCACAACACAGGTGAGATATAGCAGCGTATTGCTCAAAGTTTGCCAAAAAGTGCGATCGCGCCACAACCTCTCAAAATTCTTCAACCCCACCCACTGTGGCGCTTGAGTTAAATCATATTCATAACTCGTAAAACTCAAATAAAAAGCCTGCAAAGCCGGCCACAAAACAGTCAAACTCAAAACAAACAAAGCCGGAAACAAAAATAAATAAGGCGTGGAGTATCGTCGCAAAAAACTAAAAGACATAATAGGAATTGGGCATAGCGAATTGGGCATTGGGAATTATAAATTTACTTGTTCCCAGGCTTTTGCCTGAGAACAAGTTATCTCTTAGTCTGCGGAGGCAGACTTCGTTTGTGTAGACGCGGTTTCAACCGCCGAGTAATCTTCTTCCTTCTCTTACTTCGCGTCCTTTGCGTCTTCGCGGTTCGTTTAATCTTATTCCATAACTGTTATTTAACCCCAGAAAATAAACCCTCCCAATCACCAGCAGCCTTACCATTTTCCCCCTCATTCACCTCAAAAGTAACATTACAAGCATCAGGCAAATCCAAAGCTTGCACGCACAATTCCGCAATATCTTCCCGACTAACTTTGCCCCGAATATTATCTCCTTGGTCAAACATTAAAGCCTTGCCACCTGCTTCTTCCGTCAAAGCACAAGGTCTAACAATAGTATAAGGTATCCCGCTCGATCGCACACAATCCTCCCCCTTCAACTTCCAAGTCAAAATCCCCCCCAACATATCATTCATTCTCACAGCAGGCGGTTCTTCTTCCAAAATAAGTCCTGGGCGGCCAGGGCGAGTAACTCCCGCTGAACTCACCATCACAAATCGCGGCAATTCTTGTTCGGTATAAGCCTTGACAGATTCCAATTGCAATTGAAAAACACCCGGTGTAAATTTCGGATTCAGCGCGCCATCATATTCAAACTTACTCAACATTAACTGAAAAGAATAAATAGTCTTAGTATTTAATTTCGAGCCATCTTTGACAGTCTTAGCGCGGAAAACTGGAATTAACCTATCAAAGGGAATCGTGACAGTAATCCAAATATTATAAACCGTGTCAAAGGAATAGCAATAGCCAATTCCATCCCATTTAGATTCGCTACGAACAATCAACTTATAGCGCTTACCATCACCCTTGACACGCAGTTGAATACCACTAAATCCTGTTAAATCAATGGGAGTTTCAAAGTTTCGGGTACGCACCGAAGCAAAGCCGCCAGAATTTGCAGTAGAAACATTTCCTGTAAATAAAGCTGTATTATCAGTCAAGCGAATCGAGCTTTCGCTAGCCCCTCCCATCACAACATCATCAAGTGCGCCCCAAGTTTCCTTCAAATCTTCAGTGGGTTTTGTAAAGTCAAAAATTACTTTTTCACCTGCTTTAATTAGCTGGCTGCGAACAGCTTGTACTAAATTATTCAAGCCTTTATATTCGACAATTTCGGGAACATCAACCACTTCTGGCATATAAAACTTGATGCCTTGATAGTATTTTTCACGAGTTGGGGTGTCTCCTTCCACTGGTTGAACTTTGGTGCCGGTGCAGCAGATAACTGCTTCTATACCGTTGGTTACTAACGGTGTCAAAGTTTCTGCTACGGTGATATCTCCCTCGACTAATTCGACATTTTTGCCGAGAATTTCTTGAGCTCTTTTGGTATCTCTCACGAGAGCTCGCACTCTAATTCCCCGCTGTTGCAGTCGCTTCACCACTCGTTTCCCCACGCCGCCCGTAGCACCGGCTACGAGTACCAGTTTGGGTTGGTCTTTTTGTGCATTGCGGCTGCTTCCAAATAGTTGTTGCAGCCAGCTAATGCTTCCAATGAAGGGAATAACACCAAAATAAGCCAAGGTTTTGACAAATCTGCCGGCATCCCATGGGGCGGTATTTTTTTCAGTCACAGTCGCTTCCTCAGAATTTGCTCAAATCTACTTAGCTATCTATTTTAATCCAAAGTGTAATTTTTGAATTTTGGCGCACATTTTGTCACTTCACCCGCACTTTATTGATAACTTGGCTCAAAAGTTTAGAGATGGCTCTAGGGATTTCAGCTTAAATCTTAAGTCTGATTTTTAATGATATAATCCTGATCGACTGAGTGTGAGTGCTTGAGCCTGTTACGATCCCGACTACCGATATACCGAGAATCCATCAATCGATTTTAGATTTTAGATTGATCCCACGGATAAATAATGTGTCCTAGGAGTGACCTTCGCCAGAAAAGATTAAGTTATGGTGATAGTGCTAAGATATAAAAGTCACGTTAAGCTCTCTAAGTATATTCAACAGGTTCCATAATTACACTGATGCTCGATTTTAATACAGTGACTGAATTTTCGCATACCTATTGCATAGCTATCTGTGCATTTTTGGTTCCTGCCAACTTGCTGACCACTTTGCAGACAGTGATTTTGACAGGACTAAATCGACCTCGAATCCAAGTCCAATCCTCTGTATTTGTTGCCAGCACTTTTGCTATGACAATGATATTTCATGTTTTTACTTGGTTCATAATTGGGGTAGTAATGCCTCCAACATTCATTTTACTATTAATGGCCCTAACTTGTCTGACAATTAATATTTGGGCGATCGCTCATCCTGCGAGTATGATCCAATTAATTAGGGTTATGGTATCAGTTTTTAGGGCAGGTTTCAAAAACAAGAAGTCAATGGATTTGATATCTTAAAGGTAACTAAGTTTGAAGTAAATCACAATCCACAACTTTATGGCTCCTACAGTTTTGATTACAGGCGCTTCTCAAGGAAGTGGCAAAGCAACGGCACTTTTATTTGCGAGTGAAGGTTACGATGTGGTGATGACTGCTCGCCAGCCAGAAAGATTAGCAGCCGCAGCCGCTCAAGTCGAACGTGAAGGGAATACCGTGTTAGCGATTCCTGCGGATGTTGGGGATGTTCAACAAGTGCGATCGCTCGTTGAAAAAGCCCTATCTTTTTATGGTAACATTGATGTGTTAGTTAATAATGCCGGGATTTGCTTGACGGGCGCGATGGAGCAAACTACCGCCGAAGATTGGCAGCAATTAATGAATACCAATTTTTGGGGATGTGTTAACACAATTCAAGAACTATTGCCACATTTTTTATCAAGAAAAACTGGTACAATAGTTAATGTGGGTTCCATTGGTGGCAAAATGCCTTTGCCTCAAATGACGGCTTATTGTGCTAGCAAATATGCGATGACAGGTTTAACAGAAACTTTGCGGTTAGAATTAGCTCCTCAAGGAATTCAAGTTTGCGCTGTACATCCGGGCTTAATTAACAGCGATTTTTTGGAAAGAGCTCAATTTCGCGATCGCACTGAAACGGCAATTGAGTTACGTCGTCAGGAAATGAGCGAAATGCTGAAATCTAATTGGGCAAATCAGCCGGAAGATATTGCTAATGCGATTTGGGATGCTGTTAAAAATAAGCGTTCTGAAATTACCGTCGGCCCTGCTTTTTTGGCATCTGAAGCTTATCGTTTATTCCCCGGTTTGATGCAGTGGGCAATGGAGAAAGGCAAGTAAAAAAGTTATCAATTAAGAGGACATGGCAGTGCTGTGTCCCTACGCCTGATTAATTGTAGGGACATGGCACTATATTTATATGGCTAATTTAAAGCAAAGAACTAGCATTAATAAAACGACCAGTTAAATCAGCCGGTGTTACATTCAACACAGTTCCCAATAAAGCATTGGTAACACCAAATCTAATATTAGTAGCTTCAACACGACCATTACCATCGGGATCTAGGTCTCGCTGCGAGATACCCCCCTTAGCCAGCAAGCTAGTTCCACCTGCTACAGTTGCGGGATTGAGCAGTAAAAGTCTGGGATCGTTGAGGCTATAATTTACCTGTTCAAAAGAGATATTACTGCTGGCAAATGCTATACTAATGCCAATTGAATCATTGGATTTATCAAAATCAACAATTACTGCATCAGGAACTTCAAACCCAATAATTTTTTCTCCAGCTTGATCGACTCGAAGCACAAAAACATCACTTCCTCCAGCACCTTTATAAATATCAACATCTCTGTCACCAATTAAAGTATCATTGCCATCGCCACCAACTAACAAATCAATACCTTGACCCCCACGCAATAAATCATTTCCCGCGACACCATCTAGGAAATCGCTATCTCTATCTCCGGTAAGAAAATCATTGCCAATTTCTCCTAAAATATCATCATCGCCCTTGCCGCCATAAATAGAATCATTGCCGGCACCACCTAAGAGACTATCTTTGCCATCGTTGCCAAAAATCCGTTCTGTATCTGATGAACCTTGAACAGTATCATTACCGCCCAGTAGCCAAACTCCCCCAGGAAAATTAGCAATTTGTCCCGGTATAAGTGTAACAATTTCTGGAGAGTTGTCTCCTACCAAACGAGGGATGCCTGAATTATCTGCCTTGAGTGCCATAGTTGTAATTTTTGTGAGATGTTTAATAATGAATGTCTGGGAATATTCTGATTTTACAGTCTGCGTGGATTGATTCGGTAGGAATGTGGTAAAAAAATTAACAATTCAATCTTGCTATAAGCTTGATGGGAATATTGTAGATTATAATAAAAGTTAAAGGTTAATATGATGCCAATTATCTTGGTTGAAGACTTGAGCAAGGTTTATCCGATCGCGATTAAAGAACCGGGACTGAAAGGAACTATCCAGCACTTTTTTAAGCGCACTTACCGCAATGTGAAGGCTGTTAATGGCGTTTCTTTCGGTATTGAGTCTGGGGAAGTTGTCGGGTTTCTTGGTGCTAATGGGGCGGGCAAAACTACGACTCTGAAAATGCTGACTGGTCTAATTTACCCGTCTGGTGGTAAGGTCACTGTATGCGATCGCGTTCCGTTTCGCCGCGAATCTGATTTTTTGCAAAAAATCACTTTAGTTATGGGGCAAAAACAACAGTTGATCTGGGATTTGCCAGTTCTGGACTCTCTGAGAATCAATGCGGCTGTTTATGGTATTCCTGATAAAGATTATCGACGGCGAGTCGGGGAATTAACGGAGATGCTGTCGCTAGAAGGTAAGTTAAATCAGGCGGTGCGAAAGCTTTCTTTGGGGGAACGGATGAAAGCTGAATTGATGGCGGCGTTGCTGCACCAACCAGAGGTATTATTTTTAGATGAACCGACTTTAGGTTTGGACATAAACGCACAGTTTAGTGTTAGGCAATTTCTGCGGGAATATAATGAACGCTATCAAGCAACGGTGCTGTTGACGAGTCACTACATGGCTGATATTACTGCTTTGTGTAAGCGAGTTTTGTTAATCCATGAAGGGCAGTTAGTTTATGATGGTAATTTAGATGGGTTGCTCGATAAATTTGCACCTTATCGGCAAGTTCAGGTAGAGTTAGCCAGTCCGCTATCTAAAGATCGTGCTTCTATTTACGGGGAGGTAGAGTCAATTGAGGGACAATCGGTGCGGTTTTTGGTGAAACGGGAGGAATTGATGATGGGGGTGGCGAAGATGTTGGCGGAGTTAGAGGTGGTGGATTTGACTGTTACTGATCCGCCTATTGAAGAGGTGATCGGTAGAGTGTTTCGCACGGGAAAAGTGTGATTTTTTGGGAGGGTGTGGGCTGGAGAGATATTTCCAAGTGCGATCGAGTTCGTAAATAATTGATATCAATTCCGGTTGTACTCCTTATGATATAGAGGAGACGGCAGTGCCGTGTCCCACGCAAAATAACATTGTAGGGACACGGCAAGTCGGATCGTAGCCATGTCGTTCTGTGAGCCA
>NZ_JAKJHX010000155.1 GCF_021648855.1 Tychonema litorale BBK16 | reverse complement strand
TAATATAAAGCCGTCCTAGAAGGACGGGGCTTTAGACCCAGTTTTCTGGTAAAGTGAATGAATATCGAGATTACCGCTACAAGCGATCGGAATATGCCGCACGGGGAATTCCTGAATACTGGATCGTTGACCCCAGTCAAGCAAAAGTTACCGTGCTGATATGGGTAGATGGACTGTATGAAGAAGCTGTTTTTGAAGGAAGCAATGCGATCGCATCGACGACTTTTCCCGATCTAAAACTCACCGCAGCACAAGTTTTAGGAGTCGGGGAAGCATGACCTATTTGTTGACTTATTCTAACCGATAGTTTATAAAAATTAGATCCCCGATTTATTCAAAAAGCGGGGATCTAATTTTTGTGTTTGACTCCAGATAGTACCTACCAGGAGTCAAATGCACTACTTCGCAGCTTGACGCTCTTTCGCTTGCTTGATCACTTCTTCAGCGATGTTGTTTGGACAAGGAGAATAGTGGGAGAAAGACATAGAGAATTGTCCACGCCCAGACGTCATGGTACGCAAATCGCTAATGTAGCCAAACATTTCGCTCAATGGTACATCTGCCTTGATCCGTGCTCCAGTCTGACTTGTCTCCTGAGCTTTCATCATCCCACGGCGACGGTTGAGGTCTCCGATGACATCGCCCATGTAATCATCTGGGGTGAATACATCGACGTTCATAATTGGCTCCAGCAACTGAGGGCCTGCTTTCGGGATGGATTGGCGATAGGCGGCTTTGGCTGCAATTTCAAAGGCCATTGCGGAGGAGTCAACGGCGTGGAAACCACCTTCCAGGAGGGTGAATTTCAAGTCTAAGCAAGGGAATCCAGCTAAGACACCTTTATCGACGCAGCTTTCAAAGCCTTTTTCGACGGCTGGCCAATATTCTCTCGGTACACTACCACCGGTTACTTTTGACTCAAAGATGAAGCCACTTCCAGGCTCACCGGGCTCGATGACATAGCCGATTTTGGCAAATTGACCTGAACCACCGGATTGCTTTTTGTGGGTGTAATCGTCTTCGAGGCGCTTGGTAATCGACTCGCGGTAGGCTACCTGCGGTTCACCAACTTCGACTTCGACACCGTGGGTGCGTCGGAGAATGTCTACTTTGATGTCGAGGTGAAGTTCGCCCATCCCCTTGAGAATCATTTCGCCACTTTCTAGATCCGTCACCATGTGGAAGGATGGATCTTCTTGTACCATCTTGGTGAGGGCTGCTCCCATTTTTTCTTCGCCGCCTTTTTGTTTCGGTCTGACCGAAATTGAAATAACGGGTTCTGGGAACACCATTGGTTCTAAGGTTGCGGGATTTTTGGGGTCGCAGATGGTGTGTCCGGTGCGGACGTTTTTCATACCTACGATCGCGACAATATCACCTGCTTGGGCCGATTCAATTTCTTCGCGAGAATTGGCGTGCATTTCTACCAAGCGGCTGACGCGCTCGGTTTTGCCTGTAGCAGTGTTGAGGATGGTGTCACCTTTGGACAAGGTTCCTGAGTAGAGGCGTGTGAAGGTTAGGGCACCATAGCGATCGTCCATGATCTTAAATGCTAGGGCGCGCAATGGTCTGCTGGGATCGACGATCGCAAATTCGCCGGTTTCATTCCCATCAAGATCCACTTCTGGCTGTGGTGTGACTTCCATTGGGTTTGGTAGGTAGTCAACGACGGCATCTAGAACTAACTGTACGCCTTTGTTTTTGAAGGATGAACCGCAGTAGGTGGGGAAAAATGCCCGATCGCGAGTACCTTTGCGAATACAGCGCTTGATCTCATCAATACTCGGCTCATTACCTTCGAGATATTGTTCCATGAGAGTGTCATCTTGCTCGACGGCCAATTCGAGCAACTGTTCGCGCCAAGTTTCGACATCATCGACCATATCGGCGGGGACATCTTTAATTTCATAGTTCATGGGATCGCCGGAATCATCCCAGATCCAGGCTTTGCGGGTGAGCAAATCGACTACGCCGCAGAATTTTTCTTCAAGGCCGATCGGCAATACCATTACCATCGGTTTAGCTGCGAGGATTTTATCGACTTGCTTGACAACTCGGTAAAAATCTGCACCTGTGCGATCGAGCTTATTGATGTAGATGATGCGAGAAACTTTGGAATCGTTAGCGTAACGCCAGTTGGTTTCAGATTGAGGTTCGACTCCACCTGAAGCACAGAACACACCAATCCCACCATCGAGAACTTTCAGGGAACGGTAAACTTCAATGGTGAAATCTACGTGTCCTGGGGTATCGATGATATTCAGTTGGTGTTCATTCCAAAAACAAGTTGTAGCAGCAGATTGAATTGTAATCCCGCGCTCTTGTTCCTGTTCCATGAAGTCCGTCGTCGCCGCGCCTTCGTGCACTTCACCAATCTTGTGGATTTTACCCGTCAGTTTGAGGATTCTTTCAGTTGTGGTGGTCTTGCCTGCATCTACGTGGGCGAAGATGCCTATATTTCGATAACGAGTGAGATCTTTCATAATACAAAAATTGGTATGCAGGAAACTCAGTGTCTAAAGACCTGAGAGAAAAGCGAGAAGGGCGGCTTCAACCGCCGAATCAAGGGAACAGGGTGGATTTCCTGAACGCGGAATCAAGATTTTTTTTTCCGTGTTTTTGGATCTACTACCCAATTGTAAACTATAGTTACACTACATGATTTTAGGGTAATGCCCGAACTGAGCTTCAGTAAAGTTCGGCATTCCAGCTAAAACAAAGACTTAGGGCTGTTTAATTCCTGTTTCGGGTTTCCGGTGTCGGCCATGATTAGGACACGGCAGTGCCGTCTCCCTACAATATTATTTCGGGTAGGGACACGGCATTGCCGTCTCCTTAGTGCCGTGTCCCTACAATATTATTTTGGGTAGGGACACGGCATTGCCGTCTCCTTTATCATACAGGTGTAACCGGGAACGATATGAGATGTGCGATCGGCTATTTGTGCGGCAAAATCACATCAAAAAAAGCATCATCCAAGTCATAACCCAACATTTGCGACATCGCCATCAATTTCGATTTACTCGGAATCCCTTGTTGACTTAACCAATCCGTCAAGACAAAAATTTTGTGCATCAAAAACATTTCCAAAGCTTCAGGATTGTACTGAATTCCTTCGGTGCGGTGAAACTGGTGCGGAACCAACATCGCCGAATAGCGGGCTAATTCTCCGACTTTCCAATCTAGCAAAAATGGGAGCCAAGGATAATAAGCATCCAACCGAATAAACCACAGTCGTACTTCTGGGATTTCGGAAATTTCTCGCGGATCGAATTCTTCGCGGGGATACTCTATTTCAAATTGTAGCTGTTGTTCGTTTTGGGCGATCGCGCCTTCTGCCAGCCACTGGTCAATTACTGTCTGTACTGGGAACAAATCTAAATTGTTTATGCGATCGGCATTGATAGCTATCATAATACTCATAAAATGTCAACCTATTTTAGATTTTAGATTAGTGCCACTGATGAATCCGGGGCAAGTGACCCAATTGTTTGATTGTCAACTGGATCGTATTTAGCGATCGTACCACCAGCGATAAACATCCAAACCAAAATTTCCCAACTCCTGAATTTTAAATTGAGATATAATAGAGAGCAAGCAAAAACTCTTACAACCAAGTCTATGTTTACTTATAGCAAGGTACTGAATCAAGTTAAAAGCCTCACGCTTGCAGAACAACTGCGGTTATTAGAAGACTTGAAAAAGATGATTCAGTTACGGGAAGAAGTTGCAGAAGATGATGAAGTAATTTCAGCAGAAGAAATAGCAGAGAGTGAAGCTGCTTGGCAAGATTACCAGGCAAAGCGCGATCGGGGCATATCCTCCCAAGAACTCAAATTGAAGCTATTTGGAGAAAAAATTGACTGACTACATTCTCCTGAAAGCAGCAGAACGCTATTTATCGCGAATGCAACCGGATGACCAAGTACGAATTGTCAAAGCTTTAGACACTTTAGTAAGTGACGATAGAGGGCTTGATATTAAGCAACTTAAAGGTCGTCCTGAATTAAGGCTGCGAGTGGGTAAATATCGGATACTTTTTGTAGAAGACAGGGAAAACCAAGTATATGTTGTGACTGCGATTAATTCTAGGGGGGATGTTTACAAATAAGGGCGATCGCAAGAGCAAAATTTCAGACTATCTGGTATAATTAAACAGGTAGCTCTAACAATTTTCAATAGCTATGAACTATGAAAACTCAAGAACTTCGCCAGAACCTCAAGGAATCCATAGATGGCTTATCTCCTGAACGGCTGCTCGTTGTGGCTGATTTCTTAGCTTATTTAGCAGAACGTGAAAGCAATGAAGCTACGATGGAATTATTAAAAATTCCCGGTTTTGTTGAAGCATTTAATAAAGCCCAAAAAGATGTAGCAGCAGGTAAGGTGACGACCGTTGAGCAACTCAAACGAAAATACTGATGAAAATCTGAATTTTTATTCGGCAGAGTCTATGTCTACTTACAGCACGGTACTGACTCAGGTTCTAAAACTTGCGCCAGATGAGCAAATGCGACTCATCTCTGAATTGTTTGCACATATTCGTCAACGGGTGATTCTATCACCCAAGCGCAGTATTTTAGAATTATCAGGTTTGGGTAAGGAAATTTGGCATGGGATTGATGCTCAAGAATATGTGAATCGCGAACGAAATTCATGGAATGGATAAGTCAGTTACAGGGAAAAGTCATCGGATTAGACACCGCGCCTTTGATTTACTTTATTGAGCAAAATCCAATATAATAAGTAACAAGCAAAAAAAATCAACAAAATTCAGTGTAAGTTAAGATAGCCTATGTTGACTATTGAACAGATAGAAAATGCGATCCTCCAACTTCCGCCCAACAAGATTGGAGAGTTGTTAGAGTGGTTTCTAAATTTGGATTACCAACGATGGGATGTTCAGTTAGAGAAAGATATTGCTGAGGGTAAACTGGATGCTTTAGCAGCAGAGGCGATCGCAGATTTTGAGAGTGGTAACTATCGAGCGATTTAATGCACTATACTACTCGAAAGTTTTGGGATTGTTACAATGCTTTGCCATCAAATGTACAGGCTACAGCAGATCAATGTTATCAGTTGCTGAAGGCAGATCCGTCCCATCCTTCTCTGCATTTTAAGAAGGTTGGTAACTATTGGTCTGTAAGGGCTGGACAAGCTTATCGGGCGTTGGGTGTTGAAATTAAAACAGGTATTTTGTGGTTTTGGATTGGTACACACGCAGAGTACGATCGGCTGATAGGTAAATAAGGGCGATCGCACTTTGGGAAGATAAGGCCGATCGCACTTTCCCTAGCTCCTCAATTGCTATAATGACGATCGGCCAAAAAATCTCAACATAAAGCCTATGTCTACTTATAGCGAGGTACTGAGTCAGGCTCAAAGTCTCACTCCTGACGAGCAACAGCAGCTTTTAGAAGTATTGTCAGCATTGATGCGCGATCGGGAAACAACCCAAACTCAGGATAAACGATCGGAAATTGATGCAGCACTGATTGAAATGGCACAAGATCCAGAGTATCAAGCTCAAGTGCTACAGATGGAGGCTGAGTTTACGAGGAATGCTTAGTGATGAAGCAATACTTCTATTTATTGATAATCCCACAAACTAGGAGATTAAGATGCAAGTCAAAGATATGACAGTTGAGCAACTGCGGGACTTGATTCGGCATACCGTTGAACAGTGTTTAGAAGAATATTTGGGCGATCCTGATGCAGGTTTAGAAGTTAAGGAAGAAGTCAAGCTGAAATTGTTAGCGTCAATGAAGCGCAAACAAGCAGGAGAAAATAGCATCGAACCTGGGGAAGTTTATCAAAAAATTGGCATAAAATCCTAATGAGCTATTTGGTTGAGTTGACAGCAGAAGCTCTGGTTAACCAAGAAAGATTGACTCAGGCTGTGCAGGAGCGTATAGGTAATAAAATCAATTGGTTGGCTGAAAATTTTGAACAAATTACTCCTATGCCGTTGTCGGCTAATCTGGCTGGTTTCTTTAAGTTAAGAGTGGGTGATTATCGGGTAATTTATTCTTTTGATGATGATTTAAGGGTGATTACTATTCACCAGATTGGACACCGGAGAGAAATTTATGATTAACTGAAGGGCGATCGCACTTTGGAAAAAAAAGGGCGATCGCATTTTGGGAAATAAGGGCGAACCAGTGATCAAAGAGCTATAATAATAAAAATAAAGAATAGTTGATATTAGCTATGCAGCGAATATTTGAGGCTATATTGAAGGGAAACCTTTTAGAATGGGCTAATGAGGTTCCAAGACAGGGCGATCGCCCTGTCAGGGTTTACGTTACTTTAGAAGAAGAGCGATCGACTTTAACTGCTGAGCTTCGCCGTCAGAGAATAGTTGAAATATTGGAAAAAATTGCAGCAAGTAATGTCTTTGCGGATATTATCGATCCGGTGGAATGGCAGCGAGAATTGCGTCAAGATCGTCCGCTTCCAGGTAGGGATGAATAATGCTGCTTGACAGTAATATTATTATCTATGCTTCTCAACCAGAACACGCGCAGATTAGGCAGTTTATTCGCGAACATGACATAGTTGTATCGGCAATAAGTTACGTTGAAGTGCTGGGTTATCATAGACTGACTGAAGAAAATAGATTCTACTTTGAGGAATTTTTTGGCGTGGTGGAAGTTCTACCGATTTCTAACACTGTACTTGATCGCGCAGTGCTGTTACGACAGATAAAAAAAATGACTATTGGGGATGCTATTATTGCGGCAACAGCTTTGGTATATGGCAGAACTTTAGTGACAAGAAATGTAGGGGATTTTCGGTGGATTGCTGAACTCACACTGATTAACCCGTTTGAGGCTTAAGTAAAGATGGGCGATCGTACTTGTGGAAGATAAGGCCGATCGCACTTTGGGAAGATAAGGGCGATCGTATTTTAGGAAGAAAAGGGCGATCGCAGTTGGGGAAGATAAGGGCGATCGTAGTTTGGGAAAATAAGGCCGATCGCACTTTCCCTAGCTCCTCAATTGCTATAATGACGATCGGCCAAAAAATCTCAACATAAAGCCTATGTCTACTTATAGCGAGGTACTGAGTCAGGCTCAAAGTCTCACTCCTGACGAGCAACAGCAGCTTTTAGAAGTATTATCAGCATTGATGCGCGATCGGGTAACAACCCAGACTCAGGGTAGCAGTGAAAGATTGCCCAAGAAAAATTTAAAGAGATGGCGCGGTTTTTTGCCGTGTCGTGTGGATGCTTTGGAATTCCAGTTGCAAGTTAGAGAAGTGTCTTGGTAACTCGCAATGCTGAGGATTTTAAGCGCGTTGATGGGTTAAGAATGTTGAATCCATTTGATTAAGTTGGGCGATGTGTTGACTGAGCCTAGGTATCTTTTTTTCTACTTACGACAGCTCATAAGTCGCTGAAACACGCCTACCATAGTACCGTAAAGAGATGGAGGACCCTGCAAAAATATGGCGGGTAAATGACCCTCTGGTGCTGACTCTTGATAAATTAGACGAGAATAGTCTTCCCATCCTATTATGTCATAGAATTTACGCCTGGCATCCACGTAAGCTAATAAGTCAAGTTCATCGTCGCTACTTTCAATTTTTTCTCGCCTGTTAAATTCTTTTTTCTCATTGTAAAGACAAAGATAAATATCCGACCAAATTATAAATTGAACACTAAAACCAAAACGTCCTTGGCTGTATTTGACCCACAGCCTGTCTATAGTACATATATCTGTGCAAGGAATTCTTGGTATTTTACTTTTTTGAGGATCGGGATCCATTAGCTTAAGGTCTATAGAGGAAATTTTTTCAAAAAGAGATTTAGTTTCCTTATTAGCGGATTCAAAATCTTTAACTGCTAGACACTTCCGCAGGTTTCGATAATCTATCCCTACTGCTGAACTCAGATCGTCATTCAGTTGACTTTCATCAATAGTCGGGTATCTTATTTCATTACGATTAGGAAGGCTAGAAGTTTGATTTTCATTTTTATTAACTAAGACAAAGTAAGCAATAGTGGCAATCACAATTACAATCATAATTAATGTCATCATTATCAATCCTTATCTACAAATATTTTATGTATAACGGAGAGCATAAGAAACGATCGCCCTTGCGCCCTCTCTCATCCTTCCCACTACCGCATAGTAGATCCGAGAGAGCGATCGCCAAAGATTAAACCTCTTGTATAAACTTTAGCGATCGCTACTGGTGTTAATCAATCTTTATCTCTTGACTCTTCAGAAAGCCCAAGGGTAACAACTCCTAAAGCAATTCGCCCTAGTTCGCTAGCAACACCTTGGGCAACATCTTTACTTTTTAGCTTCGTGGTTTTTTAGTTGTTGCATAATAGTTAGCTTCAATCATAGCCTGAGCCTTTGATGATGCTGTACCAGCATACTCGTTACCAGTGTATACTTTGCCCGTCTCCTTGTCCCAGTAGACATAAAATGTGCCACCGAGATTCGATTGAACTTCACCAATTTTTTCTCTAGCCATAATTACTCCTTAGATTTTTGTAGGATTCAACTCAATCTCAGTATTAAAAGTACCCTATGCTTTTCGCTCAATATTTAAACCTTGCAATTAGCTGCTAAACGAGAAATCGAATACAGATTGCGACTATTGATGTCTGAGTCATTTAACAGCTCATTTTCATTAACTTCCTCATAAGTAGCCGAAGTATTTGTGATACAAGATGCTACGGCTCTATGCACACCGTCTACCACAACTAACAAATTGTCCTTAGTTCTCCGAACCTTAATAGGAGGAAAACAGTAATCCTTTCGGCTCATTAGATCCTGAACCATTTGCTTAACTTTGTAAGTTTCCACATCATGAATAGAAAGCATATTGCCAGTATAAGTTTTAGGCATATTATCTCCCTGTTGAACACTGTAATGCTCAGTATAGTACAATGATGACTTCGGTAATGTCGGGACTGACCCCAGACGCCCCGCAACTGCCAGAAATATCCACAAGCCCAGATGTAGCCTGATCGCTCTCAGTGCAACCAACCTCAGCTCAAAGAATCATACAATGACCACTTTGGAGGCTCACCCACCCCATCACGTTAGAAAATGTTAGATAACGTTATCTAAAAAGTTATAAAAAATAAGTTATAATAACTAAAAATTACCCCAAACGCGATCTATGGAGCTTAAGGAAGTCTTAAGATTTGCCGATGACAAAGTTTTTTCCAAAACAGGGAAGCACTTAGACGACCTGCAAGAAGCTATTTTAAAAGAAGCGCTCCAAGGTCGAAAATATGCAGCAAAAGTAGCGCAAGACCGTGATTGTAGTGAAGGTTATGTTAGGGTTGCTGCTTCTGAATTATGGAAAATACTATCAGATGTCTTCGCTGAAGAAGTTAGTAAGGTAAATGTTAGAGCAATACTAGAAAGGGCTAAATTTTATACTAATTTTTCATCATCTATCGTTAGCGATAATATAACAGTTAATAACTTCAACGTTTGTCAAGAAAGGGCGAGAAGTCCAACAAAACCTCAAAACTCCCAACAAACTCCTAAACAACTCCACATAGACTTAGGCGACGCACCCCAAATATTCACCTTTTTCGATCGCACTTCCGAACTCTCCACCCTCGAAAACTGGATAACACACGATAATCGCCCACGCCTCATCGCACTCCTCGGAATCAGCGGAATCGGCAAAACAACCCTCTCCCTCCGCCTAATTGACCAAATCAAAACCCAATTCGATTACGTCATCTATCGCAGCCTCCGCTTTTCGCCCACCCTAGACGCAACCCTCACCAACCTGCTGCAAATCTTCTCCCAACCATCCGAAATTCCCCAAAACATCGAAACCAAAATTTCCCAAATCCTCGATTACCTGCGAAAATACCGATGTCTGATTGTCCTCGATGACGTACAGATGCTTTTTAGCAGCCGACAACTCGCAGGACAATATCAAACTGGATATGAAGATTATCAGTTATTTTTTAAACTAATTGCCGAAGTTTGTCATCAAAGTTGTTTGATATTGAATAGTTGGGAAAAACCTAGAGAAATTGCCAGATTATCAAAAGAGGATCATCCCGTGCGATGTTTTGAATTGGGAAGTTTGGGAGAAGCTGCTAAAGAGATTTTGAAATCACAAAAGTTATCCGATGAGGAAACATGGTCAACTTTGATTGACATTTATCAAGGCAATCCTCTGTGGTTGGAGTTGACTGCAACGCTGATTCGAGAGTTGTTTGGGGGGAGAGTTTCTGAGTTTTTGCAGTGCGAAATGCCGATTTTAGATGAAGGGTTGCAATTTCAATTATCTCAACCTTTTGGGCGCTTGACTGCGGCAGAGTTGGCAGTGATGGTTCACCTGGCCGATCAATCTGAACCCGTTGCTGTGTCGCAATTTTTAAACAAAATCCCGTTTTCGTCGTCTGAAATAGTCAATGCAGTGCGATCTCTTGGAAATCGGTTTTTATTGGAAGCAACAGAACAGGAAAAGATAACTTTGTTTAGTTTGAATCCTGTGTTGAAACAGTATGTGAAAAGATGAAACGGCGGTTGAAACCGCGTCTACACAAACGAAGTCCGCCTCCGCGGACTGAAGAAAATAAGATAATTTCAACTGGTCTTTTTCAACCCGCGGAGGCGGGTTTTGTCTGTATAGACGCGGTTTCAACCGCCGGGTATTATTTCCCCGCTGGTGACATGATAATTAATTCTCCCTTAGCCGTGCGTTCCAATCTAATATTTTCATTCTCCTGACAGAGTTGGAAAAACTGATCGTCTGTCAGCTTAATAATTGGGTTGAGGTTGAGGGTGAGGGTAGTCATAGCGGTATTTTATCGTGGCTAAACGACCTTTATTAACGATTGTAACACATCAAGTATTAGTAGGGTGCGTCAGTTGCTGTTTTCGATCGATAATTGCAAGTTTCAATCCTGACGCACCGCACATTCTGTAGATACTGTCTTGACCTGTCAAGGGGTAGCGAGTAAATAATTGGGATCGAAAG
>NZ_JAKJHX010000154.1 GCF_021648855.1 Tychonema litorale BBK16 | reverse complement strand
CTACACAAACAATGTCCGCCTCCGCGGACGAAGAGGGTATTCGGAGATTAGGAATTCGGAGATTAGGAATCCGGCGATTAGGCCCCGGCGGTTATAAACCGCGTCTACACAAACAATGTCCGCCTTCGCGGACTAAGATTGAATTAACATCATGTATCATCCCAAATTCGATTATGCAGGAACAACCCAAAATTAAAAATCCCAGCATTACTCTCTATCCTTTCCACCTGCGGGATGATGGCGATGAAGGGTACGGTGAAGTAGCCAAAAATGCTCAATCTCTGTGGGAAAATTTAGCAGATAATATCGGTACACAATTTAATAGCAACGAACTAAAATCTCTCCGAGAAAAGCTGATTTGTTACAAAGACAAACAGTATTATCCCCAAGGCGAACAGGAAAAACCCAACAATCGCGAATTGCTGATTCCCGATGGCAAAACTCTGAAGTTCCAGCCAATGACTCAGCCAGATAATCCCAAAATTTATGGCTCAATTTATGCCCTGCGGATTCACGATATTTACACGGCTGATTTGACATTTTATTATAAAAATACTACAATCCAAGTATCAGACTTAAATCAATTAAATCCCCAAGGTTGTTTGTTGCCAAACTCAATCAAATCGTCCCTGGGACAAACTTTATTGTTGTACGCCGAACCAGCAGTTTTTGATACTTACCGCAAGCTGGCTGATGAATGTGTTACAACTTTTATCGATAATCAACAGCAAGCTTCACCGGAGTTTCGCAGGGAAGGAATATTATTTGGAAGTCCGATTTTTGAGTATGAAAGCCGCGAAGATGATGCGTCTAAACGATGTCACATTCTAGTATGGTTGGAAAAGGATCCCGAAACTTTGAATAAACCAACTCTAGAGTTTAATTCTTATTTGATGAATCTGCTGTGTTATCGTGCTAAAATTTTATTTGTGTATGGTGAAGCTCGGAAAAAGTATCGCACAGCACAGCAAATTGTCGCCGAGTTAGAGAAGAATTTGCCGAGATTCGCTGCAATCGAAAGGGAACAAGATAGACAAGTTAAGTTGCGGAAGTTGAAGGATTTGTTGGCTGAAGTTCGGACTAAAATGTTAGCTTGTGCTCAGCAAGTGCGGTATTTGCAGGAATTTAGAAATACCATTGATACTAATGCTGAAAATTATGGCGAGAGTTTGACCAGAATTAGAAGTTTGTCTATGGAAGGTGATAATCTGGATTTTTGGCAGAGGTTTCTGGATTTGGCTGAGGGTAAGTATCAGCGGCAAATTGAAATTGATTTGAATTATCTGATTGCTAGTCAAGATTTGTTCCAGCAGTCGATATCTACTCTGCGGGGAATGGTGGAAATTGAACAGGTGGAATTCGATCGCGAAAAGGAAGACAATGAGAAAAAGCGCGATCGCCAACTTGAGAATATCATATTTTTTGTCGGAACTGCGATCGGTGGCGGCCAAATCTTTTCCGCAGCCTATCCTCTCCTCAAAGAGACGCCGATTCAATGGCGACTGGATTCTTCTCTCCCGCTACATCCCTTTGCTGCGACAATTCTGTGGAGTCTGCTGTTTGGCTTAGTATTTGGCTTGTTAATGCTGGGTGTCGCCGTGTCGATCAGGAAAAGACTTAGGTAGTAGCGCTATAATGATTGATAACCAACGACGAACGACGAATAACTATGGTACTGTTAACCGCAAAAGTTTCTGCTAACGAGTTGGCAAATTTGGCTGTAGAGTTAATTCAGAAAACAGGTTGCGAGTACGGTGACGTGCGTTTTTGCACTTACCGACGGCAAAGTTTGTATGCGCGCGATCGATCTTTAAGCAATATCTCCGATAATGTTAGTTCCGGTTTTGGGGTGCGAGTGCTGCTAGACGGCGCTTGGGGCTTTGCGGCAAGTCACAATCGCACCCCGGCTGAAGTTGCGAGAATTGTCGCTTTGGCTGTAGAAATTGCGAAAGGTAGTCGCTTGACTCAACAGGAACCGGTGCGGTTGGTGCCCGTTGACAAATATGTCGATCGCTACATTACTCCGATCACCATTGACCCGTTTTCTGTACCAGTCGCTGACAAAGCCGAACTCCTACTAAATATTAACACACAACTGTTAGCCCACGGCGATCGAGGTATCAAAAAAGCTTTTTCTTTTCTGCAATTCAACCACGAAGATAAGGTTTTTGCTTCTACGGAAGGCTCGTTAATAGAACAAACAATTTACCGCAGCTATCCGGGTTTTGGCTGTACGGCAATTGCAGGCGGCGATGCCCAAAGTCGCAGTTACGAACGCCCGCCGCTAAATATCGGTTACGAACACATTAATCCCGATGATTTGCTTAGTCAAATAGACAGAGTTGCGGCCGAAGCAATTGAGAAAGTCGCAGCGCCGAAGGTTGCGGCTGGTATTTGCAAATCCCTAATTCTCAAGCCAACAAATTTGTTCTTAACTATCCACGAATCCGTCGGACATCCCACGGAATTAGATAGAGTTTATGGCTACGAATCTAATTTTGCCGGGACAAGTTTTGCGACTACTGATAAATTGAATAAGCTGCAATACGCTGCGCCTTGGGTGAACTTTAAGTGCGATCGCACTCAACCGGCCGGTCGCGGTACAATGGGTTACGACGATGAAGGGGTAAAATCACAGGATTGGTACGTTGTCAAGGATGGTATTTTAGTTGATTATCTCACTGATAGAGAAACAGCTTATCGCCTCGGACGCGGTAGCAGCAACGGTTCTGCTTGCGCTGATAGTTGGTCGAGTGTACCGATGGTAAGAATTCCTAATTTGGGATTGGAACCGGGCCCGGATGGTGGCAGTCATACTGCTACTTTGGATCAGATGATTGCTGATACGGAAGATGGGATTTTAATTGACGGTATTGGGAGTTTTTCGATTGACCAGCAGCGGCGCAATTTCCAATTCGGTGGCGATGCTTTCTGGAAGGTGGAAAAAGGTAAAGTTGTGGGAATGTTGAAGGATGTAACTTATCATTCGATCAGCACTGATTTCTGGAATCAAGTAGATGCGATCGGGCCTGTTTCGGAACGGGTTCAATGCGGTACGAGTAGGTGCGGCAAAGGTGAGCCGATGCAGGTTGCTCAAATGACTCACGCTTGTGTGCCGGTGCGGGTTAGGGATATTCAAATTGGGGGAAGGGTTTAATTCGGAATGATTTAACCACAGAGGGCGCAGAGAACACAGAGAGAGAGAGATCGGAGAGGGATAATTTAGATTTATGATAGTAACAACATCGCCTGCAATTTTAAGTGAAGACCAAGCTTTATCTTTGGTAGAAAAGGTGGTCAAACAATCGGAAGCAGAGGAAGTATTTGTCAGTCTCTATACTGGCGAAGAATCTCTTTCCAGATTTTCGGAAAATCAAATCAGCCAAAATATTAGCAAGACTGTATTTAGCCTCAACGTTACTAGCTATTTCGGTAATAAAAGCGCTTCTGCATCTGTTACCGAATTTGATGAAGATACGATCGCCCAAACCGTCAAACGATCGCAAGAATTAGCTCAAATTGCCCCCGCAGACCCCGAATGGATGCCCTTGCTGCCCCCTCAAACCTACGATTTACCCGCGCCCGCGTTTGATGAAGCAACGGCCGCTGTATCGCCTCTAGCGCGGGCGGAAATGGTGCGACAAGCTTGTGCGATCGCATCTCAGGAAGGTGCTGATGCTTCGGGTACTTTGAGCGCTGAGGCATCGTTATATGCGATCGCCTCGTCAACCGGACTCCGCGTCTGCAACCAATCTACAGAGGCGAATTTCGGCTATACTGCCCGCATTGACAACGGTTCTAGCTGGACGGAAAGCACGGCTTGGGGTATCAATCAATTACAAGTATCGGCATTAGCAGCACAAGTTGTCGATCGCGCCAAGGCCTCCCGCAACCCCCGCGAAATCGCTCCGGGCGTGTATCCTGTAATCTTTGATGGCGCTGCGTTTGCGGATTTGCTACCGTGGATTGTTTGGGGAATGGATGCGCGGGCGGCGGATGAAGGGCGATCGTTTATGTCGATCGCAGATGCAGCCGGAAAACCCGCTGGAAACCGCGCTGGGGAACAACTTTTTAGCCCGTTAGTGCAGGTACAGCGCGATCCGAGTCATCCTTTGTTGCGATCGAATAATTTTTTCGGTGACGGATTGAGCAATAGCTATTTGGAAATCATCAAAAATGGTATTCCTCAAAGTTTGTCTTATTCCCGATATTGGGCATCACAAAAAGGCAAAGAATCAAAAGGTGCTTATTACCCGATCGTGATGACAGGTTCAGACCAAAGTATAGCAGATTTGATTGCTCAAACCGAGCGAGGAATTTTAGTTAGTCGCGCATGGTATGTCAACTACGTCAATCCCAAGACATCGGAAGTAACAGGAATGACTCGCGACGGCACTTTTTGGATTGAGGATGGCAAGATTGTTTATCCGATTAAAAATTTCCGTTTCAATCAAGTTTTACCTGATATGTTGCGCGATGTAGATACCCTTAGTGAAGTGAAACGTTACGGTAGCAGTGTAGTACCAGGAGTGCGCGTTAAAGCATTTAATTTCACCAGTATTACTGACAGTTTGTAACTCGCGCAATATACCACCATACCGTGGGTGCGTCGCCACCAAGACGCACCCTACGAGATATCGAACGGTTATTAATTTAATCTAATCAAAAAATGCTAAAATTAGACATCCGTGAAGTCAACAACCAACAAGAATTAGCAGAAATGTTCGATCAGCGGTGGCTGGTTTTGCGATCGCCCCTAGGCATGGCAAAGGGCAGTGAAAGGGATGAGCACGATGATGGCGCTGTGCATTTAGTTGGAATATGCGATCGCAAAATCATTGCTTCAGCCAGACTGCGTGAATTATCCCCAGAATTAGGAAGCATCAGCTACGTTGCGGTGCTTCGTGAATTTCAAAATCAGGGAATTGGCACTAAATTGATTGAAAAATTAATCACAAAAGCTCAAGCAAAAAATCTCAAATTCTTAAGACTTAAGTCTCGAATTAACGCTATTAATTTTTATAAAAGAATGGGATTTATCGAACAAGGCAATCCCTCTGACTTCCTAGGAATCCCCCACATATTTATGCAATTAGAAATTCAAACATGATGCCTGTAAATTATGTTCACAGTTAGGTTGGGCGGGTTTTCGAGATGATCGATTTTAGGCGATTATTGTTTATAAAACCTGCCCCTACATTTGCCCAGATTTTGTAGGGGGTTCACCAACAATATCTAATGATAACCAACAATCTAATTAAACCCGCCCAACTTCGAGCCGATTAGATCTGAAATTGTTTCTATATTAGTCTATATTTTGGGAAACCATCATCACCACTAATTCACCCATGACACCAATTACTACGATCGCAACTCCCCTAACCTGGACACAACTAGAAGCCCTCACAGACTTTCAAATCGATCGCACCAACGGCCCCACCAACGCCCAATCCCGGTTGCGTCTCTTCGGAAAAACCGAATCCGATGTGCGAGTCACCCTCTACCGCGATAACCACGCCTGGTGTCCCTACTGCCAAAAAATCTGGTTGTGGCTGGAAGAAAAACAAATTCCCTACCGCATTGAAAAAGTCACCATGTTCTGCTATGGAGACAAGGAGAGTTGGTACAAGCGGAAAGTGCCATCGGGAATGCTACCCGCGATCGAGCTAGATGGCCGCATCATCACCGAAAGCGATGACATTTTAATCGCCCTAGAACGAGTCTTCGGCCCGTTGAGTTTGGGCATGGAAAACCCCGCAGTCATACCCATGCGGCGGTTAGAAAGACTACTGTTTAGGGCCTGGTGTACTTGGCTGTGTTACCCAGCAAGTTCGGCGAAAGTAGAACAACACAATCGCAACCAATTTATCAGCGTCGTCACCCAAGTTGAAGCAGCTTTGGCTAGCACTCCTGGCCCTTATTTCCTCGCTGAATTTGGCACGGCAGATGTGATCTTTACGCCCTACGTCGAACGGATGAATGCCAGTCTTTACTACTACAAAGGCTACTCCATGCGGGAAGAAAACCCGCGTTTTGCGGACTGGTTTGATGCGATGGAAAGCCGATCGACCTATCGCGGTACTCAAAGCGATTTTCACACTCATGTCCACGATTTACCACCTCAAATGGGCGGCTGTTATGAAAATGGTGAACCGCAGATGCTACTCAACAAAACCCGCGTGGATAATGGGCCTTGGGCTGGATTACCTGATGTGATGTATCCAGAACCGGAAACCTCGCGCGCTGAAGCACTACACCGCGTTATCAAGCATCACAGCAACATTATTAAAGTCAATCCTGCTGACGATAGCTTGTTTGATGAGGCTTTGCGTTGTGCTTTAACTCTGATGATAACTGGTGAAGTTTGTACGCCGCCAGTTGGTTCTGATGGGGCTTTGCGGTATTTGCGCGATCGGGTGAATGTGCCCCGCGATATGTCGATTTACGCGGCGAAGCGGCTGAGGGAGGCTTTGGAGGAAACAGCGGCTTTGGTGGGGGATTCGCAAGGTGCTCCGATTCTGTTGAAGAATCGGCGGGATCAAGATCCGGCTAATTTTGCGTAGTGTTAATCCGTAGGGTGCGTCGCTGCGAGATATTGGATATAACTTGCAGATTATAGATGGCGACGCACGCTAATTGCTACTTTTTATCAAGGAATTGATATCATATAAAAAGGAATTGATATCAGCAATATGAAGAGTGGAAAACAACGTCGTATTGAACTCAAGGCGCACAAGAAAGCTCGCAAAACCAAACTTGCCAACAAGAGAACAGAAGCTGAGAAGCTTGCAAAATCCGAGTGGGCTGCATCGCATGGGGGAGTGATGGTAGACATCACCTCCCTGGCTCCAAACAACAGCTACGATGAGCCAGAATTTGTTAAGCTGGGATATTATGTTGATCGACCTTTTACTTGTGCAGGTTGTAACAGTCAAGAGGTATGGACAGCCGCGCAGCAAAAATGGTGGTATGAGGTAGCGAAGGGTAATTTATATGCTACCGCCAAGTTTTGTCGGACTTGTCGCCGCCAAGAGCAATCTCGCCGCGCTTTAGCCCGCAAGATTCATCTAGAAGGAATTGCTAACAAGCATCAATAAATTTAACAATAAAAAAATAATGTATCTAAAAAGTTAGTTTTCATTATTTTGCAATTTGTGCGATCGGGTGAATCTGCCCCGTGATATGTCGATTAGGTGTATCACTGGAAGTCCCATAAGTATATTTTCGAGTAAACATTATCTAGCTCAAAAATACTATATACTGATAAAAATATTGACTTTAGAGAATCAGAAATATGAGTATTGTTCCACGCGGAATGTCAGTCACTGAGGCTTATCGGCTTTATCGGTCAGGTAGCTTATTAGTGAACAGAAAGTATCAAAGAAAATTGATTTGGTCAGTGGGCGAAAAAGAAAAACTGATTGGAAGCCTTTTAAAGGGATATCCAATTCCTTTAATTCTACTAGCAGAACGTCCTCAAGTTCACGGAAGTGGAAAGTATGAGATCATAGATGGTATGCAGCGACTTAATGCTATTTGTGGTTTCATTGAAAATTTATTTGCATTTAATGGCAAGTATTTCGATCTTAACGAGTTTTCCCATGCAAAACAATTAGCTGATGACAAGGTATTTGAATTTGAAGAAAATTCTGATAAATTAGATAGAAAAGAATGTGCAGATCTTTTAGATTATCAGCTTGCAGTAACCATTTACACTGCAATGGATGAAAGCGACATAACAGAGGTTTTTGGCAGAATAAATTCCGGTGGTAAGCATTTAAGCAATCAAGAGAGACGACAAGCAGGTGTAACGACATCATTCGCAGAAGTGGTTCGTACAATTGCTATGCAGTTGCGGGGGGATGATACTCGGAAAACGCTTCACCTATTTGATATGCCCCAGGTTAGTATTGATTCCAAACAGAATAATCAAGGTTATGGGATTCAAGCAGAAGACACTTTGTGGTGCAAGCAAGGAATTCTTAGTATAGCTGACCTGCGTGATAGTAAAGATGAAGATATGATCGCCGATATTGCAGCATCGATATTACTTAATGAACCCCTACCAAGAAGCAAAGAGCGGCTAGATAGTTTGTATGATGAAGAGAGCAATGACTTCCAGTTAATAGAGAAGAGTCTTGCAACGTATGGCTTCAAAAAACTAGAAGAAGACATTGTAAAAACCTTCTCCATTCTGGGAGAAACTATTGAAACATATAGCTCAGATAGTAAGTGTTTACAAAATATCGTAAACCCCGGCATTAATAATCCCATACCGCAGGCTTTCTATACAATATTCATGGCTTTTTTTGCATTAATAATTGATTCAGAAGTTCTACCTGCCAACCCTCAAAAGATTATGCAAGCACTCAAAAAGCTTCAGCAGAAGTTAGAGCTAAGCAAGCGATATGCCGCGATAACGGATCGTATTAAAAATATTAATCAAACTAAGGGACTCATACAAGACTACTTCGCGAAAAAAGATAAATCCACTCTAGGACAAGGTGCTGAGTTGATACAAACATTCAAAAATTCCTTACTTCGTTCTCGTATAGAAACTGCTAAGTACGAGTGCAAGCAAGGTTTCCTCGATCTGTCACCAACAAGTAGAAAACTAAATGATGGTTTACCCCAGAGACTTGTTGAGACAATTTGCGGAATTGCCAACTCCGATCCCGATACAGATGGATATATTTTCATTGGAGTAGCTGACAAAAAGGAAGATGCAGAAAAAATTAAAAAATTAGATGAGATTAATCCTATTGAAATCAATGATAGATATGTTGTAGGAATTAATAGAGAAGCTACGGTTTTAGGTAAAACGCTAGAGGATTATGTTGGGATATTAATTAATGCAATACGCAAATCTGATTTGGGTGATCCCTTAAAGACTCAGGTGCTGGCGAAAATTGATACTATAAATTACAAAGGATACTCTGTGATTAGAATTAATGTCCCGCCTCAAAAAGAGGTTTCGTTTGTAGGTGAAAAAGCTTTTATTAGGGAGGACTCTTCAACTGTAGAAGCTAAAGGGCCCAAACTACTTGCTGTTTCCAAACTTTTCCAAAAGTAGTTTACGAATATGGGGGGTGAAAAGGAACAAGGAAGAAAGGAGGAGGAATTTTAACGATTCCCCCCCTCCCCTTCTCCTCTAAAAATCTCTCAATTGAGCCGTTTGAACAGTCACATCTTTCGTCAGAGAACCTCGTCGCAGTTTCAGTTTCAAACTTTGACCAATTTGGCTATTTTCTACCAGATTCTGCAACTTTTCCGCCGTGGTGACAGCCTCGCCGTCAATTTGCACGATCGCATCTCCCTTCCGAATCCCCGCTTTCTCAGCAGGCGTATTTGGCACAACTCGCATCACTAACACCCCTCTCACTTCCGGTATCATCATAGGAGCATTGGGATCGGCGTTATTCTCTCTGGCAATTTCAGGAGTCAAATCGATCATCTGAATACCTAAAAATGGATGACTTACTTGTTCTCCTTTGGCTAACTGTGCGTAAATAGCTTTGGCTTTGTTGATCGGAATTGCAAAGCCAATCCCCATTGCATCGGCTCGAATCGCTGTGTTAATCCCAATCACTTCTCCTGAACCGTTTAACAGCGGGCCACCGGAATTGCCGGGGTTGATGGCTGCGTCTGTTTGAATGAAATCGAGGCGCTTGTCGGGAATTCCTACGGCTGCGGAAGAGCGCTTCAAGGTACTGATAATTCCCAAGGTGACGGTATTGTCAAATCCTAGCGGGTTTCCCACGGCGATCGCCCAATCTCCCACTTTCACCACATCGGAATCTCCCAACGCTGCGACAGGCAAGTTAACACCCTTAGTATTAATTTTAACAACGGCTAAATCTGTCACTTCATCCGTACCTAACACTTCTCCCGGAAATATGCTGCCGTCGTTTAAAGTGACAGTGACTCGATCGGCTTTATCGACTACATGAGCATTCGTTAACACAGTCCCGCTTTTGTCAATCACAAAGCCGGAACCTTGACCCCGTAAGCGTTCTTGTCTAGGGCTTTGGCTACGCAAATCGTCTCCAAAAAATCTGCGAAATAATGGGTCTTCCATTACTGGATCGAGGTTGCGGCTCACAGTACGCTCGGTATCAATTCGCACAACTGCTGGCCCGACGCGATCGACTGCTACTGTCACAAAACTATTGTTGCTAGCAGTCGCCGGGAGTTCTGAACCCCGCAGTGCCAGCTTTTGGGGATTTTGGATAGTCGCTGATGCTGATGCTGGGCTGATTGTCCAGGCATTTAGGGCGATCGTCATTCCTAAAAATATGCTTAACAGTGAAGCCACCATTCGGGGCGCGGGGCGAAAAAATTTGAATATTCCCATAACGTGAATTTTAGGTTAGCTGAGTTAGGTACAGGAGTTCTCGCGCCGATTTCATCTGCGAGTACGAACTCCCAAATACATTTTGCCAAATTCTCAGCGCCTTGGGAGCAACGTTTTGTTCTAAGGGTAGGTTAGAATACACTAAGTCAGGAACTCTGCACGAACTCACAATATTCTGAATTCTAAATTCTAACTATTAAATTTCGCCTCATGATTTTATCTGATACTTCTACTGACAAATCTTTGCCCTCAAAATCCCAAAAATCCGACCACCATCACGATGATGGCTCCGTTCATCCTCACCATCACGATGAAGAATCCAAGCGGAGGCTAGTTAATCGGTTGTCTCGGATTGAGGGACACGTTCGGGGTATTAAAACAATGGTGCAGGAAAATCGTCCCTGTCCCGAAGTTCTGGTACAAGTTGCTGCGGTTCGAGGCGCACTAGATCGCGTCGCGAGAATCATTCTAGACGAACATTTAACTCAGTGTATCGCTAGAGCTGCTAAGGAAGGTAATATTGATACGGAAATTGAAGAATTAAAAGCGGCTTTAGATCGGTTTTTGCCTTAGATAATAAAAATATTTATATTGACATACTCACCGCCCTAAAAGTGCGGTGATTCTTGACGCTTCACAGGGGTC
>NZ_JAKJHX010000153.1 GCF_021648855.1 Tychonema litorale BBK16 | reverse complement strand
CCTAGGAAGGACTGAAGTCTCGCTCGTTTCCCGCATCCCGTATTGATTTATGATTAATTGGCGAAATTAGCCTGACACGCACGAAAGGGCAATTGCGCCCTATCGGGGCAGAACTCTCTCTAGTAAAGCGTTTGCCCAGGCTTATCCTGACAAATATTAACATATTTTTGCACAAAGCTGTGAGTTGTGGGTTCGGCGATCGCGTCTGGTACAAGCGCGTAGGGACACCGAGATGTCCAAGGAGTGTCAACTTCAGCTTTGGGCTCGTCAAGTCCTCCCCTCACCCGCGAGTCCGCCAGGGGTTGAAACCCCTGCCTCAAAGCTAAAGTCCTCTAAAGAGGACTAATGAGTTCTTCAGTCCTCTTTAGAGGACTTTAGCTATTAGACAGGGACTTCAGTCCCTGGCGGACTGGCGGGTGGGTGGGAGGACTGGCGGACTGATAACTTAAGTTGACACGCTTTGGGCACTGCCGTGTCCTGACCGATCAATCGGTTTGGTTAATAACAAGCTAAAATAAAGTTTAAACTTAACCAAGCTATTTATACACCCTATGACTGCTGCTGCAAAAGTTAAAATTCAGTACGAAGCCGTTATCGGTCTCGAAACTCACTGCCAATTGAGTACGAAAACTAAAATCTTTTCTAGTTCTTCAACAGAATTTGGCGCTGTTCCTAACACTAACATTGACCCAATTTGCATGGGAATGCCGGGAGTTTTGCCGGTACTAAACCAGAAGGTTTTGGAATATGCCGTGAAAGCAGGGCTAGCACTAAACTGTGAAATCGCACCTTACAGTAAGTTCGATCGCAAACAATACTTCTATCCAGATTTACCGAAAAATTATCAAATTTCTCAGTTCGATTTGCCGATCGCCACTAATGGTTCCATAGAAATTCAATTGGTTGACGGATCTGGCAATTCGACTCGCAAAAAAATCGGGATCACTCGTTTGCACATGGAGGAAGATGCGGGGAAATTGGTGCACGGCGGCAGCGATCGCATTAGTGGTTCGACTTATTCAATGGTAGATTACAACCGCGCTGGTGTACCTTTAATTGAAATTGTCTCGGAACCAGATTTGCGAACCGGCGCGGAAGCTGCGGAATACGGTCAAGAATTGCGCCGAATCATCCGTTATATAGGTGTTGGCGACGGGAATATGCAGGAAGGTTCCCTGCGGTGTGACGTGAATATTTCAGTGCGCCCCGTGGGACGTGAAAAGTTCGGCACGAAAGTGGAAATTAAGAATATGAACTCTTTTAATGCGATCGAACGGGCGATCAATTATGAGATCGATCGGCAAATCCAAGCCTTGGAAACCGGCGAAACCATATTCCAAGAAACGCGACTTTGGGATGAAGGTAAACAGTGTACTTTCAGTATGCGGATGAAGGAAGGGGCTAGCGATTACCGTTATTTCCCGGAACCGGATTTACCTCCGATCGAAGTTTCGGCCGATCAGTTGGTAGATTGGCGAGCTGAATTGCCCGAATTGCCGGCTGCAAAGCGCGATCGCTACGAAACTGAACTCGGTCTTTCTGCTTATGATGCGCGGGTGTTGACGGATGACAAAGCGGTGGCCGAGTATTTTGAGCAAACGATCGCGGCTGGTGCTGTGGCGAAGCAAGCGGCTAATTGGGTAATGGGCGATATCACTGCTTATCTCAAAAATGAACAACTGGCGATCGCAGCCATTCCGTTCCAACCAGACAATTTGGCGGAACTAATTTCGCTGATTGATACTGGTACGATCAGTGGCAAAATCGCTAAGGATATTTTGCCGGAGTTGCTAGCAAACGGCGGTTCTGCTCAAAAGTTGGTTGAGAGTAAGGGTTTGAGCCAAATTTCGGATACTGGTGCGATCGAAAGTGCGATCGATGCAGTCTTGGCGGCAAATCCGAAGGAACTCGAACAGTACCGCGCGGGGAAAACAAAGCTGTTGGGCTTTTTTGTCGGCAAGGTAATGAAAGAGACTGGCGGTAGGGCCGATCCTAAATTGACCAATGAGTTGCTAGCCAACAAGCTCAACGGTTAAGCAATTCACCGTAGGGGCAATTCACCGTAGGGGCAATTCACCGTAGGGGCAATTCACCGTAAGGGCAATTCACCGTAAGGGCAATTCATGAATTGCCCTTACGGTGAATTGCCCTAATTCAGCAACGCCGATTTCTGATTATATTTTTTTGATAAAGGGGGGTTGACCCCTCAGAGCAACTATGATATCTTGTGTTATGTAGATGCACCCTGATGGCAAGGAGAGTCGCTTAGGCGACTCTCTATTTTTTTGGCATTTTTCCTTGTTGGCTTTTTTACGAATTACCAATTACCGTTAATATCGACTTTAAATTACTAATTTTTATAAATTATGAGCCAACAAGCTAATGACCTAATCAAACAGGGAATTTCGCAATATCAGGTTCGCGAATTTGAAGCGGCGCTGGAGTCCTGGATCGAGGCGCTGAGGTTGTATCGGGAAATTGATGACAAGCGGCGATCGGGTGCAGCCCTGGGAAATATGGGGGTTGCTTATGAAGCGCTGGGAGATTTGCCTCGTGCGATCGACTGTTACGAACAGCATTTGGTGTTAGCGCGGGAAATTGCCGATCGCCGTGGTGAGGCAAATGCTTTGGGCAATTTGGGTAATGCTTGCTGTGCTGAAGAGGATTTTGACGGTGCGATTAATTATCAGCAGCAGCGATTGGCGATCGCGCGAGAAACAGGTGACAATCGCGGGGAAGAGGAAGCTTTGGGCAATTTAGCCGCTTCTTATGATGCCAAGGGAGATTTGCCTGGTGCGATCGAATGCTACGATCGGCAGTTGGCGATCGGGCGGGCGCGATCGTCCGATCGCATTGAACGCAAAGCCCTCAAAAGTTTGAAGCTAGCTTACAAGCATTTAGCAGATTACGAAAAAGCTAACTACTACCGACAGCAACAATTTGCGATCGTGCGGCAACTGTTTTTAACTGATAAAAATAGTGATTTTATACAACTTGCAGAAACAGTTGGTTTGAATCCGGCTGAAGATTTTGCCGGAGCAGATTTAAGCAATTTCGACTTACAATATGCTGATTTTGCCGGAGCAGATTTGCGACATACAAACTTCAGCAATGTTGATTTCACCCTGGCAGATCTCAGCGGTGCTTTGCTGAGCGGTGCTATTTTAATTAATGCTACTTTATGCAATGCTAATTTGCGAGATAGCGAACTCAATGATGCTAATTTGAGCGGTGCTGACTTGAGGACAAAGTTGCCACGGGCGAATTTGCAAAACGCCAATTTAACCGATGCTAACTTGAGCAGTGCTTATTTACCGAATGCGAATTTGGCTGGTGCAAACTTGACAAATACTGATTGTAGAAATTCTGATATGAGCGGTGTTAATTTGAGCGATGCAAATTTGAACGGTGCTGATTTGAGCCGCGCTGATTTAAAAAATATAGTGGTTAAAGATGCCAAGTTTGCTGGTTGTTTGGGTATTTCCGAAGGTGTCAAAATTGAGTTGATGGAGCGAGGCGGAATTTTTGAGTAGAATGGATAGATATAGCAACCGTCAAGGCTGTTAGGATATTTCGGTGCATTTCGACTCCGCTCAATGACCGAAAAAGAAGACTAAAAAATCTTAGCGACTGCTATAATTTTGGTAATTGTAGAGGGTAACAAGAGCATCGTTTCTGTCTTTCCACAGCCATTCTAAGCAGTGGAGGAGCAGGATCATTTGTCGCAGATGAAGTTCGGTTTCCATAGGAGGTTCGTCACTATATAAGTCACCAGGAGGAAAGATAACATTTTGTTGTATATCTTGGGAAGGGGCTAGTTCTTGAACTGCTGTCATGGCTAGTGAGTTGGGGTTAAGAGGTTTTGTAGTTATTTTAGCGTTGGAGTGCGATCGCTGTTTTAAATTTTAACATTAATCAAATCGCACTCCACTCAAACCAATTATCCTTCATCCTCCGACTTGACAGGAGCACGCCCAGAAATCACAATAAATCCCACCGATTCCAGAGTCAGACGCGGCTGACGAATCCCCGCTAAAACAGCTTGATTCAACATACTTTCCGTGCTAATTTCATCAGCCAAAACCGACTCTAAAAGTTGCTCAGATTGAGACAGCCGATTCAAACGCAATTGCAATTGATTCACCCGGTTATCTAGTTGAATTGCAGCACTCACAGCCGATCGATCGCACATTTCGACAAAATCCCCTCGCCCGCGCAGCAACTCCTCCGAAGTCACCCGCCCCCGTTGACAAAAATCATCCCATTCCAACGGATCGACAAAATTGTCAAGAATCACAGTCCGATTTTTTGACAAATTGTAATCCCGATTCGGGCCGCCCTTCCCCTTATAAGCACGCTGCAAAATCTTCAGAAGTTCCCCATCTTCCACCAACAACATCGACTCATTCCGAGCATCCACAAACACCGTTTCAAAAGTTGGAATAAACAGAGAATCCGCGCGTCTCTGCAAAGCTTTCAAGTTGTAATTCTCAATATTTTGGGCTTGCAAAACTTGCGAAACTGGCTGCAAATCAGTCTGAATCGAATAATTAAATTGCAATCCAAACCACTCCTTACCCTCCTCAGCATCCCAACTTTCATCATGTCGCCACAATGCAAAAGCTTGACCCCGATCGTCCCAGCGAATATAAGAGCTCAGGGCATCGATTAATCCCTCACCAATCCGGTAAAGAGCGACATCAGAATTTTGATGGGCAACACGGCGATTGTAACTCCCATACTGCTGACAATAGGGAATCAATCTCGTCCTCAAATCGTTCGAGGGAATCAACGTTTTTTGACTAGGTTGATAGCGCATTAACCCGGATATAGTTGGATGTTCAACTTGTTTGAAATTGAGAGATTGACAAATCCAACCTTCCGTAGCCCGCTGCATTTCTTTATGTTTCGCGTCGCAGTCATCGAGAGATTCAAAATACTGAGATGCGGTTTCATCCAGCAAGTCAATTTCATCAAGAACCTGTTGTTCGTTAATTTTGATTTTTTCTTTTTCGATTTCAGCTTTGATTGATTGAATTTCGATTACTAGCCCCTTAGCTCCTTCACTAAACAACTTTTCTTCAAGTTTAGGAAGTTTTTCTTCAACATAAGATTGAAGGCTAGTAATAGACTTGTTGAAGATGCCAAATCCATCTTTCAAAACTTGATACCAAGCTTCGTGGGGACTTTCTGGTAAATCTGGGCCTGCAAACAAACAGAATTGTAATCCCATTTTGCTACCGATGCGATCGACTCTGCCCAATCTTTGTTCTAACTGATTGGGAAACCACGGTAAATCGAAGTGAATGAACCAATCGGCAAATTGCAGGTTCAGCCCTTCTTCGGCGGATCGATCGCAAACTAAGACAAAGCAATTCTGTTCATTTTTAAACCGTCTCAGATTCGCCTCTGCATCAGTGGCAGATTTGCTACTTTCATGACTGGCGATCGCATTTTTACCCAAAATCTTCGCTAAATTTTCCGCAATGGCTTTACAAGTTTCCGTAAAACTGGTAAAGATGACAATCTTTGGGAATTTATCACCGGGAAGCGGTCTTTTAATTTGCTGTTGAATTCTGGACAACAAATCGCGAGGATTGCTGTGATATTCCGGCGGAATCTTCAAGGTAACGCCGAGGAATCGGATTACAGCAATTCGCAACAAACTCAGTCTGTCGGCTCCTTCCTGGGGCTTTTCGACGGCATTCAGCAAGGATTCTAGGATGGTGCTTTCTCCTGAAAACAGCGCAGTTTGAGTCACCATCCCCATGTACTTCGATCCAAATTCGCGATCGAGTTCCGCAGTCGATTTCTTTTGCAAACGAGCTTTCACAACCCGTTCTAAAACATTTAACCAAGTACCAGAAGTGCGGAAAAACAGCAGAAAAATTCTTTGATAGGCGGTCTTTTGCGGAGCGAGAGTGCGCCAATTTTCGAGAATTGTGTGAATTTCTGACCACTGTTCGTCATTCAGATCGTATTCGACTTTGGGGATAGCATCGCGATCGAAAATCACATCTTCGACTGCATCTCGCTGGTTGCGAAGCATTCGGCGGTAGAGGCGATAGGTATCACTGATGTGAGTGCGAATAGTTCTGATAATGCGATCGCACTCTGTCGCTTTTTCAGTTTCCAAACAACTTTCCAACTCATCTGCTAATCCGATCAAATAATCGTCTGTTGCAAAAAGAGTGCGGATTTCAGCAAGTTTTGGTTTCAAAACAACAGGCTTTGCTCCTTCTCGGAAGTCGAGCAAAACGCGGCCGATTTCCTGACGATTTTGCACCTGTTCTTTGAAATTTGCCAAATCATCAAGACGGTAAGTTGTGGGGTCTAGCAAGTGCAGCATTGTCAGAAAATCCTGCTCGTGACCGATCGCAGACATCCCCGATAATAGCAATAAATTTCTGCTTTTGTGAGCGAGAGTTTGGCAAATTTCAAAGCATTGCTTCTGACCCCGATCGCCTGAATAGGCCATTGCAGCCACATGATGGGCTTCATCGACAATCAGAAAATCCAAATTAGCATTGCGACTAACTTGATTGATTTCACTCAGAGAAACAAGTTGCACTCTGTCAGCAAAATGAGACAAATAGAACTTATTTTCCAACTCATCGCGCCACTGTTCTAGCAAGTATTTCGGAACGAGTACAACAGCGCGGCCACTTGGTTCATCTAAGAGATATTGGCGAAGAATTGTCCCAGCTTCTACTGTTTTGCCCAATCCTACTTCGTCTGCCAATAAATAGCGTCCAATTGGGTCTTCTAGGACGCGCCGCACAACTTCAACTTGGTGCGGATAGAGGTCTATGTTAGCAGAAATTAAACCTGTCATACCGCGACTGACGGCTCGTTGAGCGATCGCAGATTGAACGAATGCGAGTCGGCGATCGTGAAAATAGGGTGTTTCTTGTCCTTTGACTGCTAGGATGTCGATCGGATCGGCGATCGGGATATTGCAGCGCACATAAATTTCCGTTTCATCTGCTTGTATACTTTGACTATCCGGCAAGTCAATGTCGTACAGCATTTTATCTTCATCCCAGTCATAAATCCGACCAATAATCCAGCGTTCTTGGGTAGTGCTCCAGAGGTAGCATCGGGTTTGGCGCTGAAGTCTAGCTTCTTGGAGTAAAGCTAGGGGGATGGTTTTGCTAAGGCGGTTTTTTACTGAGCAAAAATATTCAATTAGGGCTTCGGTGCGGGAGAATTCGACCACTTTTCCGACTCCCAAATCGTTTTTGGGCGATCGGACTAAAGAACCAACATCAATCATAGTTAAAAACCTTTAAACTTCGGCAATTGAAATTGCTACTATACAAAATTTCGTCCCAGGAAAGGGGAATAAAAGAAAACCTTTAAACTTCGGCGATTGAAATCGCTTCTACACAAACAAAGTCCGCCTGCGCGGACTAAGAGAAGCCACCTACAATTTAAAGCGGACGGTGGGGCTCGAACCCACGACGTTCAGCATGGGAAGCTGACATTCTACCACTGAATTACGTCCGCGCTTAGTCTTTTTTACCTTGTAGGAATGGGGGTAAAAACTGACTAGAAAAGTATTGTACACCTATTTTCGGATTTTGATCATGGGATTTTGAGTCCTGGACATGGCGCGGTGCCGAAGGAGTGTCAACTGAAGCTGTCAGCCGGCAAAATCCGTTAGTGAACTCGCGAGTCCGACAGGGGTTGAAACCCCTGCCGGACTATTGGCTTTACCCTTAGACGAAGCGCAAAGAAGCACTATCAGGGCCAAAGGCAGAAACTGGTTGAACGATCGCAATTAATTCATCCGAACCCGCAGTCTTCTTGAAGATAGCGTTTCCAACAGGCAAACCTGCGGGAGAACCACCGAAGACGTATGTGCTAGGAGCACCTTGAAGTTGGATGATATCTTCGATCGGGTTAAAACCGACAATCAAAGCGTAATCACCTGCGCCAGTGGCGGTATCAATGCCATCACTGTAGTAGAACTTGGTGGAATTTCCCAGCAAGAAAGTATCATTGCCTTCTGCACCAATCAGCGTATCGATTTCGCCCAGCCCTGGGTTAGCAGCAGTGCCGTCAAAGCCAATCAGGGCATCATTGCCTTCTTTGCCAAAGAGGAAATCGCTGCCATTACCGCCAAACAAAACATCATTATTTTGGCCGCCGTACAGACTGTCGCTACCATCGCCGCCGAATAAAGTATTGTTACCTCGATCGCCCGCGAGGACATCGTTACCGGTGCCGCCAAACAAAATGTCGTCGCCTTTTCCTCCAAACTCGGTATCGTTACCGTCGCCACCAACCAGGGTGTCATTCCCAAGGTTGCCACTGAGGATATCGTTGCCGGCATCGCCGAATAAGCCGTCATCACCTTTGCCTCCAAAGAGTATGTCGTCGTCGCCATTGCCTACCAAGGTGTCATTTCCCTTGTTGCCATAGAGGATGTTCTTGGAGTCGTTGCCAACGAGGACGTCATTGGCGTTGCCGCCGTTAGTCTGTGGCGCTGAACCTGTTGCTGTGGGTGCGTTTGTGAATGTAGGTGCGTTAGCCGCTGTGAATGTCAGAGGTGACGCGAGAGGTGTGGGTGTGGGTGTAGGTGTAGGTGTAGGTGTGGGTGTGGGAGTTGGTGTGGGTGTTGGTGTTGGTGTTGGTGTTGTAGCTGGTGTTGGTATTGGTATTGGGATGGGTATGGGTGTTGGCGCGGTGGGTGTGGGAGTTGTCACCGCTGGTGTTGGTGTTGTTACCACTGGTGTGGGTGTTGTCACTGCTGGTGTTGGTGTGGTGGGCACATCTGGTAAATTAGCAGCGAGAATCGCGCTACCAGCGAGGTTAGCCACAGTTTCGATGAAGCCAGCACCTGCAACAGTCGCCGATGCACCGAAGAAGTCGGAAATTACAATGTCATTCGTAGCCCTGACGATGCCGTCTCTGTTGATGTCAATCACTAAACTCGTGCCTTGTCGGGCTAAGCCTGTAGTTCCAGATGACAAAGCCAGAGACAGCGTAGGGCTGGTACTGATATTACCGTTGAAGTCAACAAAATCTAGGCGATCGATGCCACCTGTATCCTGAATTTGCAGCAGTTGAATCGCATTGGATGGGATGAGATAGCGATCGTTACCTGCACCGCCTCGCAGCACATTTCCACTGCTAAATCCAGCATTAAGCGTATCATCGCCAGCACCCCCATCTAAAGTGCTATTACCACTACCACTGAGAAAGTCATTGCCATCTCCTCCTAAGACTAGGCTTTGGAAGTTACCAATGAGGCTGTCATTACCCGCACCGCCATCCAAATTTAAGCCGCCTCGCAGCGTGTCATCTCCATCGCCACCAGTAAGACTACTCTTACCAAAATCTCCATCCAGAAAGTCATTGCCGATACCTCCATCCAGGGTATCGCCGTCACCACCAAGGAGGCTGTCATTTCCTCCACCCCCACTGAGGTTGTCGTTTCCTGCACCGCCTAGTAAGGTGTCGTTGCCATCTAAGCCACTGATGGTGTCATTGCCATCTAAGCCTGCGATGTTGTCATTGCTGGCAGTGCCTGTGAGGTTATCGTTGCCAGGTGTACCACTGGTTGCAGTGCTTCCGGGTGCAGCGGTAGCTTCAGTGAGGTTAGCAGCCAGAATTGCCGCACCAGTGAGGTTGCCCACAGTTTCAATGAAGCCAACACCTTCGACAGTCGCCGATGCACCGAAGAAGTCGGAAATTACAATGTCATCCGTAGCCCGCGCGATACCATCTTTGTTGATGTCAATCAGTAAACTCGTGCCTTGTCGAGTCAAGCCTGTATTGCCCGATGACAAGGACAACAGGGTAGGGCTGGTACTGATATTACCCTGAAAATCTAGAAAGTCTAGGCGATCAATACCACCTGTATCCTGAATTTGAATTTTAGTCGGGTCAGGCTGGATGAGATAGCGATCGTTACCTGCACCGCCTCGCAGCACATTTCCACTGCTAAATCCGGCATTAAGCGTATCATCGCCAGCACCCCCATCTAAAGTGCTATTACCACTACCACTGAGAAAGTCGTTGCCATCTCCTCCTAAGACGATGCCGTTGAAGTTACCAAAGAGGCGGTCATTGCCCGCACCGCCATCCAAATTCAAGCCGTTTTGCAGCGTGTCATCTCCATCGCCACCAGTCAGACTGTTCCTGCCAAAACCTCCATCCAGAAAGTCGTTGCCGATACCTCCATCCAGGGTGTTATCGCCTTCGGCACCAAGGAGGCTGTCATTTCCGCCACCCCCACTGAGGTTGTCGTTTCCTGCACCGCCTAGTAAGGTGTCGTTGCCATCTAAGCCAGCGAGGGTGTCATTACCCTCAAGCCCTGAGATGTTGTCATTGCTGGCAGTGCCTGTGAGGTTATCGTTGCCAGGTGTACCACTGGTTGCAGTGCTTCCAGGTGCAGCGGTAGCCTCAGTGAGGTTAGCAGCCAGAATTGCGCTACCAGCGAGGTTGCCCACAGTTTCGATGAACCCAACACCTTCGACTGTCGCCGATGCACCGAAGAAGTCGGAAATTACAATGTCATCCGTAGCCCGTGCGATACCATCTCTGTTGATGTCAATCAGTAAACTCGTGCCTTGTCGCGTCAAGCCTGTATTTCCCGATGACAATGACAGCGACAGCGTAGGACTGGTACTGATATTACCGCTAAAATTAGTAAAGTCTAGGCGATCGATACCACCTGTATCCTGAATTTGCATTTGAGTTCGGTCAGGCGGGAGGAGATAGCGATCGCCACCTGCACCGCCTCGCAGCACATTACCATTGTTAAATCCAGCAAGGGTATCATCGCCAGCACCCCCTTCTAAGGTGCTACCACTGAGAAAGTCATTGCCATCTCCTCCTAAGACTAGGCTTTGGAAGTTACCAATGAGGCTGTCATTACCCGCACCGCCATCCAAATTTAAGCCGCCTCGCAGCGTGTCATCTCCATCGCCACCAGTAAGACTACTCTTACCAAAATCTCCATCCAGAAAGTCATTGCCGATACCTCCATCCAGGGCAGGGCTGTTTCATTCTCAGGTACGATCGGCAAAAGTAAAAGCGATCGCGCT
>NZ_JAKJHX010000152.1 GCF_021648855.1 Tychonema litorale BBK16 | reverse complement strand
CAGTGCCGTGTCCCTACCGCGATCAATTGTAGGGACACGGCACTGCCGTCTCCTCTATATGATTCCGGCGCAGCCGGAATTGATATAAATTCCCCTTCAGAATGGGGACTTTGAGTTTATCTAAACCGTATTGAATTATGGGCATAATTTAATTTTCAACCTGTAACTTTTACTTGTTATTCAACTGTCGATCGATAAGTTTGATGCGCCTTGAGTTGTGCCCGCAATTGGGCAATTTCAGCCGCCATATCGAGCACCATTGCGGCTCCGGCTAAGTTCAAGCCCAAGTCTTGACGCAAGCGCTGAATCTGAGCAATTCGAGCAATTTCGCGGCGATGCAGCATTGAGCCGATCGCCTCGATTACCCCTAACTCAACATAAACTTGTACAATTGCGATCGAAGTTTCCGTCACAAATGCAGCATATTCAAAGGTGTAAAGTTGCTCACCTTCGAGTGAAACCACGATTGTTGAAAGGCTAAAGCTCATAATTTAATCTCCTCTAACTGGGCGCGGGGGTTAAAATTAGTATTGGCTTGGATTTTTTCATAGCATTCTTGCTCGATCGCACTTAAGTCTTTTGGCGTGACAATCGCGAGTTTGGCGAGTAGATCGCCGCGTCCCCCTTTTTGCAATGTCCAGCCCTTGCCGCGCAGTCTGAGCGATTGTCCCGATCGCACTCCTTTAGGCACTTTCATCGTCACGCTACCATCCGGTGTGGGCACGCTGATTTCGGCCCCTAAAACCGCTTCATCGGGGCGAATTGGCACGTCACAAACGAGGTCATTTTCCTCAAATCGAAATAAGGAATGTGGCAACACTTCAATAGTTAGATATAAGTCGCCACGCTGTTGAGAAAACGGACTCGCGCGGCCTTTACCTTTGAGGCGAATGCGACTACCTGGTTTTGCGCCTGCGGGAATGCGAACGTTAATCGTTTCATCGTCGAATTGCAGGCGTTTTTGGACACCGTGAAACGCTTCGGAAAATGTCAGGGCGATCGCAGCTTCGCTATCCGGTGCGGGGGCTTGGGAGCGAAATCCGCCACCAAAATCATTAAAGCCGCTGGTTGCGTTGGTTCTGCGTTGCGATCCGTTTTGCGATCGACCTAGTAAATCGTTAATAAATGAATCAAAATCGGCATATTGATCGAAGTCAACCGTCCCAGAATTAGTTCCTCTAGATGGTGGCGCTTCACTGTAACCAGGATGGTTCCAATGTTCACCAAATTGATCGTATTTCGGCCGTTTCTCTGGATCGGAAAGCACTTCATTTGCTTCATTCAGGTCTTTGAATTTTGCCTCTGCGTCTTTATCTCCAGGATTTAAATCGGGATGGTATTTACGAGCAAGTTTGCGATAAGCTCGTTTGATTTCTTCGGGAGTTGCTGTTTTGCTGACTCCTAGGATGGTGTAATAGTCTTTAAAGTCTGTTGCTGTTGGCATTTTAAATTGGGTATATCTTTAGTTAGGATTGTGGGTTAAATCATTGGCTACAAAGAATGATGTTATTTTGTGATATCAATTTCGGTTGGATCTGAGATCTTGCACCATTCTCAATAAGCCTTTTATGGACGGGCAGGATGCCCATCCCACAAGAAAATTCACTCTTTGTGGAACGGGCTTCTAGCCCGTTGCTGACATTGGTGCAAGATGTGAGTTGGATCGGATTTTTTAACCGCAGAGAGCGCAGAGGGCGCAGAGAAGAGAGGGATGAGGAATATTTATTTTGTTGCCTATCTAATTAATCTATTGTTTTTTAAACATCAAAACCGACCATTTGGGAAGATTCATATAGAGCTTTCCGTCTTCCTGAACTCGCAGATTGTACTCATAGTTTCCCGAATCATTCCAACCATCATATTGAGGTGCTTGAGAATTAAAAATTTCTTCCCACCGACCTGTTTCTGTTCCCATATGAATCCCATAATCATGTTCTTGCCATTGACGATCGCTCAAATTCACAACCACCACCACAATATTGCCGGACTCATGCCAGCGTTTGAAAGCTAAGACTGTATTCGCGCGATCTTCATGGATGAATTGCAAAGTAGAACTGCGTAAAGCCGGATTGTTCCAGCGTACCCAATTGACATCTCTTACCAGGTTTCGCATGGGGATACCGATCGCATCTCCGGCAATTTCCCAGTCAAATCGATGTTCTGAAGTCGCTGGATTGCGATCGGGATTTGGCCACCAATAACCCCAGTGATGACATTCCGATCCCATAAACAGCATCGGGGTACCGGGAATCGCCACATTTAATGCCCAACCAAGTCGCGCTTTCGCTCGCGCATACCAGTTATCTCGTCCTCCAAATAGCTCAACAAAATAGCGATTCTGACGTTGATTCCCACTATTCCCATCAGCAATTTGATCGTGTGAACCAAGCAAATAGCGAACTAAATTCCAAGGGCGATCGAATCCCATCCAGCCGATAAATGACTTTAGTTCATCGATCGCATTCTCTGCATTTGCGGCCTGACGATAGGCGAACGGATCGGCGATGCCCCAAACTGCATTGAATCCTAATTCGCGGATTACTTTACCCCAGCGATCCTGTTGATTTCCCGTCCATTCTGCAATCAAATACTTATCTTGCCAATAGGGATTTTCTCGTAGTCCCGCAATAATATGCTGAGTACATTCCCACGTCAGGTTGTGCGCCATATCAAACCGCAAACCATCACCATGATACTCATTTAACAGCATCCGCGCGTTGTCAAGTAGAAAGTTTTGCACTTCCGATTTCCAGTGAGCAAACGATCGACCATCTTCATCACGGGCTGGTTCATATTGAAACGGATCTTCAAAATAAATGCCGCCACTATCAGTCGTATTTCCATCATATTGCCAGTAATGATTGTGAGTGGTAGAAGCATGATGATAGACCACATCAAAAATCACGGCGAGACCGTGAGAATGTGCGGCATCAACGAGCGATCGGAGCTCTGCCGGAGTCCCGTATCCATCATGAGGTGCAAACAGGTTCGTGGCCCCATAGCCTTCGTTATCCACGCCATCAACTTGGGCGATCGGCAATAATTGCAGTGCGTTAAATCCGAGTTCTCGAATGTATTCCAGCTTCGTCTGAAAGTCGGCAAATGTGGCATAAGTTGGAATGTTGAGGCGATCGTGTAGTCCGGCAAATGAGCCGACATGAGCCTGATAGATAATCAGATCGTCAAATTTGGGCGTAGTAAACTCAGACCATTTTTGCTGCCAATCAACGATGATTCCTCTGGCGTTATCTTCAGCACTTTGGACTTGCCGTGCATAGGCATCCACACGAGTAACCGTACCGCCGGGATTTGTGGCATCGCCGCCTTTGTTTTCGATTGAGAACTGATAGAATTGATTGGCTACAACACCCGCAACATCAACTGACCAATAGCTAGGATTACTTGGTTCTGGCGCGAGTGAAACTTGGGACATCTGTTCGTCACGCCAAATGGAAACTGAAACTGCGATCGCATTTGGTGCCCAGACTCGAAACGAACACCCACCGTCAAATAGGTTTGCACCCATACCAAGATGAACGCTTGGATGAGCAGGCACCGATCGATCGGTTGAGTGCGGATTGGTTGAAGTATTCGATGGACTAATCAACATCACAGCCATCCTCACAGTAATAAAATATTATTGTTCACGGTTGTTTCGGAATGATTAAACTGCTCTTGCCGCACAGACCGCAGAGAAAGAGATGAATAATTTCGATATCAACGGATTTGATATAAGTTTTTTCTGATTTTATTGTGTTAAATTTATCTTCGATCTATCCACTTTAACTAGACTCGTAATTGCCAGTAAATGAATCTATCAATAGACAGATATTTTGCTCCGACTTTTTAAGTACAATCTATATCAATAGGAATAGATTAATTTGAAAACTAGATAGCGATTAATGCTCGCGCTAAAATACTCATCTTTGAGAATTATCGAAATAACCTCGATTCTCGCAAGCGAGATGCTACGCCAACGCGATTAGGTTTACGATCTACAAATCCGTTAGTCTTTTATCTGATGGGAAATAGCTTTGTAAATAGTTGAAAGTGAATCGTTTCGTTTCTGCTACCAGCCGTTGCCGAAAACTTTTCTCTTGACTAAGAGACAACCACAGTAAGGTACCGATCGCTTTCACCAGTACAAAGGCGATCGCTTCATAATCGGCAGGTTGTAAATCTGAATAGTACAGGGACAAAGATGTTGCAAAATCCTCAATGAGTTGGGTATCAGCAGCATTTTCGATTTCCTCTAATTCTGGAATCGTCCCCTGCACCTGCATGAAGATGGCATGATAGCCCGGACGATCGGTGAAAAATTGATCTGTGACATCAATGAGCCGATCGACATAGATGGATAAGGGCAGATTGTTCAAATCGATCGAGTCTAACTCCGCAAACCGTTGGTGGAGTTGCTCTGTATATCGCATGGCTAACGCTTTCACAATGGCTGCCTTATCAGGAAAAAACTGATAAAGCGAACCAATTGGTACTTTCGCACGGGCGGCGATCGCATTCGTCGTTGCAGCAGCATAGCCCTCAGTAATAAACATCTGTTCGGCTACATCCAAAATTTGACTCACCCGCTCCTGACTTCGAGCCTGACGAGGTTGTCGCCGCATTCCAGATGATTTTGCTGAATCGATCGCCATTATTCTAACTAGCCTTGGAAGATATTTGAGCAATGCTCATATTTTACTTGACATAACATGAGCGTTGCTCGTATTATACAAATATGAGTATCACTCATATCTTACCTGAATTTGTCGAGTAAGAGATTTTACTCGATCGAGTTATTCCTAACTATCTGGAGATTTTGTCATGAAACTGCTTCAAAAAATGCTAATTTTCAAGTCTTTCATTGCCATATTGATGGGTGATGATAGCCTCAAATCAGTCGATGAGATGTTGTATGGCTTGTTGGAAACCCCCGCTTTCGATTTGGCAGCGCAACACCTCAAGCGCGATCCAGCTTGTGCTGAATTGATTGGCGATCGCTATATTCCCCCCGCCCACGATCTCAACCAATTGCTGACCTATCCTGAGAATTCCCTCGGCTATATCTATGCCAAAGTGATGAAAAAATCGGGACTCACTCCCAATTTACATCTGGGGATGACTGCCGAATCGGATGCTCATTATGTGGAACTGCGCCTCAGCCAAACTCACGATATCTGGCACATTTTAACTGGATTTAATACATCGGGAATCGGTGAAATTGGATTACAGGCATTTCATCTGCCTCAGTTTCCTTACCCGCTGGCATCGATGTTGATTGCCAATAGTTTAATCGCGAGTACATTGTTCGATCCCACACAGTTACCATCCTTATTAGCGGCGATCGGACAAGGTTGGCGGATGGGCGAAACAGCTCAGTCTTTGTTTGCTCAAAAGTGGGAAGAGGCATGGGATAAACCTTTGACCCAATGGCAGACAGAGCTAAACATTCAGCCGATTCAAAATCACTAATTTTCAGGTTTTAGTGATGAATTATTATCGAGGTCAATCATGCGTTCCGTATTACAATTGCCCAACTTTCGTTGGCTTTGGTTAGGGCAAACTTTTATTCTGTGTGCGTCGCAGTTTTGGTTTGTCACTTTAACTTGGCTGGTTCTCGAAAAAACAGGTTCAGGCTTTGCTCTAGGTAGCGTGTTGATGGCAGCCGCAATTCCACGTGGGCTGTTCATGCTGGTTGGAGGAGCGATCGGCGATCGGTTTCCAGCCCATGCTGTCGCGGCGATCGCTGCCGCAAGTAATACCGCTTTGATTGGGTTAATTACGGCACTGATGTTCTTTGATATATTTCATCTCAACGTTGTGATTCTCATCGCCGCCCTATTTGGTTTGTCGGAAGCTTTTCTATATCCGGCGATGCTGTCACTACTGCCTCAATTTGTTAGTAAATCGCGTTTAGGATTGGCAAATGCTTGGATGCAAGGGAGCGAACAAATTACCAACGTTGTTGGGCCGGCTGCGGCTGGAATTATCATTGGTACTTTCGATCTCCCGATCGCCTTTGCAATCGACACCGTTTTATTTGCGATCGGAAGTCTGTTGATTTCCTTGGTCAAAATTCGATCGCGAGTGCGTGCTGTTGAACCTCATCCAGTCTCATTAATGGGTGCAATCATTGAAGGGCTTCGCTACGCCTGGAAACAGCCTGAGATTCGCATTAGCTTACAGATGATTGCGATGATAAATTTTGCCGTTTTAGGGCCGATCGTGATTGGCGTTGCTGAATTAGTAAGGGTGCGTTTTGATGGCAGTGCGACTACATTTGGCTACTTGCAATCTGCGTATGGAATTGGGGCACTGTTCGGCGTTGTTGTTGCTAGCCGACTCAGTGCAATTAAAGACCTTAAAACACCTTTGGTTCTACTAGCATCCGCACTGGGCTTAGGGCTGATCGTACTGGGTTTGATGCAACAAGCTTGGATGGCATCAGTGGTCATTGCTCTGATGGGTTTGAGCGGTGGTATTGTTGGAGTGCTGGGACTCACTTGGCTGCAACAACAGACTGAAACTCATATGCAAGGACGAATGATGAGTTTAGTCATGTTTGCCTCTGTTGCTCTCGATCCATTTTCTCAGGCAATTTCTGGAGTGTTAATGGAAGTAAATTTGACTGGTTTATTCGTCACAGCAGGTATGGCAATGCTAGTCACTGCGTTAGTTTCATCGTTGAGTGGAATTCGCGATCGCCCGCCCGTATCTTAGCCCTCGCCGATAAACCAACTGGAGCACTGGATTCCACTACTTCTCAAGAGATCCTGGATTTGCTCAATTAGCCTTTTATGAACAGGCAAGATGCCTGTTCCACAAGAAAATTTATTTTTTGTGGAACGGCATATTGCCCATTCTTGAGAATAGTGCCGTCTCCTCCGTTTCTATCTCAGCAATCAAGAATGAGGAGACGGCAGTGCCGTTTCCCTACAATTTATCGGGGTAGGGACGAAGGCTAAGCCGTCTCCTCCGTTTCTATCTTGATATCTTCAACAACAAGATTATTAGAAGTCAAAACAGGTAGAGGTTCAGATGATTTTAGTGACCAGGTGCGATCGGCGGTTAAATCCAAAATAGACTGGTGATAATTACTCAAACTTTCTCGATGTCCAATGCTCAAAAATGTCATACCAGATTCTTGTAACTGTTGGTATAAATGTTTTTCATTGTGAGGATCTAGGGCGCTAGTAGCCTCATCTAAAATGGCATAACTAGGTTTGTTTAGCAGCAGACGTGCGAAAATTAAGCGCTGTTGTTCTCCTAAAGATAGAAGTTCTGCCCAGTTTTGTTCAGTGTTAAATCCTCCATAACTTTGCTCTAAGTTGGGTAAATTCACCTGAATTAAAATTTCCCTCAACTGCGAATCTTCAACTTCCGAATCCATATTTGGATACAGCATTTGATCGCGTAACGTCCCTAAAATCATGTAAGGCCGCTGCGACAAAAACAACATTTGATCAAGGGTAGGCCGCAAAATTGTACCAGTCCCTGCATCCCACAATCCAACGATCGCCCTTAGCAAAGAACTCTTGCCGCAACCGCTAGGCCCTCTCACCAGCAAACCCTCGCCAGTAGAGAGTTTCACAGATAGATCCTCCACTAAAGTCCGTTGACGGTTTGGTGTTTGGAGGGTCATGTTTTCGATCGCCAGTCGATCGGCAATTTCAGTTTTGATACTTGTTTCCTGAACCCCCTCAGACTCCTGAGAAGTTAAGTGGTGAGTTTCCAAACACTCTAAAAATGTGTACAAACGCTCGACACCCGCGCCGAAAGTAGCAAGGGATTGAAAGCGCGCCACAATTAGATTGAGCGAGAAAAAGACTCGGATAAAAGCTCCTTGCGCCTCGGTAACTTTCCCAACTTCTAAATCACCCGCAAAAATGCCGGGGGCGACTACAATTGCAGGCAAAATGAACGGGATAAATTCATAGGCGTTAGTCAGGATATTGAGATTCAACTCCCAAAAGATTAAGCGCTTGAAATTATCAAAAGCTTCGACAAATCTGCCTTTGATTTGAGCTGACTCACGCGGTTCTCCCTGATAAAAGGCGATCGCCTCCGCATTTTCTCGCACCCGCACTAAACTAAACCGAAAATCAGCCTCTTTTTTAAGCTGCCCAAAATTGAGTCGCATTAAAGGCTTCCCGAATACCCCAACTGTCGCCAAAGTGCCAGCCAGGGCGTAGAGCACCAAAAACAAGATTAACGGCTTAGAAATGCCCCACAGCACGCCACTAAAGGCCGCTACGGCCAACAAAGAATCAACTACCACTAGCAGTAGTTTTAACGATTCCTGGGTAAAACTTTTGACATCTTCAGCAATCCGCTGATCGGGATTGTCAATGTCAGCATCGGCATGATTTAGATTGTAAAATGCGCGATTCTGGAAGTAGCGATCGACAAAATAGTTAGTCAGCCATCGCCGCCACTCCAAGCCCAGGCGATCGCGCAAATAATCATAGCCCGCATATAATGGTGCATAAACGACTAATGTTGCGGCAAAAATTAGAATCGTTTGCCAAAATCTAGCTTCATCATGAGCCGATAATGCCGAGATTAGCTCGCCTCGCTTGTTGTTGAGCAGCACGCTTAGCCCCGTGTAGCCAAAGGATAACAGGATGACTAATAGCAATAAGCCGCGCGCCCGCCATTTTTCATCGCTTGACCAGTATGATTTTGCGATCGACCAGAACTGTTTGAGTATAGTTAAATTAAATCGTTGCATTACTTTTTTCATACAAAATTGCTCACCTATTTAATATAATAGGAAAACAGGATTGAAAGCGCAAAAATTCCAAATCTTGGCTTTGAAAAATAGCAGGTGTGTCAAACTGTGTCCAGGAAAGATGGCAGCGCGATCGGCAAGGAGTAGTAGCGGAACATCGCCCCTCGTTCCATAAATTGCTCCATCACCAGCAATCTTTACTGATTACTTTCAAGTATTGCCTTCGCCTGCAAAAGTCCTTGAATATTCGTGCTGCGATCGCTGCTAGCTGTTAAATAGATGGGTTCACCCTTGGAGTTAAAGGATACCCTCGCATCTTTGACATTAAAACCTTGCTGTGGTATGATATACATGAATAGAGCAAGATAGTGATTAGAATGCGGATAAATAATCAAACTGGGATAAATTTACTGGGTTTGAGCGATCGCATTTGACTAAAAGTGAAATTTGTGGTAATTTATCCTTAGTAAAGTAATTAAACCGCAATTGAGTTACAACTTCAAATTCTATCGACCGCCAAATATGGAACTTGATATAGTATGCTAAAGTTTGCCTCCGCAAAAGAATTTCTCGTTGGGATCGACAAACCAACGAAACTCTTAACCGCGTGGCGTATTTGCTGCGATTCAACTAGCAATTTAAACCGGAATTAAACTAAACAATAAGGAGTAGCCTTTTAAATGACGATAAATTTGTTTGAACTCTTAGGTTCAGTTATGGAGCGAGAAATTGATTTCATTGCAGATCACTTAAACAAGACAGTGGATGAAATATATGAGCTTATTGTGGAGGAGGCTGAACGTAATCAAGCACAATGGTACTCAAACCAAGTTCCTGATTTAAACTACCGCTCTCCTGCTTGCCGACTTGCATACTTGTATATTGTTGCTGCTGCTAATTCCAGTACCTTTCAGTATGTTCTCGAATCCAATCCAGACTTAAATCAATATGTCTTGGGAATTGCAAAGGATCGTCATGAGATAAAAATCTGTGCTTTTGGTGCTGGCCCAGGTACAGAGTTGTTGGCGATGGCAAAGTTTTTTGCTCAACAGAATCTTGAACATAGTATTAGTGTGGATTTTCAACTCCTTGACAGAGTTGAGGAATGGACAAGTTCCTGGTACGGAATACGGGATCAAATTAACGATTCTTTTAGAAAATTGTATGGTTTGAATCGATCTAACTGGCCCATGATACCAGCAGGTAATTTTCTGGCTTGCGATGTTACTCAATTAGATCGAATTCCTTATCTGGGTAATGTTTGGGGACAAGATGTGTATGTAATAAATTTTTTGTTGTCTGAAGTATTTAATGATGATCCAGGACTAAGAGCCTTTTTAGGCAAAGTTGCTGAATTTGCACCTTCTGGTGCACGTTTTGTATTTATAGAGAGGCGTGGTTATATGTGGCAAACCCGTATGGCTAATATTGCAGAGGAATCAGGATTATTACTTTCACCCTTTACGGAATCTCAAGGCAGACTTGAAGAAGATCCGATAGCATTAGGGAATGTATACGACACTCTTCGAGATGAAAGGCAACCTCGATTGACTTGGAATGTAGTCTACAGCATTGGAATTAAGCAGTGAGCTAAAGCTAGAACTTCTTATCTTTTATGGAATATCATAGCGATACACAACTGTCTCTGAGCCTTTGGGATAAGGCAGAAATATTCTCATACTTAGAGATAAATCATCTGTCCATTCCCGATGCAGAGGTTGATTTGTATTCTACTTGTTTTTCTGGTGAGGAGAGCGACAAAATTTTCCAAACACTCTTATCACAAGTTTGTTGGAGACAAGAGAAAATTAAATGTTACGGGAAAGAGGTCGATATACCAAGACTAACTGCTTGGTATGGAGATACTGGTAAACGCTATGTTTATTCAAGGATAGCGATGGAACCAGAGCCTTGGTTGCCAATATTGCTTTATATAAAAAGCCGAGTTGAAGAGATTACTAAATTCTCATTTAACAGTGTTCTCCTTAATCTTTATCGTGATGGTCAAGATAGTATTGCATGGCATAGTGATGATGAACCAGAACTGGGGAAACAACCAGTTATAGCTTCTCTCAGCTTCGGGGGAGAGAGAAAGTTTCAACTTAGACATAAAGTTAAAAAGGAGCAGGGGAGAGTAGATATTAATTTGACTCATGGTAGCCTGTTAATTATGAAAGGCAAAACCCAAGAATATTGGCAACATCAAGTACCTAAAACTTCAAAACCTGTAAGGCCAAGAATCAACCTAACTTTCAGACTCATAAATTAGTCGCGTTTTATCCCTTATAGAGTTGCATTACCCTAGCAGTCTAACGATCCGCTTGCAGCCCCTTAAGCAAACCGTTATATCAAGAGCGATATATCCGTTAAACTCGGTTATTTCTATCCGAGATTAGGCAAGCAAAAATGGTTGAGTTCCGAGAAGTTCTAGGCGATCGCTAAATTTAAGAAGCGATAAGCGATCGCCTAAAAATCACGACTCACAGTAATAGCGATCGCTTTAGGGTGAGTTAATGAAATGTAACGCTCCTTATTTTTGTTT
>NZ_JAKJHX010000151.1 GCF_021648855.1 Tychonema litorale BBK16 | reverse complement strand
TGCCGTGTCCCTACCGCGATAAATTGTAGGGACACGGCACTGCCGTCTCCTCCGTTTATATTATTCCAATGCAAACGGATTTGATATCAGTTAACATCGAGCATTTCGATCGCACACGGGGGATTATCCCATTTTTGCCAACAGATCCGCAGAGGCGAAGCATTACGGTAGTAAATCTCTGCCTATGACCCATATATCTGCCGTAATGCTTCGCCCTACACTCAATGGGATGCTGCTGATTCTCCGAGTCGATCGCACTTCCGGCTTTCTCTCAATCTCATGCAGCCTTTGGGCCCGATCGCCCGTAAAATACTATCTAAGGGATTTGGCAAGTAGCACTTACCCTCAATCATCTGTTAACTTGGAGATATTATTGTGGACTTATCGCTAATTCCGGCACAGCCAAAACCAGGACTACTCAATGTCCTGATCGAAATTACCGCCGGTAGCAAAAACAAATACGAGTTTGATAAAGAGTTACAAGCCTTTGCACTCGATCGCGTGCTATCTTCCTCAGTGCAATATCCGTGCGACTACGGCTTCATCCCCAACACCCTAGCCGATGATGGCGACCCCCTCGACGGCATGGTGATGATGGATGAGCCCACATTTCCAGGGTGCGTGATTCTCGCCCGTCCGATCGGAATGCTAGAAATGATCGATGGAGGCGACAGAGACGAGAAACTATTGTGCGTTCCCGACAAAGACCCACGCTACGCCCATTATAAGTCCCTCAAAGATGTAGCACCCCACCGCTTAGATGAAATAGCCGAATTTTTCAGATCCTACAAAAATCTGGAGAAAAAAGTTACAGAAATTCTGGGGTGGCAAGACGTCGATAAAGTAATGGCATTAGTGGAACAGTGCATCGCAGCCGATCGCAAATAAGCCCCTAGGCCACATTTGGAAAGTGTAATCAGAATCACATACTCCCACACCAAATCTGATTATGGTGTGGGTAAATTCCAAATTAAGGATATATTAGATTTCAATTGAGGTGCTTCGACTATTTCGCTCTCAAACATTTTATAGTTTTGAGGAAACTTTCTAACCTCACTGCCTGAAGGCTGAATAATTTGTTTTACTTCTAAAATTAAAAAATTAAGTTCTCAACTCCCAAGTTCCTGCGCGTAAAGCTAAAAAAGATGCCTGATTCCTCACAGTCCGCAGCCATTCCACAGCCTTCTGATGACAAAGCCAGTAAGGAAACTAGCCCTTTGACCGAGTTTGTCGTTCAGTTTTGGGGCGTGCGGGGCAGCATAGCTACCCCCGGTAGCAAAACAATTCGCTACGGAGGGAATACCTCTTGCGTAGAAATGCGGTTGGGCAAAAAACGTCTGATCTTTGACGGTGGTACTGGTTTACGAGTCCTTGGCCTCAATTTGCTGCGGCAGATGCCTGTCGAAGCCCATATGTTATTCAGCCACACTCACTGGGATCACATTCAAGGATTTCCCTTTTTTACTCCTGCTTTTATCCCAGGGAACTGCTTTCACATTTACGGCGCGATCGCCCCGGATGGCACTACAATCAAACAGCGCCTTTCCGACCAAATGCACCACCCCAACTTTCCAGTCCCCATTCAGGTGATGGCATCTGACCTCAAATTTAACGATTTGACTCCGGGGGATGTTGTCGAACTCGACGATGTGAAAATCGAAACCGCCTTACTGAATCATCCCAATACCGCGATCGGGTATCGAGTCACCTGGCAAGGACACACTGCTGTCTACTGCACCGATACAGAACACTTTCCCGATCGCTTGGACGACAACATAGTACACCTAGCTCGCGATGCAGATGTATTGATTTATGATGCGAATTACACCAACGAAGAATATCATGACTTCAAGTTTCCGAAAGTTGGCTGGGGACACTCAACTTGGGAAGCCGGAGTAGAAGTCGCAAAAGCTGCTAGAGTCAAAAAAATTGTGATGTTTCACCATGATCCGAGTCATGACGACAATTTTCTCGATCGGGTAGAAGCAGATGTGCAGGCAGTTTTCGCTAATAGCTGCTTAGCCCGCGAAGGAATGAGCATACCAGTGATTTAGGAAAAAATCAATTCAGGATGATCAAACACCAAAAACCCCGCAAGCATCGCAGAGTAGGCTGGCGGGGAATTTATTCAACTTTGCTACTGTTGATATTTGTATGCTGTAGCGGCGGATGGGTTGCAGCTCAGACCGCCTATTCTAGTCCCCGCGCGCGACTTGCTCAAGTGTCTGCGATCGAAGATATTGGTACTGTCGATCGAATTCCCGATCGCTACCAACTCGGACAACAACTGTACCTCGAAAACTGCGCCACCTGTCACATCGGTTTACCACCGCAAGTCTTACCAACAGAAACTTGGCGTCGATTACTCCAAGATCCCCAACACTACGGACAAACCCTCAAACTCCTAGTAGATCCCCCACGGCTGCTAGTCTGGAACTATCTGCAAACTTTTTCTCGTCCCCAAACAAAGGAAGAAGAATTAGCCTATCGAGTCGCAAGTTCTCGCTATTTCAAAGCTCTACATCCCAGAGTTAAAATGTCACAACCAGCAAATATCAGCAGTTGTGTGACTTGTCATCCCGGTGTATCTCAGTACAATTTCCGCAAGCTTAGCACCGAGTGGGAAAACTCTCCGTAGGGAATGCAGGAATTACCCACAAACTATTGAGTAGGGGGGGTTCTGCTGGCTGATTAAGTTGTGGGTGTATCGCGCGAAGGCGAATGAAGAGATTTTAGACCCACGGAAATTCATTCTTGATTCCTTCGTTCGATAAAAGAAAACCGTTTAGTATTTCGCATCTTCTTTCATTTCTTCTGTTTCTAATAAGCTCATTAATTTACGAGCGGCATCACCATAATCATAAGGCGACAAAACACGATAAGCCGCGCCATTATCCAAGGGTTTCAACATTTCTTCTTTCGCTAATTCAGCCATTAAAAACTGCATCATTTGAAACTTCTCCGCACAGGATAACTGCCGAAGTTGGTCTAACAATTCAGGATTTGACATAAAACAACCTTGAATTCATGTTTCGATCTTACCACGACCTTAAGATTTAGACTACTACAAAATATCACTCTCAATCCGTAATTAGTTATAATGAAATTTAGAAGTTTATGGTGCCATTCAAATGACTCCTCAACTACAAACTCAACCACTGCCAATTCAAACTCAACAACCAGAAAAAGTCCTCTATCCAGATAGCGATGGACAGCCTATGTCAGATAATACGCTTCAATTTGCTTGGATTGCCAAACTAAAAGAAGGGTGCGAAGCCTTATTTAAAGACAATCCAACTGTATTCGTAGCCGGAGATTTACTGTGGTATCCCGTCGAAGGCGATAATAAGACAAGGCGCGCGCCCGATGCTATGGTGGTATTTGGTAGACCCAAGGGATATCGGGGATCTTACCAGCAATGGCTGGAAGATAATATCACTCCCCAAGTCGTTTTTGAGATTTTGTCACCGAGAAACAGTTTATCAGAAATGGCACTGAAGTTGCAATTTTATAGCCACTTTGGTGTAGAAGAATATTACCTCTACGATCCACAACGTAACGATTTAACTGGATGGCAAAGATCCGAAACAGGACTAACAGTAATTGAATCCTTGGATGGGTGGGTAAGCCCACGTCTAGGAGTCCGGTTTGTGTTTGCAGAACCAGAGTTAGAGGTGATTCGTCCCGATGGAAAGAGGTTTTTGTCTTATGTCGAGTTAATGGAACAACGGGATGAAATCGAGCAACAGCGCGATGAAATCGAGCAACAGCGGGATGAAATCGAGCAACAACGCGATCGCATGGCGGCCAAACTGAAAGAATTGGGTATCGATCCAACTCAGCTTTAAGACATGATAGAGGACACGGCAATGCCGTGTCCCTACCCAAAATAATATTGTAGGGAGACGGCACTGCCGTCTCCTAATTTCGGGTAACGAGTAATCAACTCAAAATCATCAACCGGTATTCCGCATCCCCGCCGCAATACCATTAATTGTTAGCAGAGCACCACGCAACAATTCACCTTTGCTGTAACGCGAGTGAATTACCCCTGGAACTGCGCCGTTACCGTGTTGCCGCAAACGTTTCAGCAGCGAAACCTGCAACAAACCCAAAGGTATAATCGTCGCATTTCGCAACTGCACAGAACGTTGCAATGATGGATCTCCATCCAACAAACGTTGGTGACCGGTAATCGTTAAAACCAAATCGCGAATCAAGTGAAACTCGCAAGAAATTTGCTCAAACAAAGCATAAAAACGTTCTCTATCGGCTGGCAGAGATAGCTCTTTGACATAGTGTTCTGCAATCTGCAAATCTACTTTAGATAAAGTCATTTCTACCTTGGAAATCACCATTCTAAAAAATGGCCATTTCAAGTAGAAATACTGCAAAAGTTTCAAATGCTCTTCCGGTTCTTCTTGCAAAAACTCTTGCAAAGCTGTACCGACACCATACCAAGAAGGTAGCAAAACTCTGGTTTGAGTCCAGCTAAACACCCACGGAATTGCACGCAAACCGCCGATGTCTTTTTTGCCGCCGCGACGGGCGGGGCGAGAACTAATTTGCAGTTGACTGATTTCTTGAATCGGGGTCACTTGGTGGAAGAAATCGACTAAATCTGGTTGTTCGTAGATTAAGTTCCGGTAGTGCGATCGCGATTTCGCGGCCAACTCCTCCATAATCTGATTCCAAGGGTCGATGCCATCGAAACCTGTGTGCAGTAAGCTAGCTTGAATCACCGCCGCCGCCACAGTTTCCAAATTGTAAAGCGCCAACTCTGGCAAAGAATACTTAGAAGCCAAAACCTCGCCTTGTTCAGTAATCTTAATTCGCCCGCTAATACTCTTTCCGGGCTGAGCTAAAATTGCCTTGTAAGCAGGCCCGCCACCGCGCCCTACTGAACCGCCTCTACCGTGAAAAATTCGCAATTCCACACCGTGGTTTTCAGCAACTATTTGCAAAGCTTTTTGAGCTTTCTGAATTTCCCAATTGCTGCTGAGAAAGCCAGAATCTTTATTGCTGTCTGAATAACCAAGCATCACTTCTTGCAAGGACACAGAATTGCAGGAGTCGGATTTTTTTTGTTCTTGGGCACAAGCGTAACCTCCTGCTAGTAAGGCACGATAAAGTGGTAGTTCAAATACCTGCTGCATCACCGCTGTGGCTTTTTTCAAATCTTCGACGGTTTCAAACAGAGGAACTACTTGAACGCTGCTAATTCCTGTGGCTGGATCGTACAATCCGGCTTCTTTTGCTAACAGTAATACTGCGAGCATATCACTAACATCGTGACTCATGCTGATCACGTAGGTTTCGCAAATTTCCGGGCCGAATTCCTGGTGCATTTGCCGCAATACTCGGAAGGTATTGATTGTCTCGCAAGTTTTGGGAGAAAATGGCAATTCTGCTGGAATTAAAGGGCGGCGAGTTTGCAGTTCAGTTGCTAGCCAAATAGCTCGCTCTGATTCCGTCATTTGATTGTAAGGCGTTGGCAAAATTTGCAGATATTCAGCAATTTCGTTCAAAGCGTCGGAGTGGACTGTTGACTCTTGGCGGATGTCTAAATAAGCTAAGTTAAATCCGTAAATTTCTACTTGACAAAGCAGATTTTCTAAGTCTCGACAACTCAAACCAGTTTCGACTAAGTTGTGTTCGATTAGTTGTAATTCTGTCAAAAATTCATTTCCCGATCGATAAAGACCGCTCATTCCAGGATGTTCTGACAAAGCCTCCCGTTCCCGCTGCAATTCGTCTCCTTTGTAGAGTCGCCAATTTCGATCGCGCGTATTTTCCAGTCGCTGAAGCACGTAAGCCAACTTCAGCCGATAGGGTTCTTGGCGGTAACGAATCGCCCACTGTTCGTAAACTTCGGGGAATTCTGATTTGTCGCGATCGAGTGATTCGAGCAATTCTGGGAGCACATCGCTCCAGTGTAGCGACAAACTCAACAACTCGTTGAGCCGCTTCACTGCATTGATGTACTTACACAGCACTAAATGGCGCTGATAGCAAGCTGTTTGCCAAGTAACTTTGGGAGTCACAGAAGGATTACCATCTCTGTCGGAACCTACCCAAGAACCGAACTTGCAAAAGTTGTAACTGGGCGGTTTCAGATAAGGAAAAGAAGCGTGTAGTGCTTGCTTGAGGCGGTGGTAGAGTTCTGGAATCGCATCAAACAGCACTTCATCGAAGTAGTGCAGAGTGTACTCCACCTCGTCAAGCACAGTCGGTTTGAACTGGTGTAGCTCGTCTGTTCGCCACCAGAGGCGAATTTCTTCCATCAGTTGCTCTTGTAGGGCGGAAGCTTCCCAGGAGGATACCGGGTAGGGACTTTCAGAGTCTGTTCCCACTAGCGGAAATTTCTCATCAACTTGGTCTAGTTGTTGGAGAATCTTCGCCATCCGTCGCTGCTTGGTGCGGATCGTGTTGCGAACAATTTCGGTGGGGTGGGCTGTAAATACTAAGCGGATGTCTAACTGATCGATCAAGCGCTGGATTTGCTGGCTAGGGACGTTCAAACGGAGCAGCATGGGGAACAGTTGGTGAAAGGTTCCTGCGTCTTTGCCCATGATGTCACTTTCTGTGGCATCCGAAGCCGTTTGGGAAGGGGCTGGGCCTTCTCTGTGTCGCGGGCGATCGGGCGTATCCATCGCGTTTCCCGGCAACTTAGGAAATATCCGCCCCCCTGTACTGTTGCTACCAGAATAAGCTAGCTGTTGGTCTCGCTGTTCGTAGTGCTGTTCAACAATGTTGATTAACTGGAAATACAGCGCAAAAGCTCGTGCTGCGCGAATTGCGGCGTTGAGGTCGAGCTTTTCGATTAGTTGCAAAACGTTGGATTCGCGAAAGTGAGTGGCTTGTCCCTCTGCGGAATTGACCGATCGCATTTGCCCAAGTAAGTCTACCAATTCCTGCCCACACTCTTGTCGCAGTACCGATTCCCACAAATCCTCGACTATTTTGAGGCGATTGCGTAGAAACAAATCTGATTTTGAGTTTGCAGGAGAATGGGAAATAGATGTGGGATTAATAGCCTGTTCTGGAGATTGGAGGACTGAAGTCATCGGGCCTGTTCCTCAATAGCTGCGGGTGTCTAGAAAATTGTATGGTTTAGTCTTACCGAAAACACTTTTTTTTACGGTCAAATATGAGACAACTTAATTTTACTTAGTGAGCAAAGCGAGTTTCTGGCTTCTACTCCTGCGAGTGGGGAAAGTTGAGCATGGGAAGGCGCGAGCCCCGAAATACTTCTTCGCTTTCAATGCCGATCGAGCTAACAAACTCGGCAGTAGCCTTAGCAGCCAGCAAACCACCCAGCAGTGGTAGAGTGATCAGGCTCAAGACAAGATCCGAGGGAATTAGGCAATTGTGACCTTGAGGTGTTTCAGTTTTTGGTAAGTCTTGGTTTTGCGATGGCATCAGCTTTTCCTGGGTTATTAGTTATCTTTAGTTTACAGAGTAGCTAAATACTGTAAATATAGTAGCTGGCTGTCCTCTTCCTTGAGACAATTTTTCAATTCTTTAATCTAAAATCAGAAATCTAAAATCGGTAGTCCCATGTTGAATGCGAACGGGAGTATATTGGCAGATAATCGATCGGCCGCGTCGCAGTGGGCGCAAAAATCTTTGGGGCTTCCCGAAGTTCAGTTACAGGTAAGGTTGCGGGGAAATCACCTGCACATTTTGTGCGAAGCAGCGTTGTGTCCGTCTCAGGAATTGGTGACGGCGAGATTTACTAATGCGATCGCCCAAACGGATTTAACTAAACTCCAATCGCGCGATCGACCTCCAATTTACCAGTTATTTCTGTGTGGCCGCAAACTAGGCTCCCGGCAAAATGACTGGACAGTCCGGCTCGATTGCAGCAGCCAAGGGCAAAATTCGGCAACCGTTTCGCAAACGCCACCACAGACAATTCCTCCCGATGAACCGCCGACAGATGCTCCAAAAGGTGGATTTTTTGGCAAATTCATCAATCAAAACCGCAAGCTGAAAGAAGACTTACACAATATCAACACAGACGGGAACAACCACCGCACCACAGACGGGGGCAACCACGGGGGGATTGCCCCGACAAAACCGTATGTACAGAGTGTTGGCGTAAATTCTGTCAAAGAAACCTCGAATCTTGTAGAACACCCCACCAGCACGCCACAGGTGCGCTTAGAACTCGAATTTGATGCCGAGACTGTGCCGATCGCCTCCCGGATTGAATACCCAGAAGTTTTTGAAACTTCTCCTGTGACGATCGACACTTCGGCAAGTTCCACATTCACTCATCCTGTTGCTGTACACGGATCTGAAACAACCAAGCAACAGAGAGTTTCTCACGGTACGGCGACATTGGTTCAATCAGAGCAAGTCGATTCTAGGGACAGCGCAAAGGTTGGAACACTGACGGTTTCGGCTGAAACTTTGGCGAAACGGGGTCATCCAGATGCGATCGCCAGTTATTTGAGCGAAATCCTAGGGCCCATGGGAGTTTCAGTCAAAGTTAGCATCCGCGAAAAAGAACTTAAAAACAGCCCCGAAACTCTTGATTCCAAAGCACCAGAAAATCTCAAAACTGTTGAGAGACGGCTGATGGTGCTATGCGAATCAGCTTACAGTCCCGACCCCTCGTTGCTGGCTTCCCCGATCGCGGGTAGACTGCGGAAGCTCAAACTAGAGAACTTCCGAGATGCGGTAATTGTCAGCCAAGTCAGCGGCGAAGCTAAACCAGATTGGCTGCTGCGAGTGGATTTGACAGCGGCGGACAAAATTCTTAAAGCCTGGGCCCGCTGGGGAGATGTGCCTGCGATCGCCCAACTACTAAACTTACACTTGGCATCATCCAAGGTAGAAGTTCGAGCAACGCTGAAAGAATCAACCCTACACCTATTTTGCAGCAAGGTTTCCAGTAAAGGACAAAAACAGAAAGGGCAAGAATATCCAGACAAACAGGAAACTGCTGATGCGATCGCCCCAATGCTTGCTTCTTTGGCACCCCAGGGCATTCATGCAGCCACGCTCTACGGCGTAAAAGCAGTCAGCAATAGCAAAGCCGAACTAGATTCGCCAGTGTGGGTAGACTGGCTGGATTTACCCGCAGCCCATCATCCCGATTTGGCAGCCCATCCCAGAACTCTAGCAGCCGAGGGCGATCGATCGGCCCTGACTTTTTTATTAAACAGGTTGCTCAACCCCAATCTCAAACGCAAGCTGGAAACCGGGGGGATTCGGGCTGTCATCCTCCAAAAAGACGATGTGCTGCACATCATGACTGAATCTATGACTTGCCCTTCTCAGTCCCACGTGGCCGGGCCAGTGACGAAGTTCTTGCGGCAGCTACACATTCCCGGAGTCTCAGGGGTGCGGGTTTACGGGCGTCGCGCTGGGGAAAAAATACCTCTGTGGCGTTGTGGACTTGATGTCACAATGGCGGTTAATCAGGCATCAGGGCCGACTGTCGCACCGATGGAATCGCCCGCTATTTTGGGACAAGAGTCGGTGCCGGAGTTTGCGCCGTCAGCCACCGATGGGAATTTTTCGGGCTTGGGCGAGAATTTGGTGTTCAATGAGGAGGCGATCGCCTCTGGCTGGCGACGGGGCTTCAAAATCGGCAGTTGGAGGACGGGCGAGACGCCCATTCCACAGTTTGAGGGCGCACAGTTAGTTACAGCTTTGGTGCAACCCCTTGTCGCTTCGGGTTTGTTTGTTCCCAATGAGGGTTTGTCAACTTCTGTGGCGGGTGCTTCCAGTGTCAGAGCCGATCGCGCGGCGGGAATTGCTCTGGTTTGGGCGATCGCAGGCTGTGTTTTAACCTTTAATACCGATTGGTTACTGGGTCGATTAGTTCCATCTGCGACGGTCAGTCAAGCTCCTAGCGCTTCCCAAGTCTGCATTGGTCAAAATTGTCAAAATCCGCTTGTCAAGCCTGAGAGTGACCTTAAAACCGCGCTACCAAGTCCAGAATCTCCCATGATTCCTGAGTCTCAGGAGGTGAATTCGCCTCAAATACCGTCACAGCCGATCGCGAATGGGGACAAAGCTTTCAACGGTTCTGGGTTTACAAAACCTGGGGATATTACCGTTCCTGTAGCTGAGGCTCCTGCGGCCATAGTTTATCCGACTTTGAGGAGTGAGCAGCTTGACGATCAGATAGCGCGCTATCAGGAGTACATTCGCATAAACAAAAAACCACCGGATATCTTAATTGTGGGGAGTTCTAGGGCATTGCGAGGCATCGATCCAGCGGTTTTGGAAACGACTTTGGCATCTGGGGGCTATCCGGGGTTGAAAGCTTACAATTTTGGGGTAAATGGGGCGACTCTTCAGGTTGTAGATTCGATCGTGCGTCGGATTTTGCCACCGCAACAGTTGCCGAAATTGTTGGTTTTGGCTGATGGGGCTAGGGCTTTAAATAGTGGTAGGCCTGATTTGACTTTTGATGCGATCGCGTCTTCGGAAGGTTATAGACAATTAGCCCGTGGTAGTTTTCTGATCCGCACCAATGAATTAGAAACGAAAGCATCGAATCCGGCGACAAATAATCCAGTGGCTGCTATAACTGCATTGGTTGACAATTTCCTACAGAGTCAAGCGAATGTTCAGCAATTGGTGAGTCAAAAGTTGGTGGAGAGTTCTGCAACTTACAAAAAGCGCGATCGAGTGAAGGAGTTTTTGCGATCGCGAATCAATCCATCCGCCCCAACATTAATCACCAACAACCAAACGGATACAGCCTCCAACCAAACAGCAGAAGCCCAGAAAACCAATGTTGAACCCAAAGAAATCGGCAATTTTGAACCAAATGGCTTTTTGCCGATCGACATTCGTTTCAATCCCAAGACTTACTTTCAGAAACACCCGAAAGTATCCGGCTATTACGACTCTGACTATCAAGACTTTAAACTAATTGGTGAACAAACTGTAGCACTCAAAAATCTCACCGAATTTACCAAAGTTCGCAATATCGATCTAGTGTTTGTGAATATGCCTTTAACTGTCGATTACCTAGACCCGGTACGGACAGCTTACGAACAGGAATTCAAGCAACATATGCAACAGTTAGCAGCACAAACAGGCTTAATTTTCCGAGACCATAGCTTATTGTGGCCCAAAGCGCGGGAATCTTTTTCAGATCCTAGTCACCTGAATCGCTATGGTGCGATCGAAGTTTCCAAACAACTAGCTCAAGATCCAATGATTCCCTGGCCTGTTAAAAAGTAGTTATGGAGCATAGGGCATAGGGCATAGGGCATAGGGCATAGGGCATAGGGCATAGGGCATAG
>NZ_JAKJHX010000150.1:11493-11597 GCF_021648855.1 Tychonema litorale BBK16 | reverse complement strand
CAGAATCAGGGGAGAGAAAGCTGAGAATATCGAACTGGCGATCGCATCTTACACTGCTGCATTAACCATCTACACCCGCGATGCCTTTCCCCAAGATTGGGCAA
>NZ_JAKJHX010000150.1:0-11393 GCF_021648855.1 Tychonema litorale BBK16 | reverse complement strand
TGACCCAAAATAATCTGGCAGCAGCCTACAGTAACAGAATCAGGGGAGAGAAAGCTGAGAATATCGAACTGGCGATTAAGTCTTACACTGCTGCATTAACCATCCGCACCCGCGATGCCTTTCCCCAAGATTGGGCAATGACCCAAAATAATCTGGCAGCAGCCTACAGTAACAGAATCAGGGGAGAGAAAGCAGACAATATCGAACTGGCGATCGCATCTTACACTGCTGCATTAACCATCCGCACCCCCGATGCCTTTCCCGAACAATGGGCAACGACGCAAAATAATCTGGCAATAGCCTACAGAAACAGAATCAGGGGTGAGAAAGCAGACAATATCGAACTGGCGATTAAGTCTTACACTGCTGCATTAACCATCCGCACCCCCGATGCCTTTCCCCAAGATTGGGCAGGTACGCAAAATAATCTGGCAAATGCCTACAGTAACAGAATCAGGGGAGAGAAAGCAGAGAATATCGAACTGGCGACAAAGTGTTACCGACAAGCCTTAGAAATTTACACTCCTTCTGCCTTTCCTCTTGACTGTCTTAAAGCAGGGCGCAACCTCGGCAACTTTGCCTTCGAGATCGAAGACTGGGAAAACGCCATTTACGGCTACGAAAACGCCATCACCGCCGCCGAACAAAGCCGCGAATGGGCAACTTCCCAACGCAGCAAGCGCAAAATCCTCGAAAATGCGTTGCCCATGTACGAGAAAATGGTACTAGCCTGCATCCACCTCCAACGCTACGAAACCGCCCTCCTCACCATCGAACGCAGCAAATCTCGCACCCTCATCGAACTCCTCGACAACGCCAACCTCTACCCCAAAAACAGCACCCCCGCCCAAAAACAACAACTCAGCCAACTCCGCCGCCAAATAGCCTCCCTCCAACAACAACTCGACATCGACGAAACCCCAACCGAAACCGAAACCACCACCGAAACCAACACCGACCCCCTCAAAGAAAAAGGCAGTATTTCCACAGCCAAATCGCCCCAAACCAGCGATTCCCACCTCGAATCCCAACTAAAAACCCTGCAACAGCAAGTCACTCAACTGCTGAGGAAAATCAACGACCCCGACTTCAATCTCACCCAACGAGTCATCCCGCAACTACCCGACTTCACCCAATTCCTAGACAGCCAAACCGCCCTCATCGAGTGGTATCTCCCCCCAAACCCCGACTCCGGCTTCCACGTCTTCATCGTCACCAACCGCGCCGGTTCACTTCCAGTCCCCCCCCTTAACAAGGGGGGGCTAGGGGGGGTTCCAACCCACATCCACCACATCCCCTTCACCCCCGAACAACATCAACAACTCAACACCGACATCGCCACCTACCTCAGCGACTACGGCAAACCCACCTGGGGCGAAGCCCTCAGCCACCGCCTAGTCACCCTCGCCGCCTCCCTGCAACTCAACCAAACCCTAGCCGCCTTACCCCCAACCATCGAAAAACTGATCCTAATTCCCCACCGCGACTTACACCTGCTACCGCTACACGCCCTACAAGCAACCCGAAAACTCCCCAACGGCGAAACCAAAACCGACTATTGGCTAGACCTCTATACCAACGGCATCCAATACAGCCCCAGCAGCCAATTTCTGGAACGTTTGCACCAACGAAAACGCCCGCCCCTCAAGGATATTCTGCCCTTATTCGCCATCCAGAATCCCACGGAAGACCTGCGCTACACCGAAATTGAAGTTGAAGAGATTTCCCGCCGTTTCAATCCCAACGCCCACATTTTGAAGCGCCAGGAAGCTACTAAAATCGCCTTTAATTCCGCAGCCACTCTCCAAAAATTAAGTGATTCTTACTACGCCCATTTCTCTTGTCACGGCAGTTTCAACTCGGAAAATCCGCTGAATTCCGGTTTGGTTTTCGCTGGAATATTGGAACCCCCCCAGCCCCCCTTGCTAAGGGGGGAGGAAGAAGGAGAGGAACCCTCCCAGGCTGGGGCGGGCACGGGGGCACCGCCCCTACCAAAGCAGGAGGAAGATAAAGACCGCTGCGATTATGTTACTCTGCGTGATGGTCGGCGTTTTCGGACTGATATTCAATGCCTGACACTCAAGGAAATTTTTGCTAGTCTGGATTTACCTTTGTGTCGCTTAGTCAGTCTCTCGGCCTGCGAAACTGGATTGGTAAAGAGACTCATCACCGATGAATATATCGGTTTAGCTAGCGGTTTTCTCTATGCCGGTGCTAGTAATGTAGTTAGTAGTTTATGGCGAGTCAGCGATTTTTCGACAGCTTTTCTGATGATTCGTTTTTATCAAAATCTGAACAATCAGGATTTGTCGGTTTGTCAAGCTTTGCAAGGTGCTCAAGTTTGGTTGAGAACGATTACACGAAAGGACTTTTTGGCCTGGTTGACAGATGAGGTGAAAATACCAGAAGACCGAGTTGATGAAGTGGAATTTTTGCTGCTTAGTGATTTTCCGAATCAACCTTTTGCTGACCCTAGATATTGGGCCGCATTTTGTGCGATTGGTATATAAGATAATTCGGCGGTTGAAACCGCTACTACACAAACAAAGTCCGCCTTCGCGGACTGAAGAAATGTCGGTTTTAGGCAAAGTCTAGATCCCCCTAAATCCCCCTTAAGAAGGGGGACTTTGATGAGGCTCTTGTCCCCCCTTTAAGAAGGGGGACTTTGAGGAGTCTCTTGTCCCCCCCTTCTTAAGGGGGGCTAGGGGGGATCTAGACTTCGACACAAACGAGCAAGACTAAAGGTTTTGCATTATGCTGTCAGGAATAAGTACGGGTTTGAAACCAGTTAAAGTTAAAATTAAACACACAAATAACTTAGGAAAATGAACGACTTTTCTAAACCTTCAAAAATGATTCTCGACTTCCTCACCTTGCTGGAAGTGGAACAAGCCAAGGAAACAAGTGATTTATTCAATGCTGCAATTTGGCAAGACTTAAATCAACTAAATTTAGATTTAGATGCCATTACCCATCCAAATAAAATTGCCTCTAAAATTCTATCATGGTGCAAAAAACACACAAAAATTGACCAGGAATTCAGAGCTAAAGATTGGTCAAAAATTCGCGATAATAATTCAAAAGTTCGCGGCGATATGGTTGGCGAAGACGACATAGATATTCCCCTTGCACCCGCGCACAATGAGGCGGAGATTATTCGGAATCGGGACAAAATCCAAAAAGTAATTCAGGACAATCAGCAACCGGAAAACCAGGATTTACCTAACAATACTCCTGAACAAGATTAACCGCAATGTCCAATGAATCCGCTCCGATTTATTACGCCTTAAATGTTAGCTTGTTTGCATTCACTCTGCAATCTGGCTCATATTTAGATTCCCAAGAACTCATTAATGAATCTCCGCAAACTTTTCAGCATAAGTATGAGAAAATCTTAAAAGATAATTTTAGTAACAAGCTGAACTTTCCTGATTCATTCCCACAGGTTCGGCAATATTTTCCCGATTCAGACAACTACGAATTATTGACTAGCGACAAAAAGGGTACGCGACAATTTTTGCTGCTTTCCAGTAAAGACACAAACCAAAATCCGATTCAGCCTAAACCGTTGTATCGCCTGTTGGTGTATCCACAGAAACTCAGCGATAACTACGCTTTGTTACTTAATATTTTTCGTCCGCAAGCTGAAGGTTTTGATGGTGTCAAATTAAATGAAGTTGGCGAATTCAACCCGAATCAATGCTTAACTCTCCAAAACGACGCGCATTTTATCGGACAAACTTTCCTAATCACGGCTTATGTGTCTGTCTCGAAACCAACTAACCCGGAAGACTTAAAAACTCATGCCGAAAATTTGCTCGGAAAGTTATTCGGTGGTGTTTTTCCTGATTTTTATCAAGCTGATAATTTCTTAGATGGCTGCATTTTGGAATTTAGCCGACCGAAAAAATCGCAAACTCGCTATCTTGTGCTGTTCTACTTTTCTGATGCGACTTCGGAACAACTCAAGGAGATATATTTGGATTTGCCGGAACTATTCTTATACTATCATAAAATCACGAATGTTTTCCAAAGGAGTCGCACATATTCGGATCAACTCGATAAATTAATCCAAGAAGAAATTGAAAGCAAGTCAAAATTGCCAGATAATTTGGATTTGGCGGCATTAAAAACTCAACTCAAGGAACTCTTAAAAACTGTTCCGAAATATACTTCACAACTGCGGAATCTTGAAGATTGTTTGAATACTCTGAATATTCATGCGAGAAATTATCAACTAAAATTGAAGCGTTTACAATCTGCTGTAAGCGATGATTTGGATTTATTCCGTCGGTTTGGGGAAAGGGAAAGCGAAACTTTTCGATTGCAAATTGAAGCCGATTTGAATTATTCTAAACCGGGTTATCAATTACTAGATCAAGCTATTTCTAGTATTCGTGGTTTGGTGGAAATTGACCAGGCTGAGTCCGATCGCAAATTACAACAAACTTTACAGGATAGTGAGAAAGGTGAGAAGAAGCGCGATCGGGATTTAGAAAATACGATTCAAGCAGTCGGTACCGGTATCGGTGTCGGCGTCGGCTTTGCGGGAATCCTAGCCGCCGGCTACCCCTTAATCGAAAAACCTTGGGATTTCCCATCTCCCCAACATCCCATCTTACCGCCGCATCCTTTCATTGTCGCTGTTGTATTCAGTTGCTTGTTTGGTGGAGGATTGGGATGGTTGGCTTGGTTTTGGACTAAGCGCCATCTCCAGAATCAATCAACACCTTAATATTCTTGGCCGCATCAAAATTACAGAAACCGGGTTTTTTCCGAAATCTGGGAATTGTCACCAAGTCTCTGCCAAAAACGGGGTTTCTCGCCTGAATACAGTGCGCCTGACATTGCGAGTGCGATCGATTCCGGTTGTACCAGAATGATAGAGGAGACGGCAATGCCGTGTCCCTACCCAAATACTGTAGGGACACGGCACTGCCGTCTCCTGATTTCCGGTAATATTAATTCCGATACAACAGAATCGATCGCATTTGTGAATTAAACAGCAGCCAACTGTGGAGTCGGACGCTTGCTATTGCGGATACCCTCGATCGCACCAGCATAATCCTTCGCCTTAAACACAGCAGAACCAGCCACGATCGCATTAGCGCCAGCTTCCAGCACCTGCCAAGTATTGTCCACCTTCAAACCACCATCCACCTCAATCCAAGGATCGAGACCTCTCTCATCGCACATTTGGCGCAACTGGCGAATTTTCGGCAAAACAGTCGGAATAAAACTTTGACCGCCAAAACCCGGATTGACGCTCATAATCAGCACCAAATCGCAAAGTTCCAGCACATACTCAATCAACTCCAGTGGCGTCGAAGGATTGAGAACCACACCCGCTTTCTTACCCAATTCCCGAATTTGACCCAAGGTACGGTGCAAGTGAGGCGAAGCATTGTGCTCAGCGTGAACCGAAATAATGTCAGCACCAGCCTTAGCAAAGTCCTCGACATACTTCTCAGGTTCCACAATCATCAAGTGAACATCAATGATTTTGGTAGTAACAGGACGAATTGCCTCAACAATCAGCGGTCCGATCGTAATATTAGGAACAAAGCGACCATCCATCACATCTACGTGAATCCAGTCAGCACCAGCTTGATCGACAGCTTGAATCTCTGCTCCAAGACGGCTAAAATCGGCGGATAATATGGATGGAGCAATAACGATCGGTTTTTGGGATTTGGTCATGGCGAAGTCTGTTCTCCTGTCTGCTGTGCTGTATCCAGTTTATCAAAATGCGGCTCTGGGGGCTGAAGAATTTTGAGTTTTGAGTTTTAAGTCTTAACTTGCGAAATTTTATGAAAAACAAAGATCCCTTAGAAAATCCTGAACTCGATCGCATCAGCCTGTTTGTACTATTGATCCCCGTCATCGGCTTTTTCCCCGCCCTGTGGAAACTGTACCGCCACGAAGGAAGCCCCGAACACAAAGCCATCAGCCGCTTAGCAATCGCCCTTGCTTTGAGTTGGCTCTTAGGACATATATTTTTAGAAGCCGGAGCGATTTCTGCGGAATCTTGGACACTTCCCATGTTATTAATGAGTAGCCTGTTCACCACCAGCTATTTCTTCGTCAGTCTCGCCCTGATGTTTCGCCTTTGGAAACGCCAACCACTCTGGCTCCCCGGAATGAGTCGCGTCGCCGAAAAAATCATCGGCAAACATCTATCATAATCTAGGATTATTTTAAGGCCTTAGCCTATTGCTTGATTGCGCCTTCAGGTTGATACTACAAATTGCCATTATCTTTTTTTATTCTTATTTTCTGTGAGGAAGCCAGTGTCAGCTCAAAAAATTCCTAATCAAGACCCCAGCAAACAACCAGCCACTCAAGCTTCAACCAAAAAATCTGCCCAGCCCCATCGAGGCCGTTGGCTGGGATTTGGTTTTGGTTTAGCGGGAGTCGCCATGCTCTCAGCCACAGCCGGAGCACTCCTAGCCGTTTCTCTGTCCACAACCCCGCTTCAGCAGCAGAAGTTGACTCCCGAAGAAGCGGCGGTGTTTTCTCAAGGCGATATGGCAAAGCTCAGCATGAAAATGCCAGAACTGACTCGCCCAGTTAATATTTTAGTTTTAGGACTTAAGGTTCTGAGTTCAGACATTAATGGTCAGCCCGACAAGGATAAGGGATATGAAGTCTGGGAAAACTCTTTTAAGGGGTTAACCGATACCATGCTGCTGGTTAGATTTGACCCTCAAAATAAAAAATTAAGCGTGCTTTCTATTCCACGAGATACCCGCGCCTATGTTGAAGGTAGGGGCGAGGTAAAAATTAATGAAGCCAATTATTATGGCGGGCCGGCTTCATCAGCCAAATCAGTTAGCGGACTCCTGGGCGGCGTGGGAATTGACCGCTATGTCACACTGAATATTCAAGGCATAAAAAGCTTGGTTGATGCCCTTGGTGGGATTACGATTAATGTCCCTAAAGACATGAAGTATACGGACGAAAGTCAGCATTTATATATAGATTTAAAGGCTGGCAAGCAGCATCTTAACGGCGAACAAATCGTGCAGTATTTGCTTTATCGCCACGATAATTTGGGCGATATCGGTAGAGTACAGCGACAACAATTATTAATGCGCGCTTTTGTAGACCAAGAAGTTAATGTCGGTTTGCTGTCCCGAATGCCGAAGATTTTGTCGGTGATTCAGTCTCACATTGACACAAATTTGAATATTGAGGAATTGGTGGCTTTGGCGGGTTTTGCTACTAAAATGGATCGCTCTAGTGTACAGATGTTGATGGTTCCCGGCAAGTTCAGCGATAGCAAAGATTACAAGGCAAGTTACTGGTTGCCAGATCAAGATACCATCCAAACTATGGTAGCCGAACATTTTGACTTCGGTCAAAATACTTGGACAATCGAGAATGCTGATGCGACTTTTCTGAAGGTGGCGATTCAAGATAGTACCGGAGATCAAGCTGCTGTTGAAGAATTTGTCAAGACTTTGACTCAAGCTGGATACCGGAATGTTCAGGTTTATAAGGATTGGCCAGAACCGTTGGATGTGACAACTCTAGTAGCTCAAGATGGCGATATTAAAAGTGCTCAAGCCATTCGCCAATCTTTGGGTTTTGGGGATGTGCTGGTTGAGAGTACGGGTTCTTTGCAATCGGATGTGACTATCAGATTGGGTAAGGATTGGTTGAGTAAAAAATCTCAGTCAGGTCGGGGACTTTAAATTTGGTATTTGGTATTTGTAGGGACACAGCAGTGCTGTGTCCTATTTTTTGTGTTGTGGGATTTAATAAGGAATGAGAATTAAATAACTTGCATTTTTTGTAGGTTGGGTTGAGGAACGAAACTTGGGCGTCATGCTTGATTGTTGGGTTTCATGCTTCAACCCAACCTACCGAAGTTATTTAATCCACGATCCTAAAATATCAAATGAGACTCTACCTGGTAAAGTTCAATCCAGTAAGCCACCGCACGTACACCCAACCCAAAATACTACCGACAAAATAGGGTGGAAAATCCGACCAAGCAAATGAGTTTCCTAACACCAATCGTCCCGGTAAAGTAGCTCTAGCTGCTTGCAAAAATGGAGGTTGGCATAGTTGAAGAAACTCTATTCCGCAGCTAGCTAAACACACCCCAAAAGCAGTCCAAGCCAGCGAAGCTTGTGGCCAGAATAAAGATGTTACCAAAATCAACAATATTTGATAAGCTATGCTCCCAAAAGAGTCGTTGAACCATTCCGGTGCTGGGCCATGAGAAAACCTCACTAAGTAACCTAAAGGGATGATTATAGTAATGTTGATTAGCAGAGCAATTCGATATTTTAAAAATTGATGATGGGGAGAAATTGGGGAAGTCATTCGATTTTAGATTTTAGATTTTTAAGTAGACGAAGGAGACGGCAGTGCCGTTTCCCTACCCAAGATAGTATTGTAGGGACACAGCACTGCCCATTGGTGTCAACTTAAGGTCAAACCCAGTGATAGACTGCTGTTTAACGATTAAGGCCAGATCCCCCCTAGCCCCCCTTAAGAAGGGGGGGACAAGAGTCTTCTCAAAGTCCCCCTTCTTAAGGGGGATTTAGGGGGATCTGGACTCAGGTAAAAGCGAGAGATACCAAGGGTTTCAGGCTTAAGTTGACACCAATGGGCAATGCCGTCTCCTAATTTCTAATTTTCTGTAAATATCGTTAGCGCAGCCCTCGGAGAGGATCGCGCTTTAATCCAATCGAGTAAAATAGGATTGACCAATTCCGGTGCTTCATCCTGGGGACAGTGGCCAACTCCCTCCAGTGGAATAAACTTGTCCACCGCCGGAAACTTGGCTAATTCTCGTCCTAGTGCGATCGGTTCCCAGGGGTCATCCGTACCCCACAAAATCAAAGCCGGACAGCTCAAACGAGGCAACAAATCCTCCGGTAAAGGCCCTTGAGAATAACTGATAAATGCCACAAATACATCGACTGCGCCACTATCTTTGGCAGGTTCCAGCAGCATATTTACCAGTTCATCCGTAACAGCTTCAGGACGATGATAGGCTTGCAAAAGCACTTTTCGCACTGTATTCGGCGTTGCTAATTGTTTGAAAAATAATTGACTAATCCATTTGACATTTAAAACTTTTTGTGCTATTGGCGCTCCAAAACTGCGATACCAAGGCATTTCGGCCCGTTTGCGATCGTGCAACAAACGTAACGAACAATTTAGTAAAATGACACCAGAAGCGATATCAGGAAAATCCACAGCCGCTTGCATAATAGCAACACAGCCGATCGAATTTCCGACCAAAAAAGCCGGCCCGCCCGCAACTTCCCGACAAAAATCAGCGATTAATTGACCCCAAGTTTCAAAAGTATAATCAATTTCCAGCTTCGGCGTAGGCTTAGCAGAGGCACCAAAACCGATGAGGTCGATCGCAAAACAACGACAATCAGCAGCCAATGCTGGCAAATTCTTCCGCCAATGGCCCCAAGACGCACCAAAACCGTGGACAAACACCACCGCAGGGCCCTGAGTGCCCGCAGTCTGGTAGCAAATTGGAAAACCTTTCCACATCCAGGTTTGAGGTGCGACAGCAGTTAATGTAGAAGAAGTCATGGGATTTTAGATTTTAGATTTTAGATTTTAGATTGGGCATCGGGCATCGGGCATAATTAGCTGTTGACTGCTGACTAATGACCAATGACTAATGACTACTTTGCACTACAAGCCAATATTGTGCCACCATTAAAGATGCTGAATTTTTTGCCTTATTGAAATTTCCCCTATGCCAACGATCATTTCCACTGCTGTCGTACCATTTCTAGGATCGGAAATAGTACCCGACTACGACACCGCCAAAGTAGTTATCTTGCCAATTCCCTACGAAGCCACCACCACCTACCGACGCGGCTGCGAAAACGGGCCTGCGAAACTTCTAGAAGCCTCTCATCAACTGGAATGCTATGACGAAGAACTAGATTCCGAAGTTTGCTATGATGTCGGAATTTATACAAAAGAGCCGATCGCAGATACCCGCAACAGCCAGCCAGTTTCATCCTTAGAAATGCTGCAAGTCACCCAAGCGGCAGTCTATCAGCTAGTTACAGAAAATAAATTTGTGATCTCCCTCGGAGGCGAACACAGCATCACCGCCGGCGTTGTCGAAGGTTATCGCCAAGCCTATCCAGACGAACCTTTCACAGTCATCCAAATCGATGCCCACGGCGACTTGCGGCATGAGTACGAAGGTTCCATTCACAACCACGCCTGTGTCATGCGGCGCGTTGTCGATATGGGTTTACCAACACTGCAAATTGGGATTCGGGCTATCTGCAAGGAAGAAGCAGACTTGATTAAAGCCAAACAGCTCAATGTGATTCGGGCTAGGGAAATCGCGAATGAACCTAATTGGTCCGATCGGGCAATTGCTAGCATCACAACTAAGCGGGTATTTTTGACGATCGACTTAGACGGCATCGATCCGACTTTAATTCCAGGGGTTGGCACTCCAGAACCAGGTGGGTTAAATTGGTATTCCATGACTGGATTTTTGCGCCGTGTCTTCGAGTCCTACGATGTAATCGGCTGTGACATCATGGAATTAGCACCTCTTGTCGATTCTGTAGTGTCAGAATTTACTGCCGCCAAATTAACATACAAAATGATTGGATATCAAGCTCTGGCCAAAGGTTGGCTAAAACAAGGCGAGGCATAAACTCTATAGCCTTTCTGAGGTAAATTAGTTACTTTTGGGCATTGGGCATTGGGCATTGGGCATTGGGCATTGGGCATATAGATTTTTCTTTTCTTCACATCCTCAAAAAATGAGTTTACTAAGGTCAACAATGGGTACTGAAATTAATAGCTACGCTCCCGATTTTGAACTGCCGGGAGTTGATGAAGAAGTTCACCATTTAGCTCGATATTTAGAAAAATTTCGCGCGATCGGGGTAGTATTTATGTGCAACCACTGTCCTTACGTGAAGTTGTATCTAAATCGCCTGAAAGAACTGCAAGCAGAGTTTCAAGATAGAGGTGTTACTTTAATCGGGATTAATGCTAATGATGCAAACCAGCATCCCGATGATAGTTTTGAGAACATGAAAGCTTTTGCAGCTACCAATCAACTCAATTTTCCGTACATCCGAGATGTTGCTCAAGATGTGGCTGAAAGTTTTGGGGCTTCTAAAACGCCGGAGGTCTTTTTGCTAGATCAAGATGGCAAATTGCGTTATAAAGGTTTGGTTGATGATAATGGTGATGATGCCGGCGCTGTGCAGGTGTCATATCTGCGAAGTGCGATTAATCAATTGCTTGGTGATGAATCTATAGAACCATCGAGCACTGATGCGATAGGATGTTCTATTAAATGGAGAGAATAGTTATTAGTCATTAGTCATTAGTCATTAGTCATTAGTCATTAGTCATTAGTCATTAGT
>NZ_JAKJHX010000149.1 GCF_021648855.1 Tychonema litorale BBK16 | reverse complement strand
AATCCCAGAAACTCGCTAGTAGGGGCAATTCATGAATTGCCCCTACTAGCGAGTTTCCGAGGAAAATCATACCCCAAATCAGCAACGCCAAAATCTTTATTGTTCGCAAAACTCTGCAACTCTCCGCCAAACCCGATCGCACAAATCCGGTAAACTAACATCAAACCATTCAATTTCAGGATATGCTCGAAACCATGTCCGCTGACGCTTCGCAAATTGCCGCGTGTGCAAAATAGTTAATTCTTTAGCTGCTTCAAGCTTAATATCACCCGCCAAATATTGTTTCATTTCCTGGTATCCCAGCGTATTCAATAGTGGCAAATCGCAGCCGTATTTTTGACACAAATATTCAACTTCAGCCAACCAACCGGATTCTAACATTTGTTCAGTGCGCTGTTTGATGCGATCAACCAAAACTTCCAGATCACAATCCAAGCCAATTTGTAAAATAGGATAACTCGGAGGATTTTCGCCCTGCTGTTCAGAAATAGAGCGTCCAGTCACATAAAATACTTCCAGTGCTCTTAGAGTTCTAACTGGATCGTTGAGGTGAATTTTCTCGGCGGCAGAACGATCGACCTGTTGCAATATCTGGTAACATTGAGGTTGACCGAGTTCGGCAAGTTGCGATCGCAATTCTGGTATTGGCGCAACTCTCGGAATTTTCAAACCGCGCACGATCGACTTAATATACAAACCAGTCCCTCCAACTAACAACAGCGGAGAATCAACAGCAGCAATTAAATTTTGAGCTTGTTGTTGGTAATCTGCAACTGTCAGCGTTTCCGTCGGATCGCAGATGTCAATTAAATGATGCGGTATCGAAGTGCGATCGACCTTTGTCGGTTTTGCAGTTCCGATGTCAAACTCGCGGTACACTTGACGTGAGTCTGCACTCAAAATTGGCGATCGCAACCTCTGAGCTACAGCCACAGCCACTCCCGACTTTCCCGTCGCCGTCGCACCACAAATCGTAATTAATCTAGACATATGGCAATCTTCTCAATGCGATCGGACGTTTTCAACCGCCCAAACCATTGATTCTACTGCATTTCCCTTCCCTCTCCCACTCTCCCATTCTCCCACTCTCCCACTCTCCCACTCTCCCACTCTCCCACTCTCCCTTCTCCAAGCCATCCATCCCACTGATAAATTTCCCTTCAGAATGCCCTAGCATCGCCATTGACGGTTTTGTGCTATACTTTTAGAAGTTTTCCCATTTTAGAAGCTTTTGAGGCTTTAGCCTCATTATTGGAGCTATTTTTGTATGACCAGCAGCTACAGCGCCGACCAAATTCAAGTTCTCGAAGGTCTCGAAGCAGTCCGCAAACGACCGGGGATGTACATCGGTACCACCGGCCCGCGAGGACTCCACCATCTAGTTTACGAGGTTGTTGACAACTCGATCGATGAAGCGCTGGCTGGCCACTGCACCCACATCGAAGTTGATATCAACGCTAACGGTTCCGTTACCGTGACAGACGACGGACGGGGCATTCCGACCGGCATCGTTGCCAAGACTGGCAAATCGGGAGTAGAAACAGTAATGACTGTACTCCACGCCGGCGGTAAGTTTGGCGGTGGTGGCTACAAGGTTTCTGGAGGATTGCACGGTGTAGGTATTTCTGTTGTTAACGCGCTGTCCGAGTGGGTAGAAGTGACCGTTTGGCGCGACCAAAAAGAACATTTACAGCGCTACGAAAGAGGTAATCCTGTCACCGAACTTAACGCAAAACCCAGCAAAGGCGATCGCAGCGGCACTTCAGTTTCTTTCTTGCCAGATACTCAGATTTTTAGCACAGGCATTGAATTTGATTACACAATACTCGCCGGACGTTTGCGAGAATTGGGTTACTTGAATGCGGGCGTGAGAATTACGTTTAGCGACCACCGTTTGGAACTCCTAAAAAGTAGCGAATCTCGCGTCGAAACTTACTGTTACGAAGGCGGAATTAAGGAATACATCGCCTACATGAACCGCGAAAAACAGCCTCTGCACGAAGAAGTGATTTATGTGCAAGGCGAACGCAATAATGTGCAAATAGAAGTTGCTTTGCAGTGGTGCGTTGATGCTTTTAGCGATAACGTTCTCGGTTTTGCTAACAATATTCGGACGATTGACGGTGGTACGCACTTAGAAGGTTTGAAAGCCGTGTTGACGCGGACGATGAATTCGATCGCCCGCAAGCGCAACAAAATCAAAGAAAACGAACCGAATCTCGCCGGTGAAAACGTTCGAGAAGGCTTGACAGCCGTGATTTCCGTCAAAGTCCCCGATCCGGAATTTGAAGGCCAAACTAAAACTAAACTAGGTAATACCGAAGTCCGAGGAATTGTCGATTCCCTAGTTGGCGAAGTATTGACCGAATATTTAGAGTTTCGCCCTCAAGTAGCCGATTCCATTTTGGAAAAGGCAATTCAGGCATTTAAAGCCGCTGAAGCAGCCCGTCGTGCCCGCGATTTAGTCCGTCGGAAATCCGTCTTAGAATCGTCTCCATTGCCCGGAAAATTAGCGGACTGTAGCTCCAGAGACCCCGCCCTGTCTGAGATATACCTGGTCGAGGGGGATTCGGCCGGGGGCTGTTTTTATTCTTTTCAGGAAATAAAACTAGCTGACGGTACGACAAAAACTATCAAAGAGATAGTTGATGAACAAGCTGAAGGCAAAGAACACTTTTGCTACACCGTCAGAGAGAGTGGAAACATCGGGCTTGAGCGGATAACTAACGCTCGTATGACGAAAGCAAATGCTGAAGTTATCAAACTGACGCTAGATAATGGGGAAACAATTACTTGCACTCCTGATCATCTATTCATGTTGCGAGATGGCACTTACAGAGCAGCAGCAATGCTGACACCAGAAGATTCGTTGATGCCTCTCAACCGCAAATTGTCTGAAAAGAAATCAACCGGGCAAGGACTTAACGGTTATGAAATGATTTGGAATCCCAGCACTGATAAGTGGATTTACACTCATATTTTATCGGATTTCTACAACCTTAAACACGGTGTTTATGAATCATCAGAAGGCAATCACCGCCATCATGTTGATTTCAATAAACTCAACAACAATCCGACAAATATTCAGCGATTGCCTGCTGATGTACACTTGGCTCTTCACCGCGCCAACCTTGAGAAAACATTGCATCGACCAGATGTAATTGAAAAAAGTCGTCAAGCTCACATGACCGAAGAGTTTCGGGCGATGATGAAAGAGCGGATGCGACAGCCTGAAACGCGACAAATTCTCTCCGAACAGGCGAAAGCTCAGTGGGAGGATGAAGAGTATAAAGCTTACATGACCAGGAAGTGGCGCGAGTTTTACGACACTCATGAAGCTTATCGCGAACAAAATCAGGAACTGTTGAATCAAGCGCAGCAAGAATATTGGAGTAGTGAAGAAAATCGTTTGGCTCAGTCGGAACGGGTGAGCAATCATTTTGCTAACAATCCTGAAGCGCGGGAAACTCTTTCACAACTTGCTAAAGAACAATGGCAAGATGAGAATTTGCTGGACTGGCGGCGCGAAAAAACTAAGGAACAGTGGACACCGGAGTTTCGCCTCAAACGCAAAGCTGCTTTGAACGAAACTTATTACCGCAAAACTATGGCGGCGTTGAAGAAGATTCATCTTCATACTGGTTGGATGGATTTGGATATGTACAACGATTACCGTCGTCGGGAAAAAGATAAGTCTTTGTTGAAGTTTGAGACTTTTTGCGATCGCTACTTTGAAGGTGATGCAGTGTATGCTCGCCAAGCGATTCGTAACTACAATCACCGTGTTGTCAAAATCGAAGCCGTAGAGGAACGCTATGATGTTTATGACATTGAAGTTCCTAACAGCCACAACTTTGCATTAGGTGCGGGGATTTTTGTCCACAACAGTGCCAAACAAGGGCGCGATCGCCAATATCAAGCCATCCTACCCTTGCGCGGTAAAATCCTCAACATTGAGAAAACCGACGATGCCAAAATCTACAAAAATAACGAAATTCAATCGTTAATTACAGCCCTGGGTTTGGGCATTAAAGGCGAAGAATTCGATCCGTCGCAATTGCGTTATCACCACATCGTGATCATGACTGATGCTGACGTAGATGGTGCCCACATCCGCACCCTATTGCTGACTTTCTTCTATCGCTATCAGCGAGCACTCGTAGAACAAGGTTACATCTACATTGCGTGTCCTCCTCTCTATAAAGTGGAACGGGGACGCAATCATTACTACTGTTACAGTGAACGCGAAAGGAATGCTCTTATCCGCAATGAATTTCCGGCGAATGCCAACTACACCATCCAGCGGTTTAAAGGTTTGGGCGAAATGATGCCGACACAGTTGTGGGATACCACGATGAACCCGGAAACTCGGACGCTGAAACGGGTGGAAATTGATGATGCTGCTGAAGCCGATCGCATATTTACCATCTTAATGGGCGATCGGGTCGCACCTCGCCGCGAATTCATCGAAACCTACGGCCCCAAACTCAATATGCTTGACTTAGACATCTAAATTAGTCAGTAGTCATTAGTCAGCAGTCATTAGTCATTAGCTAACGACTGCTGGCTAAACTGTTCGCGCCTTCCTTCTTCCGACTCTAGTTTTTGTTATAAAAATTAATACAATCTCTCATTAAATCAGTCTAAGGTAATAACTTAAGTATTTTTTAGACGGTTGGCGCATCCATCAACTACCACAAAAATAGAAAGTTGGACAATATTACTATGAGCATCAATTTAGCGACCAAATTGCGTGAGGGAACCAAAAAATCCCACACAATGGCAGAAAATGTTGGTTTTGTCAAGTGTTTTTTAAAAGGCGTTGTAGAAAAAACATCTTACCGGAAATTAGTAGGAAATCTCTACTTTGTCTACTCGGCAATGGAAGAGGAAATGGAACGCCAAAAACAGCATCCAGTTATTTCAAAAATTTACTTTTCCCAGTTGAATCGGAAGCAAAGCTTAGAACAAGATTTGCTTTACTATCACGGGACAAATTGGCGCGAACAAGTAGCTCCGTCAGCCTCAGCAAAAGCTTATATCAAGCGCATTCACGAAATTTCCTCGTCAGAACCAGAACTCTTAGTTGCTCATTCTTACACTCGCTATCTCGGTGATTTATCTGGTGGACAAATCCTCAAGGGAATTGCTCAACGGGGAATGAATCTCACCGAGGGAGAAGGCACTGCTTTCTATGAATTCGCAGATATTCCTGATGAAAAAGAATTCAAAACTAACTATCGTCAAGCAATGAATGAATTGCCAATTGACGAAGCCACAGCAGAGCGAATTGTGGATGAAGCTAATGCAGCTTTTGGCATGAACATGAAGATGTTCATGGAGTTAGAAGGCAATTTGATTAAAGCTGTTGGTCAAATGCTGTTCAATACCCTGACACGGAAGCGTGGCGCTGCTAGTACCGAATTGGCTACGGCTGAATAAGCTAACGCTTGCGGGTGACAATTTCAACCTCAGTTAAAGAGGAAAAATTGAAATCCTGGGGGTTTGATGGCTACTTTTGCAGTCACCAAATCTCCGGGATTTTGCATATAGCAATTCCGGTTATATCGGAATTATTATTAGCCGAAATTAGGAGAGGGAAGTGCCGTGTCCCTACCCAATATGATCTCCATAAAATCCAAAATAATTTACCTTCCCACACCGCGATTCGGAGCTTCATCAGGCACCGGAAGAGAACTAGGTCTTACCTGCTTTTCCAAATACTTGCTCAAAGCGTAAGCGATATCGCCACGAGTCATCGGCTTCAAAGGATTAATTTTATTAGTGCCCGGTTCAATATTGACAAAACCTTCATAAAGTGCGGTAGCCAGAGACTTTCTAGCCCAATTAGGAATTGTCCCTGCATCTGGATAATCAACTAAAATTTCGGAAACGCTAACTTCAGGAAATTGAAAAACACCGTAAGCCTGAGCAAAAATTGCCAAAGCCTCAGCGCGAGTCACCCTTTGATTTGGAAAAAACATTCCATCGCGATATCCAGTCATTGTTCCAGTTTTCAAAGCAGCTTGAATCGCACTATAAGCCCAATAACTTTTAGGTACATCCGGTAATTCCATATCTGGTTTGTAAGCAGTTTTCCGCCGTTCTAAACCAAAAGTTTTCACCAAAATCGTAGCTAACTCGGCTCGACTAACAAAGCCCTCAGCATTGAAATTGCCACTAGCATCTTTATTCATCAATCCCGCATTCACAACCCTGTCAATTTGGTCAGTCATTGATTGAGCTTGAACCGCTATGGGCGTTCCTTGTAGTAGCGCGATCGCAAAAAAAACACTAACTAACTTTTTCACGATTTTATTGAAGAAGGAAGAAGGAAGAAGGAAGAAGGAAGAAGGAAGAAGGAGAATGTAATTTACTCTTAGAATAACAGGTTTGCTTCCGGCAAAGCACCGTGCATCTGACCCAACCAATCTATCAAATTATCCAATTGTTTTTCTGCTGTCAAAACTGCCATCCCTCGAATAGTAACCTTTCCTTTGCTGTAGACAAAACGAGACTGCAAATGATCGGGCAAATTAGCCTTGAGCAAATTCCAAGCAGGTTCCTCCATCGGTGTTTCCAAAACAATATGCTGCTTATTTTCCGGTTTAATGCGAGAAAAACCGATTTGCTTAGCGATTTGTTTGAGTTCGACAATGCGAATCAGTTGCTTTGCTGGTAGAGGAATGGGGCCGTAGCGATCGCACCAATCAGCCTGAATCTGCTGCAACTCTTCAGACGTACTAGCAGAAGCAACAGAACGATAAGCGCTCATCTTCTGATCCAAATCCCCGATGTAATCAGCAGGAATAAACGCCGTCAAGCTCAAATCAATTTGGGCATCTTCAACTTTCGGAATTTCCTGGCCCTTAATTTCGCGAATTGCCTCCTCTAACATTTCAGCATACAAATCAAAGCCGATCGCCTCCATTTGACCAGACTGTTCCGTGCCCAGAATATCACCCGAACCGCGAATTTCCAAATCCCGCATCGCCAATTGATAACCGGAACCCAACTGCGCGAACTCTTGAATCGCGCGCAACCTCTGCCTTGCAGCATCAGTCAACTGATTTTGCTTAGGATACAACAGCCAAGCGTGAGCTTGAATACCCGCACGTCCCACCCGTCCCCGCAACTGGTAAAGTTGACCCAAACCAAATTTATGGGCATCTTCAATCAAGATAGTATTGACACGAGGAATATCCAAACCCGATTCAATAATTGTAGTGCACACCAAAATATCGAAATCCGCCGCACTGAACGTCAGCATAATCGATTCTAGTTCCGAAGCATCCATTTGACCGTGGGCGATCGCAATTCGAGCAGACGGAACCATCACCTGCAACTGAGCCGCCAACTCATCAATCCCCTCAATCCGGGGCACCACGTAAAAAACCTGACCACCCCTGTCCAATTCTTGACGAATCGCACTCCGCACCGCCTCCGGGTCATAGGGAGCCAAATGCGTCTGAATCGGGCGTCTGCTGGGAGGCGGAGTCGCAATCAAACTCATCTCCCGAATCCCCGATAGCGACATATACAAAGTCCGAGGAATCGGTGTCGCCGTCAAAGTCAGCACATCCACCTCTATTTTCAGAGATTTAATCGCTTCCTTTTGTTTAACCCCAAATCGTTGTTCTTCATCCACCACCAACAAACCCAAATCCCGAAATTTAATCGCCTTACTCAAAACAGCTTGAGTACCGACAATCACGTCTAATTCCCCAGTCGCTAAACGCTTGTGAATCTCCCGGCGCTCAGTTTCCGTGCGAAAACGATTCAGCAAACCAACCTCGATCGGATAAGGCGAAAAACGCTCCTTCAGCGTGTGATAGTGCTGCTGGGTCAAAATCGTCGTCGGTGCGAGCAAAGCCACCTGCTTGCCCGCCGTAATCGCCTTAAAGATAGCTCTCAGAGCAACTTCCGTCTTACCAAAACCGACATCGCCACAGACCAAACGATCCATTGGTCGATCGCCCTCCATGTCGCGTTTCACATCCTGAGTTGCCTTCAACTGATCCGGCGTTGGTTGATAGGGAAAAGAATCCTCCAACTCCTGTTGCCAAGGCATATCAGGAGGAAAAGCATAACCTGTTTGTTTAGCTCTTTTAGCATAAAGATTTAGCAAATCTACAGCTAATTTCTTAACAGCTTTGCGAACCTTTGTTTTGGTTTTTTCCCAAGTTTGACCTGTGAGTTTATTGAGTTCCGGCACTTTATCGGCTACAGTCCGAAACCTAGACAAAGCCCCCAATTGATCAGCCGCAACTCTCAGAGTACCATCACCATATTGAATCAATAAATACTCACGAGTTTTGAGTTCCAGTGTCAGACGTTCTAACTTCAGAAACTTACCAACTCCGTGCTGGCGATGAACGACAAAATCACCAGGGCTTAATTTATTCGGATCTACTTGTTTAGAAGCAGCACGGCGACGTTTGCGAACATAGCTAAAACTAGCGAGAGAATGTTGACCATAGAATTCCCGATCGCAAATTAAAACAATCCGAAAAGTCGGCAGAATAAAACCTTCCAATTCAGCCAAACCGCTGTACTTCAAAGCAACCGGAATATGCTGTAATTGCAACTTATCGATCGCCAAATAATCGCGGGGATTCACCACAAACTGAGCCGGACAGTCATGTTCAGACAACAGAGAAACAGAGCGACTGGGTTGAGCTGAAACCAGAAAAATCGTAAAACCCCGATCGCGCTCCTCCCTCAAAGTTTGAGCCAACTTCGCAAATTGGTGAGGCATCACCGGCACCGGACGAGAAGCCAAATTAATCGCCGGAGACGACGAAACAGGCACAGAAAAAGCAGATTCCGCCAATTCAGAAAGATCCAGTCGATCAAACCCATCCACATCCGCCATAGACTCAGCAAAAGAGCGGTGAATTTTCGGAGGAGAAGGAATTAAACTTGCTGTTTGTGTCGATTCCCGATCGCAAACTTCCCACTGATCCTGAGCGCCTTCAAACCAACGATTACTGTGAGCCTCACACTGACTTGGTTCATCAATAGCAACCAAAGTATTTGATGGCAAATAATCCAAAATAGAAGCAGGTTTCGCAAAAGCCAAACCCAACAACCGCTTAATCACCTTCCCTTCCCCTTCTTCCCCTTCTCCCTCTTCCTTCGCGCCCTTCGCGCCTTCGCGGTTCGTTTTCAGACTCAATCTTTCATCCAAAGCCCCGCGAACAATCCCACTAAAATCAGTAGGAGTCAAGACTAATCGATCGATCTTATCAAGCGATCGCTGCGAAGACGGGTCAAACTCCCGAATTTGCTCCAAATCATCCCCAAACCACTCCAAGCGCACCGGCAACTCCGCAGCCACCGGAAACACATCCACAATATCGCCCCGACGACTCCATTGGCCCTCCATTTCCACCAGAGACACCCGATCGTACCCCATCGAGGCTAATTGGCGGTCTAATATTTTCGAGTCTTGAGTCATACCTCGCGCCAAAGTCAGACAGTATGGTTCAAAAGCAGCAGGCGGCGGCAAATGAGACTGGAGAGCTCTTTCGGTAGCTACGATCGCGATCGGCTTAGAATTAAGATTTGTTTCCCTTTTCTCCACCAAATCCGCCAGCACCTGCATTTGACCCCAAGTCATCTCGCTTTCATCCGAGTAAGATAGCTCGTAGGGCGAAGTCTCCGAAGTCGGGTAAAAATGCACAGTTTGCCAGCCCATAGCCTCCAGCCCCGCCACCCAGCGGCCCGCTTCCTCCAGAGTTGCTGTCACTACCAGTAAACTTCGCCCTTCTTGCTGTGCGAGGGCGGAAGCTACCATACCTTTTGGCAATCTGGCTACACCATTGAGTTGCACGTAGCGATGGCGCTTGAGCTTGTTGAGGAGTTCTGTTGCTAGGGGCGATCGCCCCAGAGTACGAATTATCGAAGAGAAAGTCATGCGCTTTTAATTTTAATCCCCGATCGGCTCAAAAAGGCTCTTTTCCTTTGCCTGTTAAGCCGATTGTACGACAAACATCATGGATTGTGTCCAATTATTTATTGCCAGCATTTTGCAACTCAACTACAGTAGATTTTTGATCTAATATATTGAGCCTGCGATCGAAACGAGCTAGTTCCGTTAATCTAATGACAGGTTGACAAACAATTTCGATTTTGCCGTCTTGATTGGCAGCTTGCAGGCCTATCCTTTAACCGGGCAGAGCGCTTCGCCGTTACTACAAATAATTTTAGCAATGTCACCAAGTACCGATATTCTGATTGTTCTCCTGCTGGTTTTCCTCAATGGCGTGTTTGTGATGTCAGAGATGGCCATCATCTCTGTACGCAAAGTAAGGCTGCAACAGATGGCTAACCAAGGTTCTGCCAATGCCCGCGTCGCCTTAGATCTGGCAAACGCCCCCAATCAGTTCTTACCGACAGTTCAAATCGGGATTACGCTGCTGGCCATTCTGTCGGGCGCTTTCGGAGAAACGACTATTGCCAAAAGAGTAGAACCCTTGTTACGACTGATTCCTGCCCTCGCCCCGTACTCTAACACGATCGCCTCGGTAGTAGCAATTTTAACCATAACTTATCTGACCTTAATTATCGGTGAACTTGTGCCGAAGCGGCTAGCGCTCAACAACCCAGAGCCGATCGCCTCAAGTGTAGCAATTCCCATGCGAATGCTCTCCAAAATTGGCGCTCCTGCGGTTTATCTGTTAAGTCATTCCACAGACTTAGTGATGCGGATCATGAGAATAGCACCCTCGACAGAACCGCAAGTTACAGAAGAAGAAATTAAAGTTTTAATCGAGCAAGGAACGGAAGCCGGAACTTTTGAAGAAGCCGAACAAGATATGGTAGAAAGAGTGTTTCGTTTAGGCGATCGACGAGTCAGCGCCCTAATGACTCCCCGTCCCGATCTTGTCTGGTTAGATCTCGAAGATTCAGTAGAAGAAAACCGCCAAAAAATGCTTACTAGCGGTCATTCTCGCTTTCCCGTATGCCAGGGAGGACTCGACAATGTTGTTGGTTTAGTACACGTTACTGATATGCTATCTCGGACTTTAACAGGTCAACCCCTAGATTTAAGTGCTTCTTTGCGACGACCTTTATTTGTCCCAGAAAGTACACGGGGCTTAAAAGTATTAGAGCTTTTCAAACAATCTAGCAATCAACTTGCCTTAGTAGTAGACGAATATGGCGTGATTCAAGGATTGGTTTCAGTCAACGATATTTTAGTCGAACTCGTTGGCGATTTTCCTTCTATTCAAGATGCAGACGATCCGCAATCCGTGCAGCGCGAAGATGGTTCTTGGTTGTTAGACGGAATGCTACCAGTCGAAGATTTTTTTGAGCTATTTGGCATCGAAGAATTGTCATCAGAAAACAAAGGAAGTTACCACACAATGGGCGGTTTTGTAATTACAAATTTGGGCAAAATCCCCGCAGCAGCCGAGCATTTTGAGTGGAACGGTTTGCGCCTAGAAGTAGTCGATATGGACGGGAACCGAGTTGATAAAATCTTGGTAATGCCGATCGACTCAGCCGGGAATGTACCCCCCAGCAAGCGGAAAAAATAAAAATCATAAAAATTAATACGGGATGCGGGAAACGAGCGAGACTTTAGTCCTTCC
>NZ_JAKJHX010000148.1 GCF_021648855.1 Tychonema litorale BBK16 | reverse complement strand
TCAAGACACCGAACCAACCGATATAAATGCGGTTGTCTGTGCTTGTGACCCATTCGCAGAAGCGTTCCCAGACGTTGGCGCTTTCGCGCTGTTGTAAGGTGGTTGTCATGGTTTTATGATTGCTGTATTTGGTTGTCAATGTTCAGATGATGTCTCTATTATTACGGCAAGCACTAAGGTTTGTAAAGGGGTTTGGCGTCAGTAGAACTGATAGGAGTCATAAGTTTGGGTTATAAGTCGTTGGATGGCTTGCTGTGTATATAGTGTATGCCATCCATCGGGCATCGGGAATCGGGCATGGTGACTATATATATGGGATATTTGGGATGAGGGGCGATCGGGTTGATCCGTGAGGTCAATTCTTCAATTTTCCAACGTAAAATCTAAAATTGATTGACTCCCAGAGCGCAAGTCCTATATATAGTCTGCTACAAACTGGCTATAGCTTGTTTTGACATCTAAATTGCTGGTATCATTTAATGCACCCTTCTCCTTGTATATTCTCATTTTTTTCAGGTTCAGGCTTCCTCGATTTGGGTTTTGAGTCGATCGGCTTTAATGTAGCTTATGTAAATGAAATATTCTCCCCATTCATCCAAGCATACCGTCACTCTCGCCAGTGTCTAAATTTGCCACAGCCCGAATACGGACACTGCGAAGGAGAGGAATCAGATGTGACTCGACTTGTAGAAGGAAAACCAGCACTTCACTTGCGGGAATTGATCCAAGATGCTCGCAAGAATCACAATATTATTGGATTTATTGCGGGGCCGCCTTGTCCTGACTTTTCAATCGGTGGCAAAAACCGAGGTGGGGAAGGAGATAAAGGCAAACTTTCAGATTCCTACATTGAATTGATTTGCCAACAGCAGCCGGATTTCTTTTTGTTTGAAAATGTCAAAGGTTTGTGGAGAACAAAAAAACATAAAGCTTTTTATGACGAACTTAAAAATAAGTTAGCTGAGGCTGGATATATATTTGTGGAACGTTTAATTAATGCGATCGAGTACGGTGTGCCGCAAGATAGAGATCGGATTATTTTAATCGGTTTCCGTAAAAATATCGTCAAAGATATGGGCATTTCTTTAGATAAAAATAGCCAAATGTTGCCTGAAGGTGTATTTCCTTGGTCAAGTCAGATTGTCTATCCCAAATCCGAAGTTTTTTCTAATCATTGGCCTGAGAGGAGTGCATTTGTCTGCGATAGTTTTTTGCCTTGCCCTGATGGCATTCCCAAAGAGTTAACAGTTGAGTTTTGGTTCAAAAAAAATGATGTTCTAAACCATCCAAATGCCGAACATTATTTTCAACCGAGAGCGGGGCTGAAAAGGTTTGCTGCTGTCGATGAGGGAGATGATTCTAAAAAATCTTACAAGCGTTTGCACAGGTGGCGTTATTCGCCGACTGCTTGTTACGGCAATAACGAAGTTCACTTGCACCCTTACAAAGTTCGCAGGCTTTCTGTTGCAGAAACGCTGGCTATTCAGTCACTACCTAAAGAGTTTGCCCTGCCGGCTAATATGACATTAAGCAATATGTTTAAAACAGTGGGAAATGGGGTTCCTTACTTAGCATCTAAAGGTATTGCTAAAACAATCATGAATTTTTTAGAAACAACAGAATGGCATTATAAGCTGCCTATCAATAAACAGTTAGAGTTACCTTTGAAGTTTTTTTAAAACACTTACACTTAGCTATTGTGCAATAGCAGATTCAACTAAAGGTATTAAATCTGTCTTTCTGGCGTATAAGTATGTACCATCTACAAGTTTGAAATCTTGTTCGAGTGCTATACTATGAGGAGCAACTGCTGTTCTAAATACAGTCCTATCCGCAGAGCTTAATTCACTGGCAACCATATAATATTGCCAATTCTGATCCAACACATACCCCATTGCTTTAATCATTGCTGCCTCGAATAAAGGTTGATATCGGCGATCGGGACGGTTTGAAGTTTTAAGAGATGCTGCCGCTTTTACTTGTTCTAATTGTAATTTTCCTTTTAAAAAGTTGTACAATGCCAAACTATCTGGATTTTTTACTTGTTGTTCTAACAAAGGGTTAATAGATGTTGCAACAGCACTCTTACCAAGTACAACGATAATATAATCAGGGCTTGGCATAAAAATATAGTCTTTAAAAGGAGCAAGTTTAGCTAGAGGTTGTCCAGATGCAAACTCACTACTTTTGAATAAACTTATAAATTTTGAATAAGCTTCCTCGGCTCCTTCTTTTTGTGACTGTGAGTTGGGCAAAGAAAATACCGCGCTACAAGCATCATTATCTTTATTTACATCTAATACAATTTCTGACAACAAGCTAGTTGCTATAAATTCATTCCATCTTCCCGTAGCGTTGTTAAGAGCACCCACTTCAGGATCTTTTCCATAGATACTCTTAAAGGCTTCTCGTGTCTGAGTTCTAATCCACTCAATAATTTCCTTAACCGATAAATTCCTATCTAACCTCTCGACTACTTCGAGAGATAAATGCCTGTATATTGCTGTACTATTAATCTGAATTTTACCATTTGTGCGTTCTGTGAACCATTCAGTATAATTGATCATTTTTATTTCAAGACTATAAAATGTAAGTTGTTACCCAGGTGTTAGAAAAATAAACAATGTATCTCCCCCTACTCAAAAATGCAACAGTTTCCGAACCAAGAACAATAGTATAATGTAAGAACAGGTTGAGAACATCTCTGCTGTTGAAAAATTTACCACAACGGCAAAACCAGCCTGCACTGAAAAATTATCTTTACTGTCCATGACTGTTAAACCCCGCCGCTATCACATTACCACTTTCGGATGCCAGATGAACAAAGCCGACTCCGAACGGATGGCCGGCATTCTCGAAAATATGGGCTTTGAGTTTTCGGAAGACCCGAACGAAGCTAGCTTAATTCTCTATAATACTTGTACTATTCGAGACAATGCCGAACAAAGAGTTTATTCTAACCTCGGAAGGCAGGCTCATCGCAAGCGCAAAGAACCGGATTTAACTTTAATTGTAGCAGGATGTGTGGCTCAGCAGGAAGGTGAAGCGCTACTGCGAAGAGTACCAGAATTAGATTTAGTAATGGGCCCGCAACACGCTAACAGACTTGAAGATTTGCTGGAACAAGTTTTCCAGGGAAATCAAATTGTGGCGACTGAAGCTGTTGAGATTATGGAGGATATTACTAAGCCTCGTCGCGATAGTCAGGTGACTGCTTGGGTGAATGTAATTTACGGTTGTAATGAGCGCTGCACTTATTGTGTTGTGCCGAATGTTCGCGGGGTTGAACAGTCACGAACACCAGAAGCAATTCGCGCCGAAATGGAGGATTTGGGCCGCCAAGGTTACAAGGAAGTGACTTTGTTGGGGCAAAATATTGATGCTTATGGTAGAGATTTGCCGGGGACTAAACCGGATGGCAGTAATCAGCATACTTTGACTGATTTGCTTTATTTTGTGCAGGATATTCCGGGAGTTGATCGCATCCGATTTGCGACTAGCCACCCGCGCTATTTTACGGAACGCTTAATTAAGGCTTGTGCGGAATTACCGCAGGTTTGTGAACATTTTCATATTCCGTTTCAGTCTGGTGATAATGATATTTTGAAGGCGATGTCGCGGGGTTATACTCAGGAGAAATATCTGCGAATCATTGATACAATTCGCCGGTATATGCCTGATGCTTCGGTGACTGCGGATGCAATTGTTGGTTTTCCTGGAGAGACGGAAGCGCAGTTTGAGAAGACTTTGAAGTTGATTGAAGATGTTGGTTTTGATTTGGTGAATACGGCGGCTTATTCGCCACGCCCTGGAACACCGGCGGCTTTGTGGGATAATCAGTTGAGTGAGGAGGTGAAAGCCGATCGCCTACAACGGATCAATCATATGGTGACAACAACGGCTATGGGACGTTCACAGCGCTATTTGGGACGTGTGGAAGAGGTTTTGGTGGAAGTCCAAAATCTTAAAGATCCAAGTCAGGTGATGGGGCGCACGCGCGGCAATCGCTTGACATTTTTCAAGGGCGATATTGCAGAATTAGCTGGTAAAATAGTGCAGGTTAAAATTACAGATATTCGCGCTTTTAGCTTGACTGGGGAAATGCTGGAAAATCTAAATTAGATTGCGAATTTAATTTGTTGTCCTCCCCCTGTCCCCAGATCCGCGAATCAAATGTAGAAGGAAATGACCCAATCTTAAGCAGTTTGGGAGATTCAATATTTGACGAGCTGTGGCTGTTACAGCCCCAGTAGCTCTCCTCTGATGAGATCGCAAGTTTGGTCAGTTTTTGAGTTTGTTTAATTATCCTGAATTCTCGCTTTCTGTCGAATACTTTCTGTTTGAGTTGCGCTATCTGCGTGTATATTTGTCAAAAAGTATCGGGAGTATGGAAAAATGACGAAGATGCGGATCGGGTTACTCTTCGGCGGGCGATCGGGCGAACACGAAGTCTCTATTAGTTCGGCGCGGGCGATCGCGCGTGCCCTCGCTGCTGACGAAAATGCCTCTAAATACGAAGTTCTGCCCTTTTACATCCAAAAAGACGGCCGCTGGCTGTCGGGAACATTACCGCAGCAAGTCTTAGCCGTCGGCAAACCTCTGGAAATAGAGTCACAAGCAGGAGAAGCTTGGCAATTTCCTAATTTTAATGGAGTAGATGTTTGGTTCCCTGTTCTGCACGGGCCTAACGGCGAAGACGGTACTGTGCAAGGGTTGCTGAAGTTAATGCAAATTCCATTTGTCGGTTCCGGGGTTTTGGGCTCGGCGATGGGAATGGATAAAATAGCAATGAAAATGGCTTTTGCTCACGCAGGTTTGCCGCAGGTAAAATACATCGCTGTCAATCGTTCCGAAATCTGGTCAAATCCTTGTATTTTTCCGAAACTGTGTGACCAAATTGAGGAAACTTTGGGTTATCCTTGCTTTGTGAAACCTGCAAATTTGGGTTCGTCTGTGGGAATTTCAAAAGTGCGATCGCGCGCCGAATTAGAAGCAGCCCTCGACAGCGCCGCCAGTTACGACAGGCGGATAATTGTGGAAGCTGGTGTGATAGCTAGAGAATTAGAATGTGCAGTTTTGGGTAATGATAATCCCCAAGCTTCAACGGTTGGAGAAATTAGTTTTAATAGCGATTTTTACGACTACGAAACTAAATATACCCAAGGGCAAGCAGATTGCTCAATTCCGGCAAAGGTAAGTAGTGCTATGATCTCAAAAGTTCAAGAAATGGCAATTCAAGCATTTTTAGCTATAGACGGAGCAGGTCTAGGGCGAGTAGACTTTTTCTACGTTGAATCTACAGGGGAAGTTCTGATTAATGAAATCAACACTTTTCCTGGCTTCACTGCTACGAGTATGTATCCCCAACTTTGGGAAGCTTCGGGCATTTCTTTCTCGGAATTAGTAGACCGTTTAATTCAATTGGCTTTAGAAAGACACGGGGAGAAGTCTTGAATCGCGAACCTGAAACCGCAAACTGCTAACAGCAAAAAATAAGTTATTCCGCAGGTTATATATCCGTACCTGCGGAAACGAGATAATATGGTTATGGTAGTCAGTGTCTGCCTACAGCAGATTGGAAATTTATGAGGTACTATCAATATCGCCGTAGGGACACGGCACTGCCGTGTCCCTACAAGAGCTACATACCTGAAAAATGCTGTAAAACCAAATTTTCGCTGCTACCTCAGTAACTGGAAATTTCAAGTAAGCGGGTATAAATAAATACAAAATAAGATGGTTAAAGGCGATCGGCGAATATTAGGGTTAATCTTAACTCTCAAATCTGAAGCTTTAAATGCGTTAACTTAAATGAGACCTTTCACTAAATTACCGCAGTGGTGGACTTATGGACTGTTATTTCCCCTAGCGATACTCAATTGCTGGTTAGCCCTCCTAGTCTTTGAATATTTTCGCGCTCTGATTACTGTTTTGGTCATCGCAACATTGCTGTCTTTTTTGCTAGATTACCCAGTCCGCTTTCTGTGTAAGTATGGGATGAAGCGCGATCGAGCAGTTTTGTCAGTATTATTTGTTACTTTATTCATACTGGTGGTTTTAGGTGTCACTCTCGCTCCGATTCTGCTGACTCAACTCACCGAACTTGCAACCAGATTGCCGACTTGGATAGTTTCTGGAACCGAACAGATTGAAGCGTTTAACAAATGGGCGGAAAATCGTAATCTACGCATTGATGTTAGCGGTTTGACTACTCAATTGAGCGATCGACTTTCGGCTCAATTGCAGTCTCTAACGGGCGAAATCCTCAAATTTGGTCTAGGTGCGGCAGACAGTCTTTTGAACTTCCTACTAACAATAGTTCTGACATTTTACTTACTCTTGCATGGCGAGAAAGTGTGGGAAGGTTTGTTTAAGTGGCTTCCTCCCAAGCTGAGTGTTCAATTGCGGGAATTGCTGCCACGAAGCTTTCATAATTACTTCGTTGGGCAGGCAACTCTAGCGGGTTTGATGGGACTTTCAATGACTGTTGCCTTTTTAGTTTTGCGAGTTCCCTTTGGGCTACTGTTTGGTTTGGGTGTGGGTGTGATGACTCTAATTCCGTTTGGAGCACCTTTTAGTATTTGGATTGTTAGTTTGCTAATAACGCTGAACAACTTTTGGCTCGGAGTTACAGTTTTGGCTGTCGCTATAGTTATCGATCAAATAATTGAAAATGCGGTTGCTCCTCGGCTGCTAGGCAGTTTTATCGGTCTCAATCCTGTGTGGATTTTAGTTTCGCTGCTGGTGGGAATTAAGGTGGGTGGAGTAGCAGGTTTGTTGGTTGCTGTGCCGATGGCCGGTTTTATTAAGAATGCTGTTGATGCTTTGGAAACTTCGAGGCATCAGTCGATCGAGATAAATTCTCGAATTTCTGTTGAGTCTGTTGATCTATAAAATTACTAATTTCGTTGTCAAAAGTGTAAAAACTTCAGGGTTAATGCGGAATATCTAGGTGTGGGGTCGTAGTCTTTATTGTTGAAGCACGAGGCAAGTCAAAAATCTGTTTGAGATAGCGTGGTTTCTACCCCACGGTGTAGGGTAAATCCCACCAGGCGAACACATCTAAAAAATGCTTCAATTTAACTTAGGATCGTGGATTAAATAACTTGCGTAGGTTGGGTTGAAGCATGAAACCCAACAATCAAGCATGACGCCCAAGTTTCGTTCCTCAACCCAACCTACAAAAAATGCAAGTTATTTAATTCTCATTCCTTAAAGAGCTTTGGGTTCTAACTTAATTGAATAGGTGTTACCAATGAAAAACGATAATTATAATTCTCGCTCTGACTCCAAGCAAATCAATATTACGGAAAGCAAAAATATGCCTAATCAAACTCAGCATCATCGCACTTTATCTTTGCCGAAAAAACTTGCTTTTTTATCCCTGATTTTGCTCGGCTCTACTTCGATGGTTGGATGCAATGCCTTAACTTCCCAAGTTCCAGGAAGTTCTAATGCTATCAAAGGTGAAACCTCAAGTCCAGCGCCAATTGCCGCAGCACCTTTAGGTATACTGCCTTCTCAAGACTCTAATTTTGTGACCAAAGTAGTACAGCAAGTCGGGCCGGCGGTGGTGCGAATTAACTCGTCTCGCACAGTGAGGAATCAAGCCCCAGATGACCTAGAAGGTCAATTCCGTCGCTTCTTCGGCTCGGAATCTCCCCTTCAACCGGGAAATCGGGTAGAACGGGGCTCAGGTTCGGGTTTTGTTTTTGGTTCCGACGGCCGCATTTTGACTAATGCTCACGTTGTTGACGGTGCGGATACGGTGACGGTAAAACTGAAGGATGGCCGCGAATTTGTAGGCAAAGTTTTAGGTGTAGATACAGTTACTGATGTGGCTGTGGTTAAGATTGAAGCTAACAATTTGCCTGTGGTGAGTTTGGGTAAATCTGAAGAGTTACAGCCGGGAGAATGGGCGATCGCGATCGGCAATCCCCTCGGTTTAGATAATACTGTTACTGTGGGGATTATTAGCGCTACAGGTCGTTCTAGCTCTGATGTGGGTGTTCCAGATAAGCGTGTTAACTTTATTCAAACGGATGCTGCGATTAATCCTGGCAATTCTGGTGGGCCTTTGTTGAACCAACGTGGTCAAGTTATTGGCATGAATACGGCGATTATTCAAGGTGCTCAAGGATTGGGTTTTGCTATTCCGATCGATCGCGCTCAACAAATTGCTGAACAATTAGCCACAACAGGTAAAGCCGAACATCCTTATCTGGGAGTTCGGATGTTGAGCATTACTCCAGAAATTAAGGCAGAATTGAGTAAAAATCCCAATACCAAATTGAAGCTGACTGAAGATAAAGGCGTGTTAGTTGTGGGAGTTGCGAAAAATTCTCCGGCGGCACAAGCTGGAGTTAGTGTTGCTGATGTGATCAAAAAAATCAACGGTCAAGAGGTCAGCGATGCTGGTAGTGTACAGCAAATTGTTGAGAAAAGTACAGTAGGCAAAGATATACAGCTTGAGTTGAGCCGCGACGGAAAACCTGTGACTGTGGCTGTGAAAGCGGGTGTTTTTCCAGCGAGTGAGAAACAGCAGTAGAAGCTAAAAAAATAGAATGATTAAAGCCCCGACTTATTGAAGTTTGGGCTTTAATTCTTCTACTCGGCGGTTGCATCGGAATTATTGGTAGTCGAAATTAGGAGACGGCAATGCCGTGTTCCTACAATGTTACTTTGGGGTAGGGACACGGCATTGCCGTCTCCTCTATTATTCCGGTACTTTCGGAATGGCAACCAAAGTGATAGAATTAGCTGGGTAAGTTGCTTGAAAACCAGTAGCACTGACACCCAAATCATCCTGACGGACGATCGCCTGCAAATTCGCCTCAGTATAAGTGTAAACTTGAGCTGTGGCGGCAGGTGTAAATCCTTTCAAACTCAGGTTGCTGGTCAATTTTTTGCCAGTTTTATTAATAATCATCAGTGTCAGAGTACCATCATTGGTGCGATCGGCTCCGTAGATTGCCAATTGTCCCTGATCTGTGCTGTGCGATCGCACCCAAGTATCGCCATACTTACCACCTTTGCCGTCATAATTCATGTACATTCGGAAAGTATAGGCTGTCGGTTCCGAAGACTTAGGAGGCCCCCACAGCGTGGCTAAATCGAGTTGTTCCCGCCCAAAAATCCCCAGTAAATCGGCCTGGGCCAAGGCACCATTCATCGATTCTATACCACCCCAATTATATTCAGTAATTGCGATTTGTGTACCTGGATAATCTTCTTTTATCCACTCTCGAAACCGGGGAAGAATTGTTAGTGGCGGATTGGATTTACCAATCCAACTTTCATCGGTGTAAGTGCTGTCCCAGAGAGAACGAGTCGATCGCAACCGGGCTGCTTGCGTCTTAGCATCGCCGGCGGGACAATTCGCCAAACACAGGTCATCGATGACAGGATAGTAGTGTTCGTCGAAATAGTCGAGAATTCGCACACCTTTCTGCTGTTCGTAAGCGCGCATTTGCTGCAAGTACCAGCGCGCAAACCAGACACCGCCGTGTTTTTCGCGATCGCCCTTAACCCCCGAATCCACATAAACGGGCCAGCCAAAATCTGACGGGCCCAGTACCTTAGCGGTGGAATCTGTAGCTTTTACCATTGAGGCGTATTGGTAAGTGCGATCGCGCAATTCATCGTAACTTGTCGCTTCTGGATGAACATCTCGGTGAGTATTTCCCCAGCCGCTTGGTTCATTATCCATTTGATAAATTTGCACACCGCCGTTAGCAGCATTACTGTGGGTTTTAACTAAGTGTTGAACCCACGGTTTTTGAAATTCTGGATTGCTAACGACGCTGACATCAAGGCGATTATTATTAGTGATTACCTTGCCGTCAAGATGCTTTCCATTACCACATTTATCGCCTTCAGGAAAGATGTAGGGATTAGTTTTTTCTTGCGGCCCATATTTGGATACTCTAAAACCGCAGTTCCAAGTGTTAAACTTATTTACATAGCCGATCATCGGGATTGTAACAATACTTTTACTGCCGTTTTTGCGGTTAGTTTTGACAATTTTATCGATAGAATCGCCGGGAATGGGGTTTTTGTTGTCGCCGCCACCCATGAAAAAGAAGTCATCGCCAGCGTTGGAGGAATCGACTAGCCAATTGTAACGGCTGGTGTGATTGGCGCCCCAGCGTTCGACTGGAATTCGCAACTCTTGGGCGAGGGCCGGATCGATCGCATAATTGTTCATTCCATAGATGTCGGGACTGATGGAATGGCGATCGGCTGTAACATCTACAGATAAGGTGGGATTGGCTGTTTGGGCTATGCCGTTTTTGATGTAAGCTGTTGTTGCGACAATTGCCAAAGCGGCGATTAAACCCAATCCAAATAGGACAAGCCAACGAGGTTTATTTTCGGGAGACAACCATAAAAATCGTGGATTCATTAATTTTGTGATATAGTGTTTAATAGAGCTTGTTTAAAATCTACTGCATTTTTGTAATAAATTTCAGGATTGTCGATTAAAGCGCGATCGATTAAGGTGGCTAGCGGTTGAGGGATCGAGGAAGTGCGATCGCGAATCGGAACCACATCATTATCCAACACAGCACGAAACGGGTCTAATCCCACAAAATTGCGAGGCGAATACCCCGTAATCATCACATACAAACAAGCCGCCGCCGCCCAAACATCAACCTCCGGTTTCGCATATTTATAATCAAGCACTTGCTGTCGCGGCATATAATACGGAGTACCAACAGCATTACCACTCAGAGTTAAACCACTTAAACCCGCCTGATCGAAAGCCTTTGCTAAGCCATAATCCCCAATCTTAGCAACTTGTTTCCCACCCACATTCGCCATAAAAATATTCCCCGGCTTCAAATCCCGGTGAATCAAACCCCTTCCTTTAGCAAAACTACCATCAGCCAACCTGACATTGGGGATTTCCGCATTATGAGTGTAAGTCAAACCATCTAAGACTTGTACAATAATAGCTACAGATTCTGCGATCGGCAAAGTGCTGACACCGCGTTTTGCCATCAAATCCACAACACTGCCACCCTCGCAGTATTCCATCGTAAAAAAGAAAGTGTCATCAGCATAACCCGACTCTTTAAATCCTACCACATTCGGATGCTTCAAACATTTAGTATTATCAACTTCCCGCAAAAACCAATTCACAGCCCGCTGATTCGCCGCCACCTTTGGTAACATCACCTTCAGCGCAACTTCTTGATTAGTTTGTTTGTGTCGCGCCAAATAAACCAAACTAAAACCACCCTTACCCAACTCCTTAAGCAAAACATAATCACCGAGAACCCCAATATTATTTTGACCCCCCACAGCTTTGAACAGAAAAGCTTTCAACATTTCCCACAAATTCTCTTGATTTGAAGGGATAGAAGCGGGTTTTTGTTGTTGGGCAGTTTTGGCAATTTCCTGGTCAAGGGCAACCGCAACTCGAAAAGAAGTATCGCTGAGTGTAAATTCATCTCCCCCCTGCAAATCGTACTCTGGGAATTGAATTTGAGCCGCCTCTTCAGGAGATTGATGAGCTTCTCGCTGACCGATTTTCTGGCCGTTTACAAAAGTACCATTCTTGCTACCGAAATCGCGCACTCGGATATCAGGAGGATTGATATCTAGCAAACAGTGATAGCGGGAGATGGTGCGATGTTTGTCATCATCGGGAATATTGGGATAGCAATCTTTAGCGCGGCCAATAATGCAAGTAGTGCGAGTGTCAAAGATAAATTCTTGGCCTTTGAGATTACCTGCGGTGATAGTGAGAGTAACTTTTGAAGTCATATATATTAGAGATTTTGGATTATTCAATTTTAGATTTTGGATGCTCGAAACTCTTGCTCCCCACCCGAAGATCGGGGCTAACTTCTTGCTCCCCCCCTTACCAAGGGGGGGCTGGGGGGCAGGGCTGTTTCATTCTCGAATTTTAGCTGTGCTAAAATTCTGAATGAAAA
>NZ_JAKJHX010000147.1 GCF_021648855.1 Tychonema litorale BBK16 | reverse complement strand
CCAAAACAGTAGCCGATTTAATGACTCGCGAACCCCTGACGGCGCGATCGGAAATGTCAGTCAAGGAAGCCATTAAGATTTTAGCCGATCGCCGAATTAGCGGCCTTCCGGTTGTAGATGCCAATGATTTGTTGATCGGTGTCATCTCCGAAAGTGATTTGATGTGGCAGGAAACAGGCGCTACTCCGCCTACTTACATCATGGTACTCGACAGCGTGATTTACTTAGAAAATCCATCTCGTTACGAGCAAGAACTTCACAAGGCTTTGGGACAAACAGTAGGAGAAGTGATGAGCCGAGATCCAGTTAGTATCACACCGGGAAAATCTGTTCAAGAAGCTGCAAAACTTCTGCATGAGCGCCATATTCACAGATTGCCGGTGCTTGATACTGCTGGCAAAGTAATTGGTATCCTCACTAGGGGAGATATTGTCCGAGCAATGGTAGCTGAACTTTAATTGGTCACTATTTTAACATAAATTAACCAGAAAATCATGAATATTACCCCTGAATCTGTTGAACAATTGCTGAATTCCGAAGATTTTGGCGATCGCCTGCGAGGTGTCAATCAACTACGTCAACTAGAACCTGCGATCGCCTATAAACTGATTCAAATTGCGATCGGCGACAAAAACGTCCGCGTTCGTTATGCCGCCGTCAGCCAAATGTCAACCCTCGGCACAGAGAATCTCTCGAACGCCTTAGAGGTACTGCTTCACAGCTTGAACAACGATCCAGAACCCGACGTGCAAGCAGCAGCAGCCGATGCTTTGGGTGCTTTGAAACTAACCGATGCTTTAGCAGATTTACAGCAAGTTTACAGCAATACATCTGAGTGGCTAGTTCAACTCAGCATCGTCGCAGCCTTGGGAGAAATGGGAGATCCACAAGCATTTCCGATGTTAGAAAATGCCCTAACTTCTGACAACGAATTGATCCAAACCATCGCCATCAGTGCATTAGGAGAATTGGGAGATAAACGAGCACTCCCACTGCTCCTTCCCTACGCCGGAAATGAAGATTGGCAAATTCGTTATAGAGTCGCCCAAGCTCTCAGAAGATTAGGCGGTACAGAAGCAGAAGCGGCTTTGGAAATTCTCGCCAAAGATGAAGTTGAGCAAGTTGCTTTGGAAGCAAAAGGAGGATAGGGCATAGGGCATAGGGCATTGGGCATTGGGCATAGGGCATAGGGCATTGGGCATTGGAAGTCGAAAATTATTATTTTAAAGTTTCTGGCTTTTTCCTTCTTCCTTCTTGCTTTTTTAAGAACAGGCCGAAAAGCCTGTTCCCCAAAAAATATGTTGCTTAAGTATATTTACGGGATCAAATAATAGAATCTCTTGATTTCTGTTCGGAATCATTCATCTCTTTTTTTCTTCCTCTCCAATTATCAAAAATATCAGTAGATTCACTGATATCAATTAAAGATGTGGAATCTGATTCTTTAATCTCAAATTTAAGTAAATCGATTAACACCAAATTTTTGCGGCCAGTTATACGGAAAATCTCCACGCATCTTGTAGAGAGTAAGTAAGCCCATCTAGATTTTTGGAGTTTCCCATGTTTGAACCAATAAATAATTTTGCTGATCAACCTTTGGATCTCTTAAATGAAGGAGGTTTGATACCTGAGCGTTTTGCAAGTGCAACAAATCAATCCTTTGTTGATAAAGTTCTAGAACTTACTAATGTAGAACGTAGCAAATTGGGTTTATCAGCATTAACCTCAAATTCTCAGTTGGCCAGTGCGGCGACAAAGCATACAGAAAACATGGCAATCCAAGACTTCTTTTCTCATACAGGAAAAGATGGTTCTTCCATGAGTAGTCGGATTACTGCAAGTGGTTATAAATTCTCGGCGGCCGCGGAAAATATTGCTGCCGGTTCTGCGACACCTGAAGCAGTTGTAAGCTCATGGATGAACAGTGATGGCCACCGTAAAAATATCCTCAACCCCAACCTCAAAGAAATTGGGATTGGTCACTATTTCTTGGCCAATGATACTGGTAGTGTAAATTTTAAACACTACTGGACACAAGTTTTTGGTACTTCTCTTGACGGTAGTGTTAATCCCACACCGACACCAACACCGACACCAACACCGACTCCAACTCCCGTACCAACTCCAACTCCAACTCCCGTACCAACTCCAACTCCAACTCCAACTCCTACGCCAACTCCGACACCAACTCCGACACCAACTCCGACTCCAACTCCCACACCGACACCTGGCATATCTGTATCTATCACCTCACCGATCGCAAATGCTACAGGTGATGGCAGTCCAACACAAGCCCCCAAAAATACAGTCAGCGGTGGCAATTATTTCCTATCTGACAGTGGCGATAGTCAAATACCCGCAAGTGCTGCTGGATTACCAATTTTTGCCCTTTCTGGGAAAGATAGTCTCACCGGTGGAGACGGTGTTGACATTATTAATGGGATGCAAGGTGCTGATACCATGAACGGTGGTGCTGGGAATGACAGCCTATCAGGTGGTAAAGAATCTGATTTAATTGATGGTGGTGTTGGGAATGATTTGATCACCGGTAACAATGATAACGATCGCCTGATTGGAGGAGACGGGAACGATACTCTCCGTGGTGGCAAAGAAGATGATATCTTGATTGGCGGTAATGGCGATGATTTGTTGGCGGGCGATCGCGATCAAGACATTTTGACTGGCGGCGGCGGTAGTGATACGTTTATTCTCGCAGGAGGTTTGTCAGCTTCAGCTACTTTAGTCAGGGCAGATGTGATTACCGATTTTACCCTGGGAGATAAAATTGGTTTGAGCGATGGCATCGGATTTGCTAATCTAACTTTTGAAGCTGTAAGTTTGAGATTGGATGGAAGTGCTAGTATTGCTTCTACAGCGATTAAATCTGGTGCTAATTATTTGGGAATTGTGCAAGGTGTAAGTCAAGGTCAGCTTACATCGAGCGTTTTTGTCAACTCCTAAAAGATAGCATATCCAGATTTCCGACTTCTCCAAATAGAGGAGACGGCATCCAAATAGAGGACACGGCATTGCCCATTGGTGTCAACTTAAGCCTGAAAGCCTTGATAAATCTCGTTTTTCCCTAAGTCTAGATCCCCCTAAATCCCCCTTAAGAAGGGGGACTTTGAAAAGACTCCTGTCCCCCCCTTCTTAAGGGGGGCTAGGGGGGATCTAGATTTAATGGTCAAACAGCAGTCTCTGGCTGGGTTTGACCTTAAGTTGACACCAATGGGCATTGCCGTGTCCCTACAAAAAAACTGTTGACTAATGACTAATGACTAATGACTAATGACTAATGACTAATGACTAATTGATGCCACAGCCGATCGCAAATTCCCTTGAAATTCACCCAAAATGCGATCGCACTCCTCCTTCTCCAAACCAGTCCAGTGCATCATCAAAGCCAACTTCACAGACTTGCCACTTTTTTCCAGCAAAAAACCCGCTTCATCCCGATTCAAATCAGTCAAATCTTGTAGCATTTGCACAGCCCGATCGCGTAACTTCTTATTAGTCACCGCCACATCAACCATACGATTGCCATAAACCTTACCCAGCTTGACCATTACCCCAGTTGAAATAATATTCAAAGCCATTTTTGTCACCGTACCTGCTTTTAAGCGCGTCGAACCAGCGACTATCTCCGGGCCAACCAACAAGCGAATATCAACATCAGCCTCAAAACTGACTTGTTCAACGGGTACACAGGCGATAAATACCGTTTTTGCTCCCCGCTGACGAGCCGCCTGCAAAGCACCAGCTACAAAGGGCGTTGTGCCCCCAGCCGTAATGCCGATGACCACATCGAGATTGGTAATATGACGGTGGGCGATCGCCTCTGCCCCATCTTCCGCCCGATCCTCCAAATCCTCGGAACTCCGCACCAGAGCTCCCGCCCCCCCAGCGATAATCCCCTGTACGAGCTCTGGTGGCGTGCAGAAGGTGGGTGGACACTCGGCGGCATCAAGTACCCCCAAACGCCCCGAAGTACCCGCACCGACGTAAAAAAGGCGGCCTCCGTGACGCAGAGACTCAGCGGCGATATCAATTGTTTGGGCTAAATGCTGGCGGGATTGGGCGATCGCACTTAATGTTTGAGCATCTTCCCGGTTGAACAAGTCCACCAATGCGATCGAACTTAGTTGATCTAAATTCTCACTATTGACATTGACTTGTTCCGTCAACAGATGCCCCCGTTGTTCCAAATTCTTCATTTTTTATCAAGTGCCAATATTTATAAAAGTCCTTCCAGTCGGCGACGCATAGAGTCTAGTTCGCTTTGGGAAACGTCACTATCAGTATCAGTATCAGACTTAGGTTCCGGCTGTGACTGCCATTCTATCTGTGTTACATTGTTTTCTGGCGGAATTTCCAGCGCCCCCGCAGGCACCAGTTCCCAGTCATAATCGACACCATCGCAAAACTCCTTAATTTCTTCCTGGTCGATCGCCTCGACAGTAGGTTCGGGGAAATCCTGAGCTTCCAACATCAAGCCAAAGCGGATGGCGTCGTCTTCTGACTCAAACATGAGAACCTTGTTGCGATCGCCGAGTTGAATGGTATGAATTCCTTCATTCTCGGTGCGGGCATTGAAGAGTAGGACAAACACTCGCATAAGTTTATAGACTTTTCTAACCGGCGTTTTTTTATCTTAGGATCAATTCAGTCGATTTTAGATTTTAGATTGTTGACCGATCGAGGGTGATGGGGTGTTTAGGGGTGATCCGCACTACGAATGTTGATGTTCCGCCTTGAGTTTCATGGGTCGCAGGATGCCTGTTCCCCAAACAGGCACTCAGTTACTGAGTTTTCAGTCAACAGATGCCAGAATACACAAGGCAGAATCAAAGTAATTCTACCGCATTGAAACATTTGCTGATTTCTTTAACTCCTGAAATTCTCAAAATTTCTTGATAACCATGACTAACTCGGACGATGATAAAAATCAACTCACACCCGATCGGGCACGTCGCTGGTGGCGTCCGCTGCTGCTTAGCGGTACGGGATTGGGCATTGTCGCCCTGGTTGGGGCGGGCGCTGCTGCTTGGTGGATTCCCGAAAAGTTGGCTCCTTTGGTGGAAACTGAAGTTAGTAAGCTAGTGAAGCGGCCCGTACAAATTGGGCCTTTGGAGCGATTTTCGCCGACAAGTTTGCGATTTGGGCGATCGAACCTACCTGCAACTGCTACCGATCCAGATTATGCCTCTACAGAAGCAGTTGAAGTGCAGTTTTCACCTTGGGATCTCCTATTTCGTCGCACTCTCAAGTTAGATATTACCTTCGTCAAACCCAACGCTTATATCGAACAGGACGAGAAAGGAGTCTGGGTGAATATTCCCACTATCGACAAGCCAAAAACTCCTGGTTTATTCAAAACAGAAATTGGGGCGATTCGAGTTGAAAATGTCGGTGCTGTTTTGCTTCCTACTCCGGCAGTGGGATTGCGAAAACCTCTCCCAATTTCTGTAATTATTAAAAATGGTAGCGCTCAATTTATGGAGCAAAATCAGCGAGTTCTTTATGAAATAAATGGTAATTTTACCAATAGTGATAATTTCACAGTTAAGGCTGACTCTTTATTGCCTGCTGCTCTAACTAACGTGCAGTTACAAGGTCAGAAATTGCCTTTGTCTTACCTAGTTCAGTTGCTGAGAATTCCTGATATTTATTTAGGAAGAGGTCTAGCTAATGGTAATTTAACTGTACAATTACGAGACAACAAAGTATTTGGGATTACCGGAACTTCCGATTTTCAAGGAGTTGATTTAGCCCTGAAAGCGCTGAGACAGCCAATCTTAAATAGTAGTGGTCAATTGCGGTTTCAGGGAACTAATGTTATAGTAGATCGCCTCACTGCTAACTACGGTTTGATACCTCTAAAAGTAGCAGGGACAGTGGAAACGGGAGCTAATTTTAATCTCGATCAAGCTAAGTTTGATTTGTCAGCAAATGTGCCACCATTGGCTGTTGCAAATATTGTCAGCACACTGGAACAAGAATTAGGTCAAAAAGTAGTATTACCCGTTGCTACTGCGGGAGAAGTGAAGGTAGACGCGAAGTTAACTGGGACTGTTTCGCAGCCATTGCTGACTGGTGCGATCGCATCGACGAAACCAGCTATAGTCGATCGCCTACAATTCAAAAATATTAGCACTAACTTTAAACTAGAACGAGGTAGAGCAGCCCAAGCCCCAAGTTCTAACCCTCCATCTTCAATTGGGCCATTTTCGTCCTTAGCTTTGACATTGAGCGATATTCTGGTGGAGCCGACCGCCGGTGGTAAGATTGGTGGGAAAGGTGAAATTGAGATCGCGTTGGGAACTGGGAATTCGCGATCGGGTTTGGTGTTTGACTTGCAAGCTGAAAACCTGCCCGCCGATGCGATCGCCCAAATTTACAATATCCCAATTCCTGCTACCATTAAAATCGGTAATGTCTCAGCAAAAACTCAAATTTTCGGGCCATTAGACAACATTCAAGCTAGGGTGAAATGGCAAGCACCCCAGGGGAACTTTCCGGCTAGTGGCGAAGTTCGGGCGATCGGCAATTTGTTAGATTTGCAGAATACCGTTGTCAAAATTGGTGATGCTACTGTAAATGTGGATGCTGCACTCAAAGGTCGTCAGTGGCAAGCTTTGATTAAAGGCGATCGGGTTAATCTCAATAGTTTACAGCAAATTGTCCCCGGACTTTCTTTGCCTCCTGAATTAGCAGGTTTGTTCAGCGGAACCGCCGAAGCTGCGGGAACTCTGGACGATTTGAGTTTAAAGGGGATAAATGCGATCGGTAAAGGACAGTTAAATATTGCTGATAGTATTGTAAATGTTAATGGTGAACTAGCATCGGGCCGCTGGCAAGCTTTTGGCAAGACTGAAAAAGTTGATTTGAATCGCTTACTCGATATTGGCTTACCATTTTTAGCACTTAGTAATTCCAGCAATTCCACCGCAGCCAATCAAAACAATCTAAAATCTAAAATCCAAAATCTAAAATCCCTCGGTGGACAGTTAGCAGGGGAATTCAAAGCTGCGGGAAATATTGACAATTTGACCGCGAGTGGTATCAATATTGGCGGTAGTGGAAAACTGAATATTGCCGATAGTAATATCAATCTCAAAGGAGAATTGGTAGACGGAAAATGGCAAGGAATCGCCGAAACCGATCAGCTAGCTATCAGTCGCTTAGTAGATTTAGGATTGCCACTGTTAGATATAGCTTTAGCGCTGAATCCCGAAAATCAGCAAACGGCTAATCTGAATAATCTCAGATCCAAAATTCAAAGTCTCAAATCGATTGATGGCAAACTATCCAGTCAATTTCAAGCCCAGGGAAGTCTTGACAATTTGACCGCGAAGGGGATTAATATCGGAGGTAGTGGGAAACTGAATCTTGGCACAGGAAATGTCAATTTCAAAGGAGAATTGGTAGCTGGAAATTGGCAGGGCATCGCTGAAACCGATCGCACTTCGATCAGTAGTCTGGTAGATTTGGGATTGCCACTGTTAGATGTTGGCTTAGCTTTTACTGCGGATAACCCTCAAATAGTCGCCAATATCAACAATCTCAAATCCAAAATCCAGAATCTCAAATCGATTGACGGACAAATATCCAATCAAATTAAAGCTGCTGGCAGTCTTGACAAATCAACCATCGCCGATATCGCCGTCAACAGCAGTGGCAAATTAAATATTGCTGACGGTACGGTTGATTTTAAGGGAAAATTAGATGGTGGAAGGTGGCAAGCTGTCGCTAATCTCGATCGCCCTATTCTCAGTCGTTTAGAACAAACAGTCCGCAATCTGCAACTGTTTCCGCTAACGGCGACTTTGCCGAAAGGATTTGATGGCAGAGTTAACGGCGAATTGCAAGCGACGGGTAGTTTAGATAACTTGACAACAAAGGGAATTAGTGCTAGTGGGGAAGCGCGGATTTTGGCCAATGGACTGGGGGCGATCGATACTACAGCCAAATTAGAAAACGGCAACTGGCAAGCATTCCTCGAAACTAACAACATCGCCCTAGCCAATTTGCAAAAAACCCTCAAACAAACAGGTTTATTAACGGCAGATTTACCACGAGAAATTGACGGCAATCTCGACGGCAAAATCCGCCTTTTGGGAACAATAGATAACCTCACAGCCAACGGCATCACCGCTAACGGCGAAGGACAAATTCGACTTGCCAACGGTGGCGGAATTGTCAATGCCAAAGCCCAGGCAGAATCGGGAAATTGGCGCGCCTCAATTAATGGCGGACAAATTGCCCTAAGTCGCTTCCAGAAAGCCTTTGAATCCCAGCGCCGAAACTTACAAAGCCCAGGTTTAGTCTCCCAAGCCCAAAGTTTGCCACTACTCCGAGGACTATTTAACGGTAATCTAAATTTGTCTGGCCCGATCGCAGCATCCCCCCAAAATGTTCGCGCCGGTGGCAGTTTTCGGATCTCCGAATTGCCATTTCTCAAACAACCTCTCGATGCCATATTTAATTGGGATGGCAAACGGGTGGAAATTGAAAACGCCACAACTCCCGGTTTGACAGCCAACGGCATTGTTAACGTCGAACTCGCCGGTAAAGGAATGCCTGCGATTTCTAATCTAGATTTGAATGTCAAACTCGCCAACTTTAACCTGGAAGCCTTACCCACAGAACAACTCGGATTTTTGAGACCCACGGGTCTCAAAAAGTCTTCAGAGAATAATCTCCCCCTGCGTGGGAATGTCGATTTTGTCGGACGCCTCACGGGCACCCTCAGCGCCCTCAGCTTAGTTGGCGATGTGGCGGTGCGAGATTTAGCCGTAAATCAGGTAGCTTTTGACCCCGTACTGTCGGGTACGATGAATGCAGGTTCGGGCAAAAGTGTAGATTTGCGTCTAGCCGGCGCAAATGACAAAATCGAAGTAGCTTTAAATCAATCTTTCCTACCGACATCTTTCCTAGTTAAACGCGGGGAATCCGTGGCTAGCGGCCAAACTGAAGGCGAAACTTTGCGAGTCAATTTAAGCGATTTCCCCCTCGCAGCTTTGAATCTCTCACCTGGTAAAGATGCTGGTTTGGGGCCGATAACTGGTACGGTGTCGGGACAAGTCAATGTGCCCGGTTGGAAAATGCCACTGAATCCGGCGACTTTGCAAGCAAGTGGACAAATTGCGATCGCCAAACCTGCGATCGGCTACATTAAAGGTGACAGTTTCCAAGCCGAATTTAGCTACGCCAACGGTAGCGCCACCCTCAACAACGGCATTTTCCGTCAAGGCACCGGTCAATATTTAATTTCTGGTAATGTGAAAGCAGGCGCTAACCCGGAATTTGCCGGGAAAGTTAATATCCAACAGGGAAATCTGCAACAAGTTTTAGCCGCCTTGCAATACTTCAATTTAGGAGATTTAGCCAGAGGTTTAAAACCTCCCGTTTACGGTAAAGCCGCCGACGTCCAAACTGTCGCAGTGGGAGTAGCCGAAGCCCCGTTAATCGAACAGTTACAACGATTAGTAGAAATTGAAGAACTTCTCAAACAACAACAAGCTATTCAATCATCCGAAAAATTACCTCCGTTGAGTCAATTGCAAGGAACTTTCGGCGGAGAAATAGCCGTCGCTGGTTCTTTGCAAACCGGAATCAAAGCTCAATTTAATGTCAAAGGCGATAACTGGCAGTGGGGCAAATATGTCGCCCAACAATTCAGCATTGAGGGAGGTTTCCAGGATGGGATTCTCACTATCTTACCTCTGGAAGTGCGATCGGGCAAAAGTGCGATCGGATTTTCGGGACAACTGGGCCAACAAGCTCAATCTGGCCAGTTGCGCGTCGAAAATGTACCAGTCGAAGAGTTAGCAAAACTGGTGGAATTGCCCTTTGTAGATGTCACCGGCAATTTGAATATGCGGGCGAACTTAGCCGGCACTTTAGCCAATCCCCAACTAGCCGGAGAATTGAGTTTACAAGACGGTACCCTAAACAGAGAACCGATTAAAAAAGCCGATGGCAGTTTCAGTTATAGCAACGCCCGCCTGAATTTTGGTGGTAGCGCTTTAGTGACTCAAACTGAACCGATTGAAGTCCAGGGAAGTTTGCCCTTTGAGTTACCTTTTGCCACAGTCAAAGCCGATAGCAATCAAATCGATTTGCGGGCAAATTTGCAAAATGAAGGATTAGCAATTATTAATGTATTGACTCCCCAAGTTGCCTGGATTAACGGCAAGGGACAAGTCCAAATTCGCGTTTCAGGGACGCTAGAACGGCCTGTAGCTGAAGGAAGTGCTAATTTTGAAAATGCCACCGTCCGGGCGCGAGCCTTCTCAGAACCGCTGACAGGGCTAACTGGGGCAGTGCGTTTTCAGGGCGATCGCATTCGGGTAGAAGGCATTCGGGGACAATTGAAGCAAGGAGAAATTGTCGCCCAAGGTGTGATTCCGCTGTCAGTGCCTTTTGCCGAGGGCGATGTGGATGCGGCGACTCCCTTGGCGGTAAATTTAGATAAGTTGGGTTTGGATCTTAAAGGATTGTACCGTGGCAAGGTAGTTGGTCAAGTACAGGCGATCGGTACAGCTTTGCGGCCGCAGTTGACTGGCAAAATTGAACTGTATGATGGCGAGGTGTTTTTGCCCAATGGTGGTGGTGATAACACAAAGTTAGTCTCTTCTACTTCTGCTTCTACTGCGCCTAAGACTGAGACTTCTCCTAAGACTGAGACTTCTCCTAGGATTGTGACTGCGAATTCATCTTCCCCTTCTCCTTCCTTAGAAGTCGGTTTAAACAATTTGCAATTAAATTTAGGGCGCAAAATTAAAGTCACAAGTCCACCGATATTGAATTTTCAGGCGACTGGGGGTTTGACTGTCAACGGTACTCTGGATGATATTCGCCCGGAAGGGACAATTCGACTGACTTCGGGTGCGGTGAATTTGTTTACAACACAGTTTAAGCTCGATCGGGGATATCCGCAAACTGCTACCTTTGTACCATCCCAAGGACTTGATCCAACACTGGATATAAGATTAGCAACTTCAGTACAGGAAGTAACCAGATTTAGGACTCCCGGAAATTCTGTAGCATCAGAAATAGCAGACGAACCAACACGTTTTGGGAATGTGCGGAGTGTGCGAATTCAAGCCCTGGTCAAGGGAAAAGCTTCCCAGTTGTCTGATAGTCTGGAGTTGAGAAGTTCGCCCAGTCGATCGGAAATAGAGATTGTCGCCTTGTTAGGCGGTAGTTTCGTGCAAACTTTGGGACGGGGAGACAGTACACTGGCGATCGCAAATTTAGCCGGTGCAGGCTTATTTGGCAACCTTCAATCTGTGATTACTAATGCCACAGGATTGACTGAATTCCGTCTATTTCCAACTAGGATTAGCGGTGGAGAAACGCAAACAGCAAGTTCGGGTTCTGCTGCGGGTTCACTCGGTGTGGGTTTGGAAGTTGGGGGAGATATTACGCGCAATCTTTCAGCTACTATCATCCGGGTTTTGTCTGCTAATCAGCCAACAGAATTCAATTTGCGCTATCGTTTGAACGACCAAATTTTGCTGCGCGGTTCTACGGATTTTCAAGGAGATAATCGAGGAACTGTGGAGTATGAATTAAGATTTTAAGTTATTCAATATTTCGGGCTTCGACTACGCTCAGCCTACTGCTCTTCCGGTGGTTGAGCGAAGTCGAAACTCTAAATTCGGCTTCGACTACGCTCAGCCTACGACTCTTTCCGTATAGACCTAAACTTCCTAAGTACAGATTTTAAAATTTAGTATTATAAAATACCCGCAAGCAAAAAAGTGCTTGACCATGAATTTAATCCCAAAAATCATCTCCCTCAAGAACCTTGAAACGTCCATTTTTGGTCGCCGATCGCAATTTCGCAACCTGAAGTTAGCCAGAAAGGATCGTTAGCCGCCAGCCTTTGTCCACCAACAAAAGTACCGTTGGAACTACCACAATCCACAAGTTGATAACGCTGTTTTCCTTGGTCGTCTGTGGCCCGACGGATTTGAGCATGGTAGCGGGAACTTTGCGGATCCTGTAAGACTAAAGTATTA
>NZ_JAKJHX010000146.1:1077-12149 GCF_021648855.1 Tychonema litorale BBK16 | reverse complement strand
TTGGGCATTGGGCATTGGGCATTGGGCATTGGGCATTGGGCATTGGGCATTGGGCTTCGCTCAGGGTACCGCTTCGCTCAGGATAAATGCAGTCATTGGGTTATTTTTTATTTGAAAAACCACTAGCAAGTAACTACTAACTACTAGCTATTTCCCATGCCCGATGCCCGATGCCCTATTCCCCATTATCTATTTTTCGATGATTTCCTCTGGACGAAGACCAGCGCGCCGATCGCCACTAGGGACATCATGAGGGTCCATTACACCTTTTGGCAAATAAGCGAATTCGCGCAACGGTGTCACCATCGGATCGTCTGTAACCTTGTAGGGCAAGCGTCCGAGGGCCACGCTGTCATAATTCAATTCATGACGTTCGTAGGCGGCCAATTCGTACTCTTCCGTCATCGACAAGCAATTAGTCGGACAATATTCTACACAGTTACCACAGAAGATACACACCCCAAAATCGATACTGTAGTGCTTGAGTTGTTTCTTCTTAGTTTCTTTGTTAAATTCCCAATCCACTACAGGTAAGTTGATCGGACAAACCCGAACGCAGACTTCGCAGGAGATGCACTTGTCAAATTCAAAGTGAATTCTGCCCCGAAAACGTTCGGAAGGAATTAGTTTTTCGTAAGGATACTGCACTGTAACTGGTCGGCGTCTCATGTGATCGAAGGTCACAGCTAGCCCTTGGCCGATATACTTAGCAGCTTGAACAGTCTCTTTGGCGTATGCGCCTACTTGATTGAGGAATTTTAGCATCGTGTTCTCTCTCTGTACTTGAGTTTTTGGTAATCACTAATTGATAATAGGTAATTGGTTAACAGGTATTTTTTCTGTTGCCCTTTACCTATTATGAATTAACCGCCAAAAGCAAAGGGAAAGGCAAGTTTCAAAGCTGCGGTCAATAGCAAGTTAACTAGAGCAACCGGAAGCAAAAACTTCCATCCCAAATCTAGCAATTGGTCAATCCGAACTCGTGGCAGAGTCCAACGCAGCAAAACTGCCAGAAACAGGAAAAAGTAGGCTTTCAGCAAGGTCATTGTAATGCCCAGCGTGCCGGTAATTACCTGTAACCAAGGAGTTGTTTCGCTCAATCCCAGGGCATTTGTGAGGACTCCGACGGGAATCGGGCATTCCCAACCACCGAGGTACAAAACGGCTACTAGCAGGCAAGAAAGGACGAGGTTAACGTAGGAAGCGATGTAATATAAGGCAAATTTCATGCCTGTATACTCAGTCTGATATCCTGCTACCAATTCTTCTTCTGCTTCGGGTAAGTCAAAGGGTAAACGTTCGCATTCTGCGAGTGCTGCAATCCAGAAAATCAGGAAACCAGCGGGTTGTCGCCAAACGTTCCAGCCGATGATGCCGTAGCCTGCTTGTTGATGTACGATGTCGATCGTACTAAGGCTATTGGACATCATCACAACTGCTAATACTGCCAAAGCCAGAGGAATTTCGTAGCTGAGGGATTGAGCAGCGGCTCTAAGTCCTCCGAGAAGGGCGTATTTGTTGTTAGAAGCGTAGCCGGACATTAGCAAGCCGATCGGCTGAATGCTAGATAGGGCAATCCACAGAAATATTGCTGTCCCCATATCGGCGATCAGCATATGCTCTCCGAAGGGCACGATTAGGTAGGAGAGAAAAACTGGAATTACCACAATCACTGGGCCCAGTGTAAATAGCAGGGCATCAGCTTTTGCGGGTACGATGTCTTCTTTGAATACCAACTTCAAACCGTCAGCAACGGGTGCTAGGACTCCCAGGGGGCCGAGGAATTCTGGGCCAATCCGCTGTTGAGCGGCGGCGGAGATTTTCCGTTCTAGCCAGACGCTAGTGAGTACCCCGAAGACAGCACCGACAACCATCAGTACCATTGGTAGTGGTAGCCAAAGCACTTGGGCGATGTCTGCCGGTAAGCCCAAATCGATGAGGGCTTCTACAAAACTTCCTTGTAAGTCAATTCCTGGGTTCATTATTTCCAGCTTTTGAGCGATCGCATATATTTTTACACCCATCCTTAGTAGGAGTAGGCTTGGAGATTTGGGTGTTTGTAAAGATTTTTAATGCTTTACCGCCTATTAGTATATCGCCGGACTGGCCCCAAGAACCGACGGAGGGGGGGAAATTATAGTTATGGTTGACTGTTGATTGTTGACTGTTGGTTGTTTAGTCCTGGATTTACAAATACTAAAGAAACCGGGTTTTTATGGGTTTCTGCGAGTTGTAACGAAGTATTTTGGCAAAAACCCGGTTTCTGACTACCCGTGCGTAATTGAGCGAGATATAGCCCAAACAAAAAGGGCAGAGAATTAATTCTCTGCCCTTTTTATGCTTTAAAGTAACTTTCAAATGGTTTAAACCATTGATTTTACGCTACCTTTTTTATGGAACTGGGCAGAATCGAACTGCCGTCCAAAATAGGTATTAACTTTCCGATCGTTCACAGGTTTATCCCCTCTTACCCTCGGGGCGGGAACCATCTTTATCCTAAATGGGAGGATTTTCTAGTGATTGCTTTCCCGGCTAGCCGACTAGAAGCGTTTAGCTAGGGCATCCGTTGGGGGTTGTTATGCTACCGTTAACGGAGTTAGGCGGCATACACTCTAAACTGGGCTCAAAGAGTAGTTTTTAGGCTACAGCAGCAACAGTTTTTACACGAGCGAAAGGAACGATGTTGTTCGCATTTACTATTTTGTTTGAGCCGATATTAACGAGAGTGGACTCCCTCTCGACCTGCATCACGGAGCAGCGTTCGCTACCCTGTCGAAACCATTACAGCCCCTCGTGTTAGCTTTTCCATTATAGACAAGTTTTTGTGTTACGTCAAGTTGATTGGGGAGTTTGGTAATGGAGGACACGGCAGTGCCGTTTCCCTACCCCAAAATAATCATGATTGTCCGCCAAAGATGTAAATATCGCCCGATTAATTGTAGGGACACGGCACTGCCGTCTCCTCCTCTTCCATCATTCCGCTGTAACCGGAATTCAGATTAATGCAAATTTTCGTCCCAAACGCCGATGTATATTCGATCGCGCTCATTACGTTCGATCGCACCTTCGACAGAACCCTTCCTAAATGTAAACCGATTACTCCGGCGCTGCTGCACATCTCGGAACCCTTGCATAATCTCGCGATCCGCCCCGCCCAACATCCCGTTTAACGCGGTTCGCACTACCAAATCATCCACAGATTGAGCAAAAGAACCCTCTGTTTGGACGAGCTCGCCGGAATCGCGATCGTAAATGTAGCCCAAAGTAATCTGATTCGGCACCAGATCGTAAAGTGCGGTGCGAGTATTCGGCCAATAGCCTTGGCGTTGAGTTTCAGTCGGTTGTCCCAATTCAGCGACTACCCGACTTTCTGCTGTACCAACCGTAAAACCAGGTATTCTGGGGATTTTCCCGCTGGTTGGGGGTTGTTCTTCGCGAGGCGGTGGTGTGGGGGTCGATCGCGCGATCGGTCTTTGTTCTTCAACAGGTTTATTCGTTGATGCGGGTGACTCAACCGCAGGAGAAGGTGTGGGTTCTGGCGTTGGAGTTTCTATCTGAGGTTTGGGAGTTGCTTTTGGTCTGGGAATTGGCGCAGGCTTTGGAGTTTTTAGCTGAGGTTTGGGAGTTTCTTTTGGTGTCGGAATTGGATCGGGGCGATCGGGCGTTTCTCGATTTATGGGGGCTGAAGTGCGATCGGATTGGGCTACTGGTGCAGGTTCGGCGGAAGGGCGATCGAGCAAAATTCTGGCGATCGCCACAAATCCTCCGAAAATAACCGCGATCGCCACTAACCCCAAAATCAAACCAACTTTGCTTTCTCGTCCGCTATTCGTTACGATAGCAGGCGCTGTTTGCGAATTCTCAGGCCTCTGAACACGGTTTCCCATCACCGCGACAGTTGGGCCGGTACTCGCAGCACGGGAATTCGTCAGCAGCGACAGCCATTCATCCACACTCCCAGGGCGATTTTGAGCATCTACAGTCATCCCTCGCATCACCGCTTGGCTGACGGTTGAACTTAGCTGGGGCTGCAAATCCCGTGGTGTAGGCATCGGCTGACTGGTACGGAGAATTGCTGCGATCGGCACTTGTCCAGTTAGCAAAGTATAAAGCGTGGCAGCTAGACCGTAAACATCTGTAGCGGGCGTGTATTTCCCTTGAGCAAAATACTGTTCCGGCGGCGCATAACCGTCGGACACCATATTAGTATGAGATTGAGTTGCACCCGGTGTAAATTCGCGGGCAATTCCAAAATCAATTAACACAACTTCCTGGGAATTTCGGCGCCAAATGATGTTTTGTGGTTTGATATCTCGGTGCAGCAAACCGTTCTTATGAACGACTTTCACAGCAGCGCCTATTTGAGTTATGTATAGAATGGCGAGTTCTTCTGGCATTGGTCGATTTGGCAACACGACATCGCCCAAATTCTGACCGGGAATATAGTCCATTACCATGTAAGGCTGGCCATCTTCCACAAAGAAATCGCTGACTCGGACGATATTGGGATGAACGCAGGAAGCTAAGCGTCTGGCTTCGTCTTGAAATTTGCGATCGAACTCAGCAAAATTCGGTTGTTGGCGCAGGGATTCGTTGAGGGTTTTGATAACTACAAATTGTCCTAAATAGCGGTGAGTTGCCTTGAAGGTAATCCCAAAGCCACCGCGTCCCAATTCTTGTTCGAGGGTATATTTTCCACCTTGTAAGCTTTTGCCGATTAGCGCATCCATAGGTTCGGGCGATCGCACTTCAAATAATATGGCTGATTATGGCACGTATGGTTGGCCAAGTTACCAGTCTAAATGGCGATCGCACTACTCATGTATTGCTTAACTTGTTAGAAACATTACTCATAATGCGTCCACATCTGCAAAATTTTTACCGTATTCTCTGACTCAATCACTTCGTACACCAGACGGTGCTGAATGTTGATTCGCCGTGAATATAGACCTTCCAAATCTCCCACCAATTTCTTGTAGGGTGGCGGATGCTGAAACGGATTGGTTTGAATAATGTCTAGTAACTCTTGCGCTTTGTCTCGTAAATTGCTAGAAGCCAGCTTTTTGGCATCTTTCTGTGCCTGTTTGGTATAGATCAGATTCCAACTCACCACTGCAACTCCCGATCGCACTCCTCAATTGGCGTTGCCAGTCCTTCCAGAATCGATTCCCGCATCCCAGGTATTGACAGAAGATACAGTGTTTCTTGTACCGATGTCCAGTCAGATTCAGACAATAACGCTGCATTGCTAGTTTCTCCTGCAATCACAACCGCTCTATCCGCAATCTTAGTCATTGTCATGAATACAAGAACAACAACAGGCATGATGTAAGCTGCTGCTGTACCTATTACTGGGGCGATTGCTACTGAAACAGAACTCACAAGAGTTTTTTGTAGTACATCTGACGAAGAAAATAGTTGTTTTTGTTCATCAGCGTATTTTTCATCACCGCGTAAGAACTTTTCGATTTCATCGCGGACTTTTTCAATAAATACATTTTTTGCTTGTTCTGCTCCTAATGGGAATGTGTTCTCTGGCATTGCATTGAGCCACTGTTTTGCTGCCTCTTCGTAAGAGTTACTGGAATCTACTAGCTGCTTTATCCTTATTTGTTGGTATCCAGGGAGAGTTTCAAGCCACTCTTTACTGTCAACCTTAAATAAGTGTTCTAATTTATCTTCCATATCTACAACATTTCCTTAACGTACTCAACAGAAACCGCATGAGTAGTCTGATGGAGAGTATGCGGATCTACCCCACCCAATGAAATACCACCTCCACCACCTGGAGCATATGACCCAATTAGAATAGCAACTACTGTAGTAGTGTATGCAGAAAATATAGGGCTTCCAGATTGGCCTGGGCGAGCCTGAGTATTCAGCACCACTTGCTTAGTTTTGACTATTCCATTTTTAATTAAGATTTTTGCACCAATCTCAGTTCGTTGATGAGTAAGTACCAATCTTCCATGATCTGCGTGAGGATAACCAAAAATATCAACAACACTACCAAAGCTGAGAAGATCTGTGCTACCCATCGATATGTTAGAGAAATCAGCAATATCGGCAGACAAAATACACAAATCGGTGAAAGGGTCAATAGCTTCAATGCGAACCGCAATTATCTGAACTTGAGAATCAGAAGTATCTTGATAGTCATTGACTATCAAATGATTAGGCTTGATAACCACGACTAGATTCTGCTCATCTTTATTAGTAACATGGGCAGCAGTAACAAACTTTCCACGAATATTTAATAGAGTCGCTGTACCAAGCAACTGTACCCCGTTTGCTCCTGTTCGTCCCACCGCAAATACTATGCTTGCTAAAGCTGAGTATGACATTTTACTTTGGGCGATTTAAGTATGAACTTGTCATATAACGATTAATTAGAGCGTAACTTAAGTATAACATATTCTTGAAATAGTGTACCGCGCGATCGCTAAATCTGGTTTTTTGACTTCTAAGCCTGGTGTAGCCCAAAATGTCCCGTTTGGATAAAGCGTTTTGAAATTGGCTGCAAATAAATAGTGGTAAAGATTGGGAGCAATGATGTGCTTAACCGTTCCCAGTTCGTCAAGCTGACTCATAATTGTATCATTGACTGCGATCAACCGCCTGAAAATAGGCATAATGATTTAGCTCCAAACGTTACGGTAAAACGGTTTGGGGCTTTTTATTGCCCAGAATTGGGCGATCACCGGAACTGAGTTTTTAACTTCAGCGCGATCGCGAGTCTTCGATGGTAGTGATATCCTAGGGAAACCGCATTGCCATCTCTTCACCTTCGATCGCGCCGATCGCATAAATACAAACCAATGTTTGATAAAATCAAAACACTCTACCGCAACCAAAGCGCTACCTGTGGCAAAGTCAACTGAATCCAACAACCCAGAGAAACCGAGCCAACTTGCCCGCACACCTCTGTACGACCTATCATTAGAACTGAAAGCTCGGATGGTTCCCTTTTCCGGGTGGGAGATGGCGGTGCAGTACAGCGGTCTGAGCAGCGAACATCAAATAGTGCGATCGCAAGCAGGAATGTTCGACATTTCCCACATGGGCAAATTTGGTTTGAGAGGGAAACAATTAAGAGAAAAATTTCAACCCTTAGTACCCTCCGACTTGAGTCGTCTGCAACCAGGTCAAGCTCAATATACAGTATTATTAAATGCCAAAGGCTGCATCTTAGACGACATTATTTTTTACTGCCAAGAGCCCGACTGCACCACTAGCGAAGAACGTGCAGTAATTATTGTCAATGCCGCCACTCGCATCCGAGACAAAGCTTGGATTGCAGCCCATTTAGAATTAAGCGGTGTTAGTTTTACAGACATTTCACCAGACAAAGTTTTAATCGCCATTCAAGGCCCACAAGCTGTCAGTTATCTCCAGCCTTTAGTTGCAGACAACCTCACTTCAATTAAAGCCTTCAGCCACTTAGAAACAAATTTGTTGGGACAGCCAAGTTTTATCGCTAGAACTGGTTACACTGGTGAAGACGGCTTTGAGATTATGGTCGATGCAGAAGTCGGAAAAGAACTGTGGCAAAAACTATTAGCTGCTGGCGTTCTACCCTGCGGTTTGGGTGCGAGAGACACCTTGCGTTTAGAAGCAGCAATGGCGCTGTACGGTCAAGATATTGACTATAATACCACACCTTTAGAAGCCGGATTGGGTTGGGTTGTTCACCTCGACACCAAAGGCGATTTTATTGGCAGGGAGGTTTTGGAACAGCAGAAAGCAACGGGAGTTTCCAAGCGGTTGGTAGGGCTAGAAATGCAGGTGCGACATATTGCTCGTCACGGATATCCAGTAATATTTGAAAATGAAAAAGTAGGAGAAGTTACTAGCGGTACATTATCACCAACCTTGAATAAGCCGATCGCACTTGCCTATGTTCCCACAAAATTAGCTAAAATCGGTCAGCAATTAGAAGTCGAAATTCGCGGCAAAAACTATCCGGCTACAGTGGTCAAAAAACCATTTTATCGATCGCAAAACCGACCTAATTAAAACTTGTAGGGTGCGTCAGATAGAATCATCTGCATCGCCCATAAAAAACTCTGACTGAGGCACCTTACGAATTTAAGCAAAATTGCATCAAGTTGTAAGGTGCGTCATTTAATAAGATTTAATTGATAGTCTGTTCATTGCAATAAAAAACATGGCACTACAATACCCCGATGACTTGAAATACCTAGACACTCACGAATACATCCGACTCGAAGGTGAAATAGCCACCATCGGCATTAGTGCCTTTGCCGTGGATCAACTCGGTGATATCGTATTTCTGGAATTGCCAGAAGTTGGCGCAACCCTCGAAAAAGGCGAAGCTTTCGGTACAGTCGAGTCAGTGAAGGCTGTTGAAGACTTGAAAGCCCCCGTTACCGGCACTGTCGTTGAACGGAATGATGCCATTGTAGAATCTCCTGAGAATTTAGGGGAAGATGCCTATGGCGCTGGTTGGCTGCTAAAAGTGCGCGTTGACAATCCCAGCGAAGCAGATGACGCTTTATCAGTCGAAGAGTATCGCAAAATGGTGGAAGGGGAATAGGGAATAGGGGATGGGGCATGGGGCATGGGGGCATGGGGCTCGTTGATAATTCCACAATCCGCCAGGGGTTGAAACCCCTGTCGGACTGTCGGACTTTGATAGACGCAAAAAATCTTCCTTGTTTTCTTAGCAAAATGTTACAAACAAAGAAGAAAAGTCTATTCAGGAGAATCCGCCTTGGTACTCTACAGTTCTAAAATTGAGTCGAATCAGCAGCAAAACCTGACTCCCATCGATGGTTTTGCGCGCCGCCACATTGGCCCGACACGGGGTGAAATCCAGCAAATGCTCGATGTTTTGGGCATCGATAGCCTTGATGATTTGATTGACAAGACAATTCCGGCGGCGATTCGCATTTCTGAACCCCTACAGCTTCCCGCAGCTTCCAGCGAGTACGCGGCTTTAGCAGAATTGAAAGAAATTGCCTCAAAAAATCAGGTATTTCGATCGTACATCGGCACAGGATATCACGACTGCATCACACCCCCAGTCATCGGGCGCAATATCCTCGAAAATCCCGGCTGGTATACAGCCTACACTCCCTATCAAGCCGAAATTGCCCAAGGGCGATTGGAAGCTTTGCTAAATTTCCAAACCATGATTGTTGACCTCACGGGTTTGGAAATTGCCAACGCTTCTTTGCTGGATGAAGGAACCGCCGCAGCCGAGGCGATGGCCGTAAGTTACGGTGTATCCAAGAATAAGGGAAAAGCGTTTTTTGTGGCTCAAGATTGCCATCCTCAAACGATTGAAGTTGTGCAAACTCGCGCTAAACCCCTGGGAATTGAGGTGATTGTGGGAGACCATCGAGACTTTAAGTGCGATCGCACAATCTTCGGTGCCCTGTTACAATACCCTGCAACAGACGGCGCAATTTATAACTATACAGACTTTATCGCATCAGCCCACGAAGTCGGTGCCTTAGTCACAGTAGCCGCCGACATTTTGAGCCTTTGCGTCCTCACACCCCCAGGCGAATTCGGCGCTGACATAGCCGTAGGAAGCACCCAGCGCTTCGGAGTTCCCCTCGGATTCGGAGGGCCTCACGCAGCCTATTTCGCCACGCGAGAAGAGTTTAAACGGCAAGTTCCAGGGCGAATTGTTGGCGTGTCCAAAGATGCTAACGGCAAATCTGCTTTACGTTTGGCTTTGCAAACTCGCGAACAGCACATCCGCCGCGAAAAAGCAACTAGCAATATTTGTACCGCTCAAGTTTTGCTAGCAGTAATGGCGGGTATGTATGCAGTGTATCACGGGCCAGAAGGGCTAAAAGAAATAGCGGAAAAAGTCCGGGATTTAACAGCCGTTTTGGCCTCCGGTTTAAGAAGTTTCGGATACAAAATTGGTGCTGAACCTTTCTTCGATACTCTGCGGGTAGAGTTGGGAGACAAGCAGTTGTCTAAAATTTTAGAATCTGCTCAAAATCACCAGATTAATCTCCGGGTTTTTGATGAAAAAACCGTGGGAATTAGTCTAGATGAAACTGTAACTGCGGACGATGTGAAAAAGTTGTTGGCAATTTTTGCAGAGAAGCAAGATGTTATCAATGCTAATGGCGACATTTTTGTGAGTATGTCGCTCGATGCAGATGATTTTAGTTCATCCTTAGTTTATCCGGTTTTTTGCGATCGCACCAGCAGCTATCTCACCCATCCAGTTTTCAACAGCTACCACTCGGAAACCGAACTTTTGCGCTATATGCACCGATTGGAAGCCAAGGATTTGGCGCTGAATACATCGATGATTCCCTTGGGTTCCTGTACCATGAAATTGAATGCCACAGCGGAAATGCTACCCGTGAGTTGGCCGGAATTTAGCAAGATTCATCCCTTCGCACCAAGCCATCAAACTCGCGGCTATCAAATGATGTTCGTGCAACTCGAACAATGGCTAGCAGAAATCACAGGTTTTGCCGGAATTTCTTTGCAACCAAACGCTGGTTCCCAGGGTGAATATGCAGGTTTGTTAGTAATTCGTCAATACCACGAACATCGCGGCGAATCTCACCGCAATATTTGTTTAATTCCGCAGTCAGCCCACGGCACAAATCCGGCTAGCGCGGTGATGGCGGGGATGAAAGTAGTTGCGGTTGATTGTGATTCTCAGGGCAATATTGATGTGGCTGACTTGCAAAAAAAAGCCGAAAAGCACAAAAATGAACTAGCGGCTTTGATGGTGACATATCCATCTACCCACGGCGTTTTTGAAGCAGAAATTAAAGAGATTTGCGAGATTGTCCATAACTGCGGCGGACAGGTTTATATGGACGGGGCTAACATGAATGCTCAAGTTGGTTTGTGCCGCCCCGGCGATTTTGGTGCTGATGTTTGTCACTTGAATTTGCACAAAACTTTCTGTATTCCTCACGGTGGTGGTGGGCCGGGAATGGGTCCGATCGGAGTGATGTCTCATTTGGTGGAATTTTTGCCTTCTACTGATGCAGAATTAAGAGTTTACCCCCCCCAACCCCCCCTTGCTAAGGGGGGGAGCAAGATAGAATCGTCCCTTGCTAAGG
>NZ_JAKJHX010000146.1:0-977 GCF_021648855.1 Tychonema litorale BBK16 | reverse complement strand
GGGGGAGCAAGATAGAATCGTCCCTTAGTCAAGGGGGGAGCAAGATAGAATCGTCCCTTAGTCAAGGGGGGAGCAAGATAGAATCGTCTCTTAGTCAAGGGGGGAGCAAGATAGAATCGTCCCTTAGTCAAGGGGGGAGTAAGATAGAATCTGTTGGTGCTGTTTCGGCCGCGCCTTGGGGAAGTGCTAGCATTTTGACTATTTCTTGGATGTACATTCGGATGATGGGAGAAGTTGGTTTAACTGATGCGACAAAGGTAGCAATTCTGAATGCTAATTACATGGCAAAACGGTTAGAATCTTATTATCCGGTTTTGTACAAAGGGAAATCGGGTTTGGTGGCCCATGAGTGTATTCTGGATTTGCGACTTCTCAAGAAAACGGCAGGGATAGAAGTCGATGATATTGCTAAACGGTTGATGGATTACGGTTATCACGCGCCGACAGTTTCCTGGCCCGTCGCTGGTACAGTAATGGTGGAACCGACGGAAAGCGAATCGCAGCAGGAATTAGACCGTTTCTGCGATGCGATGATTGCGATTCGTGGGGAAATTGCGGAGATTGAAAATGGTAATGTTGACGCGCAAAATAATGTCTTGAAAAATGCGCCGCACACCGCAGAATCTCTGATGGTTGATGAGTGGAATCGTCCTTATACTCGCGCCCAAGCGGCTTATCCGACTCCTTGGACTCGCGAATATAAGTTTTGGCCTGCGGTGGGTAGGATAGATAATGCTTTTGGCGATCGCAATTTTGTCTGTTCTTGTCTGCCAATGGAGGCTTACAATTAAGATTGTAATCCATGTAAATCTCGTTTTTATCCGAGTCTAGATCCCCCTAAATCCCCCTTAAGAAGGGGGACTTTGATCTGTTTGTTCCAGTCCCTCCCTTCTTAAGGGGGGCTAGGCAGGGTGGATTAATTTTGAAATACTCACCGACCTCTTATGTGCGGTGATTCTTGACGCTTCATCGGGTCT
>NZ_JAKJHX010000145.1 GCF_021648855.1 Tychonema litorale BBK16 | reverse complement strand
GAGCTATTGAGGATTACAATCAAGCGATTAAACTTAATCCTGAATTTGCTAATGCTTACAATAATCGAGGTATTGCTCGCTCTGATTTAGGAGATAAAAAGGGAGCTATTGAGGATTACAATCAAGCGATTAAACTTAATCCTGAATTTGCTAATGCCTACAGGAATCGGGGTCTTGCTCGCTCTGATTTAGGAGATAAAAAAGGAGCCATTGAGGATTACAATCAAGCGATTAAACTTAATCCTAAATATGCTAATGCCTACAATAGTCGAGGTATTGCTCGCTCTGATTTAGGAGATAAAAAAGGAGCCATTGAGGATTATGATCAAGCGATTAAACTTAATCCTAAATATGCTAATGCTTACGATAATCGGGGTTGGGCTATCTATAAATCAGGAGATAAGAAGGGAGCTATTGAGGATTACAATCAAGCGATTAAACTTAATCCTAAATTAGCTAATGCTTACAATAATCGAGGTATTGCTCGCTCTGATTTAGGAGATCAAAACGGAGCCATTGAAGATTACAATCAAGCCGCAGAAATCTATCAGAAAGAGGGGAACACAGAGTGGTATCAAAAATCAGTATATAACATTAGAACACTTCAGTAATAGCTAAATTATTTATAATGACAAGGGGATCATTATTCTCATGCTATAATTTTAATAGGTTGGGAAAAAAGCAATGCTGTTTCAGCGGCTTCTATAATAGTACCATTCCCGTGATTTTATAAAGCTATATCTTTCTCACAGCCGTGTCCAACTCCACAATAAAAGGCTTATATCAATTCCGGTTGCACCGGAATGATATAGCTTTGGTTTTTGGCCACCAGTGAAAACAAGTAATATCAAATTCGTTAGCATCGAAATGATATCGTAGCCATTGCGATTGCTTCGCTAAGAGCTCGCAATGACAATTGAAAAAAAGTTTAATGAATTGCGATAACTTTATGGGAAACTAAAAAATAGTCCATAACTGGCACTAGCTGACCGCGAAGTCGTGACCCAAAACCAACCTACCAAACTGGAAACCCATCAGCAAGTCAAATTAAAAAGTATGGAAATTGAAAAAGCTGGACACCATGCGTTAGAGCTTTTTAAGTCCGATCGCAACCAAATCGAAGCCTTGCGGGTAGCTATTGGGGCGGCAGAAAGTTTACAAAAATGGACGCTAAATAATCCCTCTGTTGCCACCTATCCCAGTACCAGTCCCCTGTTGGCCTTGCAGGTGATTCTCTCCAAAATTCGCGAACGCCATCAGTTTGTCGGACATCGGAGCACCGTCAGGAGTGTCTGTTTTAGCCCCAATCAAGATGCGATCGCCACAGCCTCCATTGACGGTAGCGCCCAATTGTGGAACTTGCAGGGTAAGTGTTTGGTGAATTTTAGCGGACACAAAGACTGGGTTAATAGTGTTAGTTTTAGCGCGAATCAAAGTGCGTTAGCGAAGCCCTCGAAGAGGATCGCCACTGCATCCGATGACAAAACCGCCAAATTGTGGGACTTACAAGGCAATTGTTTGATGACTTTCACCGGCCATAACGACTGGGTAACTAGCGTCTGTCTTAGCCCCACTGTGGCCGCGCTGGTGACGGCTTCCTATGACGGTACTGCCAAATTGTGGGACTTCCAAGGCAACTGTTTGGTGACTTTCAGCGGACATCAGCAATCGGTGACAAGTGTTTGTCTGAGCCCCAAAGGAGACACACTAGCCACCGCATCCTACGATCGCACCGCCAAACTTTGGGACTTCCAAGGCAACTGTTTGGTGACATTCAGTGGCCATGATGGGTGGGTAACTAGCTTAAGTTTTAGCCCGACTGGAGATGCGATCGCCACAGCATCCTATGACGGTACTGCCAAATTGTGGGATTTAGAAGGCAATTGTTTAGTCACATTTACCGGACATGATAGTTGGATTACCAGCCTTAGTTTTAGCCCCAGTGGAGATGCAATTGCTACCGCTTCTAACGATCGCACCGCCAAACTTTGGGACTTAAAAGGTAACTGTTTAGTGACATTCAGCGGACATGATAGTTGGATTACCAGCCTAAGTTTCAGCCCAAACGGAGATGCCCTTGCTACAGCATCCAACGATCGCACTGCCAGATTGTGGCACTTACAAGGCAACAATTTAGTCACTTGTCACGGACATCAAAAATCAGTAAATAGCGTTAGTTGTAGTCCCTATCAAGATAGAATCGCCACAGCTTCCAATGACCGCACAGCCAAATTGTGGAACTTGGAAGGTAAATGTTTAGTAACATTCACCGGACATACTGACTGGGTAACAAGTGTTAGTTGTAGTCCCAATCAACCTAGAATCGCCACGACTTCCAGAGACGAAACTGCCAAATTATGGAATTTCCAAGGTAAATGTTTAACGACTTTTATCGGACATATGGACTCAGTATGGAGTGTCTGTTTTAGCCCAAAGGGAGATACAATTGCCACTGCTTCCAGGGACGCTACTGCAAAAATGTGGAATTTTCGAGGCAAATGTTTGATGACTTTCACCGGACATCAAAACTGGGTAACAAGTGTTAGTTTTAGCCCAAAGGGAGATACAATTGCTACTACTTCTAGAGATGATAGTGCAAAATTGTGGAATTTACAAGGCAAATGTTTAGCAACTTTTATCGGACATCTTGACTCTGTATGGAGTGTTTGTTTTAATCCCCATCGAGATGTCATTGCTACTGCTTCCAATGATGGTACTGCAAAATTGTGGGATTTATATGGCAACTGTTTAGTAACATTCACTGGACATGATGGCCCGGTGTTGAGTGCCTGTTTTAGCCCGACGGGAGATACACTTGCTACTGCTTCAATCGATCGCAGTATTAAATTGTGGGATTTGCGGGGAAATTTATTGGCGGAGTATCGCGGCTATCAGGGGAATTTGAGCCTAGGTGAGGCAAATTTTGTAGATTTGAAAACTCCGATTTATAGTGTTTGTTTTAGTCGGGATAGCAAGTTTTTGATTGCGGGTTCGGAGGATGGAATGGTGCGGTTTTGGCCTGTGGAAAGTTTGGATGAGTTGTTGATGAGGGCCAGAAAATGGCTGGGTTAGAATTTTCGGCGTTGCTAATTTAGAGTATGAATCGCCCGAAATTTCTTGTGTAGGGGCAATTCACGAATTGCCCGAAACTCATGATACAGGCAATTCACGAATCGCCCAAAATTTCTTGTGTAGGGGCAATTCACGAATTGCCCGAAACTCATGATACGGGCAATTCATGATACGGGCAATTCATGATACGGGCAATTCATGATGCGGGCAATTCATGATACGGGCAATTCATGATACGGGCAATTCATGAATTGCCCCTACTGTGAATTCATCGACATATTCAAGTCAAGATTTGTTAAATACTTACAATTGGCCATGACAGAAAGCCAACCCTTATTTTAAGATCAGAAAGGGTTTAACCCTAAAAATGTAGGTAAGAAAATGTCTGAACTTAGACAAAATCTAATTACCAGAGATTGGGTAATCATTGCTACCGATCGCGCAAAAAGACCAGATCAATTCACCAACCATAAAAAATCAACAAAAACTATACCATCCCACTGTCCAAATTGCCCGTTTTGCGTAGGAAATGAGGAAGATGGAACTTTAGAAACCTTCCGTTTGGGCGATGATCGCACCCCGTGGAAAGTCAGGGCAATTCGCAACAAATATCCCGCCCTTTCCCCAACAGCAGAACCAATGAGGATATCATCAGGAATTCACCGCACGATGTCGGGAATCGGAGTTCATGAAGTAATTGTTGAAAACCGCAGACACGATTTGACGACTGCTTTGTTGACCATTGAAGAGGTGACAGATATACTTTTAGTATATCGTCAGCGTTATTGGGAAATCAGAAAATATCCCCATATTGAAACAATTATTATCTTCAAAAATCACGGCGAAAGTGCGGGAACTTCCCTGGAACATCCGCACTCACAGATAGCAGCTACTCCTGTTGTACCTCACCTATTTCGCAGTCGCATTGATGAAGCTGTTAGATATTTTGATGATACAGGAGATTGCCTGTTTTGCCTGACTTTGCAAGATGAGTTAGCGGCGGCTGAAAGAATTATTTTCGAGAGTAAACATTTTGTGGCTTTTATACCCTACGCTGCACTTTCGCCGTTTCATATTTGGATTTTTCCCCGCAGGCATTCTTCGTCTTTTGATGACATTACTGATCCAGAGATTACTGACCTTGCTTATACTTTGAAAACCGTACTTGCTCAACTTTATTATGGATTGAACAATCCTGATTACAATTATACTATTCGTTCTGTACCGATCGCAGAACAAGCCACAAAATATTTTCACTGGTACATTGCGATTATTCCCAGAGTGTCGAAGCAAGCCGGGTTTGAGTTGGGTAGCGGGATGTTTATCAACACTGCTTTACCGGAGGAAAGTGCTGAGTTTTTGCGATCGACTATAATTCCTTCCGATTCGCCCTAACGAGGGTGGGCGGGCACGGGGGCACCGCCCCTACAAAAGGATTCCAATTCCCAATTCCCTATTCCCAATTCCCTATTCCCAATTCCCTATTCCCCAATTCCCCATTCCCTATTCCCTATTCCCAATATTAAAATAAACCTTCGACATACTGCCAATAATCATCGCTAAGACTAGCTTTCAATATATCTCTAATTTTTGCATCGATCGCCAATTCACCCTCAGCCCGATCGCAATTATCACCAGTTTCCAAGCAATCATCAGAGAAATGTTGTTGCAGATGGGAGAGTCGATCGGCAAAATTAGCCAGAAAATGATGTTCATTTACCCATTCAGCCGGATCTGGTATTGCTGAACTAGCAAAAGTCCGATCGACTAAATCATTGTTCAAACCATTGTCTGTCTGGTTTTTCATATTTCAGCTTCTCAAGAACTTGAATTTGCACCTAGTTAGCAACTTATTGTATCCCAATCTTAACTCGAAATTACCTCAACGATCGCGATCGGTCGATCGCAGTGATGAATTCGTGTATTTTGGGCGATCGCGATCGACTTTGATAAGTCAATTATGTGCTAGGATACAAGCTCAACTACAAGTAAGTGATTTTACCTCCACTAAAATACATTCTAGCAGTATCCCGTGACCTTTTTTCTCGGAAATGTTAACAGCCTCCAAAATTAGTATGTAAAGTCGATTCATAACTAATAACTAATAACTAATAACTAATAACTTATGCTTATACCACTCTCCGAAGCAAGAGAAAATCCTAGACAATCCCCTCGCAACCCTTGGTTTTTTGGTATTTTACTGGTAATTGTTCTATTACTTGGTTTAATTATGAAATCCTATCTCAACAAACCACAACTTTTAACCGATCCATTTCTGCAACTCCCAACAGTAAACTCCGTGCGAGTTGTCTGGTTTACCGAATTTGCAGGTACTAGCAACAAAGTCATTTATGGCGAAGAGTTGAGTCAAAGTGTGACTGCAAATACCACGAAACTAAGTCGCACTCGCGAAGACAAAGACTCGTACATTTCAGATCAGCGGAAACATAGCATTGTTGATAACAATTCAATTATTCGCGATATCTGGCGTCACGAAGCAAAAGTTTCCAATTTAATTCCCGGTGTTACCATTCCTTATTTAGTTACCAGTGACAGAGAAGACAACGAATCTGTTAGTAGCAAAATTTTTACCCTTTCACCAACACCAACAGCAGGAGTTCCCCTCCAAATTCTCCTGACTTCCGATCATCAATTGATGCCAATGACAGCAGCAAATCTCCAGAAAGTAGCTGAAACAATGGGCAAAGTTGATGCCGTTTTCATGGCTGGTGATTTAATCAATATACCCGATCGCGCTTCTGAATGGTTCGATGACGTCCGCGGCCGCGCTTTCTTTCCCTGCTTGCAAGGGCGCGGCTTCTCTCAACTCGACAAAAACGGCACTCAAACAGTATACACCGGCGGCGAACTGATTCAACACGCACCTTTATTTCCCGCCATTGGCAACCATGAAATTATGGGCAGATTTTCCACAGTTAGCAAACTCAACGACCAATTTAACGATCCGTTTCCGCGCGCTGCTGCCGAGAAAATCTACCAATCCAAAACTCAAAAATCTGCCGTAACAGACAAAGATGCTTGGCTGAAAAACAATACTTTCAATAGCGATACTTACAACGAAATTTTCACTCTTCCCGGTGACAAAAATTACTATGCCGTGACATTTGGCGATATCCGATTAGTGACTTTATATATTACGAATATCTGGCGAACTCCCAACCTAGATCCAGATGCAAAAGGCAGATATCGGGAATCTAACAAAGATTTTAATAACTCTGACAACTGGGGATATGGACAGCATATTTTTGAGCCAATTGCCAAGGGTAGCCCTCAATATAATTGGCTGCAAAAAGAGTTAAATAGCCCCGAATTCCAGCAAGCAAAATATAAAGTTGTGATGTTTCACCATCCGCCTCATTCTCTGGGCGACAATATAGTACCGGCTTATACTGACCCAGTGCAAATAGTCGATCGCGATGAACAAGGTAATATTAAGATGGTACGTTACGAGTATCCCAAAAAACAAGATTACATTATTAGAGATGTAATTCCACTGCTAGAAAAAGCCAAAGTACAGTTAGTATTGTACGGACATTCACACCTGTGGAATCGGTTTGTTAGTCCCAGCGGAATGCACTTTTTAGAGACTTCTAATGTTGGCAACAGTTATGGCGCTTTCTCAGGGAAAAAACGCAGATTCGTGCCACCAGCCTATCGTGAAGATTACACTGCAACAGGAGATCCCAATGGCTTAAATCCTGTGATACCAACAATTGCGCCGCTACTAGCAGATGGCAAACCACTGCCATATATTGACAGTAATGATATTACAGCTTTCAGCATTTTTGATACCGATGATGGTATTGTGAGTAGCTACTATTTTGACACCAGAAAACCAGAGTCGGAAGTAGTGAAATTTGACGAATTCAAGTTAAATTCATAATTATCAGAAATTAGGAGACGGCAGTGTCGTTTCCCTACAGTTAATCTGGGTAGGGACACGGCACTGCCGTCTCCTCTATTTTGATTTTTGTTGAGAAGCTGCGTCAGTATCAGCAATCAACTTGTTAACCTCTGGATTATAAATCCGCAAATAATTCCAGTAATTTTCAAACACCGATTTCACGTATCCCTTCGTCTCAGGAAACGGAATCTTTTCTGCAAAAGCATCTGGATCACTAAAGCTAAATCTCTTCAACCAATCTGCTACTGCATTCGGACCGGCATTGTAACTGGCTACAGCCAACATAGAATTATTTTTGTACTCATCATGGGTATGATCTAAATACCAACTTCCAAGTTTAATATTATCATCCACATTTTCCAATGAATAGTTTTTGAGGTTGATTTGCTTCGCCACCCAAGCACCAGTTTCCGGCATTACCTGCATTAAACCTGTAGCCCCAACTGAAGATTTAATTTTGGGCATAAATCGCGATTCTTGTCTGATTAATGCTGTCACTAAAAGTGGATTTATTTTGCGTTCCTGCGACCATTTAACAATGTTTTCTAAATAGGGAAAAGGATACAATGTTTGCCAGTAATTCGGCTGCTGTCTCAGAACTAAATATTCCTTTCTTTCTGCGGGGTTTTCCCGTTGGCGCAAACTTCCAACCATCCACAAACCATCTAAGTTGTCTCCGACTGCAATTCGCATCAAACCATCGGTAAACTGTTCCGAAATACTTGGTTCTACACGGTTGGTAAATTCAATTTGCCACAGCGTCCAAGCATCTTTGTCTTGACCTAATTGATACAGTTCTTTCAAAACAGGAGAACCTGCGATGGGTTCGACGCGCTGAGGGGGGCGAACTACATTTGGAGACAAGTCGCGGACTGTGGTAAAGTCGCCTACAGGCCAGCCGAGAAGTGCAGCCGATCGCCATGCAAAATAGGATTCTGGATAACGTATAATAGTGTACTCAAATGCTATTTTTGCGTCCTGTTCGCGTCCGATTTGTTTTGCCCATTTTCCCACCCAAAATGCTGCTTCTGGTGCTAGTTCGCTGTTGGGATTATGGGTAGTTAGTTCTCTGGCCCATTTCCAAGCTGAATTCACATCTCCGCCTTTGGCAAACTGTTGCGCGACAGTCCATCGTAGTTCGCCTGCTTTATCAGAATTGTTGTGTTTTGTCAATAGCAATTTGCGCGTTTCTGAGGCGGATGTGGCGCTGCCTAATTTGTCGAGAAGTTGGGATTTATCTAACAATGCTTCGGGGGCATGATTGGGGAAGCTGCTAATTACTCGATCGAGCAAAACGATCGCCTCTTTCGATTCATTCAACCGTGACAGTCGTATTAATCCTAAACCAGTATCTTCGGAATCGGGAAACTCGCGCACTAATTCTTGATAGGCAATTCTCGATTCTGGTATTTTCCCATCCAGCCACAAACCGCGAGCTTTCCGGTAAAGATTTTTGGCGGTGCGAGGGGCTTTTCCGTAGGCGATCGCACCTTTGCCATAATCCTGTTTTTCCCAATAGCCAAAAGCAATTTCTTCCCAATCTTCTGGTTTCAAAGCGCTGCTGTTTTGCTGCACCAGTTTTTCTAAAATTGTACTGTAGTCATTGACATAATGACCGTGTTTTGCTACTATCAGCACCAACTGTGGTTGATTGGGATTTTCTTTTAACTTAGCGAGGGCAATTTCGACACTGCGGGGATGAGCAGGAAATTGAGTAATTGCCTGCTGCCAATATTCCGGTTTAGACTTTCCTAAAAAATATAAAGCTTCCGCAGCTACGGGTTCAGTCGGATAATTTTTTAGCAGTTCCTGCCAAGCTTTTTCTGCTTTGTCTTTGTTGCCACTTAGTTGGTAAGCTTCTGCTCGTTTCAGCGCTATGTGAGAACCTAAAAGTGGATATTCTTGTTCTAATTTGTCCAGTAAAGTTAATGCTTTCGTGACATTTCCTTGCTGAATTAAATCTGTGGCAAGCAGATAGCGGGCGCGGCTTTTAGAGGAGGCTAGTTGTTCGTTTGCAGGAGCAGATTTACTGGCTGCGATCGCATCTAATTGCGTCGCTCTCTCGACTGGTGACAGCGATACGAGCGTGTTCACTTCTGAATCGGAATTTGCTGCATTCTGGGCTGGCTCAGCCTTCTGGAACGGGCCGATACTCATCAATTTCGCGGCTCCAAGCAAAGAGCCGATCGCCATAACGCAAATTGAAATGCCTATTAAAACAGAAAACCGGGTTTTGCGTCGCTTTAGCATGGGGTAATTTAAGAAAGTACGATCGATCTATTTACTCGAACAAAGAAAAAACGACAAACCACCAACTACAAAGTACAATCAAAATCTGAAATCAAAACTGAAAATCACAATATGGAATTTCGAGTCACCGATAAACCCCGCTCTGTGTGGACAGGAGATGCCCTGGCAATTGGTCTATTTGAGGACGCGGTAGAGCTCACCGGGGACTTGGCACAACTAGATGAAAAGCTCACGGGCACTTTGAAAGAGCTGATACTGGAAACCGATTTTAAGGGCAAAGCTGGTACCAGTGCCATTACCCGCGTTGGAGGCAATAGTCCCCTTCGGAAAATTGCGATCGTCGGTTTGGGCAAAGTAGAGAACCTAAAATTAGATACTGTGCGGCAAGCAGCCGGTATTTGCGCCAAGCTAGCCAAAAAGGAGAAATGCAAAACCCTCGGAATTAGCTTTCCTGTGTGGAAAACGGCGTCGGATACTACAGCCAGTGCGATCGTCGAAGGTGTAGAACTCGCCCTGCATCTAGATCACCGTTTTAAGTCGGAACCCGAAGACAAAAGCGGAGAGATCGACCAAATAGACTTACTGGGTTTTGTCGGTAGCGAAAGTGCGATCGTCCGCGCCCGACAAATCACTGCCGGAGTCATTTTAGCACGGGAATTAGTCGCAGCACCAGCTAATTCCGTGACCCCAATTACCATGGCAGAAACCGCTCAAAGTCTGGCTGCTGAATGTGGCTTAGAATTAACAATCTTGGAGCGGGAAGACTGCGAAAAACTTGGCATGGGAGCATTTCTTGGCGTTGCCCAAGCATCCGACTTGCCACCAAAATTCATTCACTTAATTTACAAGCCAGCCGGAAAACCGCGCCGCAAAATAGCAATTGTTGGCAAAGGATTGACTTTTGATTCTGGCGGTTTAAACATCAAAGGTGTTGGCAGTGGCATTGAAATGATGAAGATCGATATGGGCGGTGCAGCAGCTACTTTGGGTGCAGCAAAGGCGATCGGTCACATCAAACCCGATGTCGAAGTTCACTTTATTAGCGCCGTCACTGAAAATATGATCAGCGGCCGCGCCATGCGCCCTGGAGATATCCTCACAGCTTCCAACGGCAAAACAATCGAAGTTAACAATACCGATGCAGAAGGGCGTTTAACTCTCGCTGATGCTTTGGTATTTGCTGATAAATTGGGAGTTGATGCGATCGTTGATTTAGCAACTCTCACCGGTGCCTGCGTAGTTGCTTTGGGTGATGATATCGCTGGTTTGTGGAGTCCTCAAGATAGCGTTGCCGCCGAAATTGTCGCCGCCTCAGAAATGGCTGGGGAAAAGTTTTGGCGAATGCCGATGGAAGACAAGTATTTTGAGGGATTGAAAGCTTTGCACGCTGACATGAAAAACACCGGGCCTCGTATGGGGGGAGCAATTACGGCTGCGCTATTTTTGAAGCAGTTTGTGAAGGATACTGCTTGGGCGCATTTAGATATTGCTGGTCCGGTTTGGACTGACAAGGAAAATGGCTATAACGGGCCTGGGGCTACGGGTTTTGGAGTTCGGACTCTGGTGCATTGGGTTCTGAATTAAACGTAAAGGGGATACGGCAATTGAGGACACGGCAATGCCGTTTCCCTGCCCAAAAACGTTGATTGCCCGATCGATACAGCGTATTCCAGGTTTATGAGGTACATTCAACCTCGTAGGGACACGGCACTGCCGTGTCCCTACAAGAACTCGTAGCTGCATACCTTACAAGTGCTGTATCAATATGGATAGACTTCTTGTTAGGCAAACCGGCGTCGCAGCAGAGGTTGAATGCTCAGCAGCGCTACCACATCAAAGGCTAGCAAGACTAACAGCGCTCCTCCAAAAGTAACAGTACCCCAAGGAGCTTGCATGACGACACTAGCTAGCGACCAATCGCTGTGAAGATACAAATAGCGAATAGGTTCGATCGCATAACTGAGAGGATTGAGAGTTACCACAACTTGCAACCAGTGAGGCATAAACGACAGCGGCGCGAGGGCGGTGCTGGCAAATAACAGTGGCAAGTTGGTAACAAAAATTACTGCAATCAATTCTATGTGACCGGGAAGAGCGAAGGCTAAACCCAGACTCAAACCGGTGATGCCCAAAACTAACAGCAAGACTATTAGGGCGATCGCGCCTAGTCCGGCAATACCGGGGAATCCCGCGCCCAAGAACGCTCCCGCCGTGACAATTGTGCCGGTTTGGATGAAGCTAAGGGTGACGATGAAAATCGCGGAAGCTAGGACGATCGAGAATCTGGAAGCTAGTGGCGCGACTAACAGGCGGTTGAGAAATCCGAATTCGCGATCGAACATAATCGGCAAACCAGCATTCAGCGCCCCAGCAAAGGCTGTAAAAACGATTACACCTGCGCCGAGAAATTGTCCGTAATTCTGACTTTCGCCGAACAAGCCTGCGGGAGCATTTTCAAACAGGGCTCCGAATAAAACCAACCACATCAGCGGCTGAATAATGCCTGCAACTAGCGTCGAGGGGCGGCGCTGCAATTGAATAAACAGGCGCTTGGTTAAGGCGAGTGTTTCTTGGATGAAGTCGCCCAGCAGGGAACTCGAAGTGTCAGCGGATGGGGTGGCGAGTGGCCGCTGCTGGTTGAGGTTTGGGGATGTAACAATACCGCTCATAATTGCTTGTTGATTAAATTTAACTATCTTTAGGGTAGCAAGTCTGGAGGGATTGGTGTGGCCGGGCGGGCGATCGCTGAATAGGCGATCGGGTATTCAGAACTTGGAAGACTATCAGTCATGGAGTGCATCAACAATGAACTTAATTGAAGCAATTAAATCTGTTCCCGACCATTGATGGTGGTAATGACTATATAGTTACCATTAAAAAGAATCAATCAAGTCTATTTAAAACAGCTCAGAAAGTAG
>NZ_JAKJHX010000144.1 GCF_021648855.1 Tychonema litorale BBK16 | reverse complement strand
AAGCCTGATATAGCAAGTGGACTTCTGTGAACCATGAACAAGAATCCCCGTGCCTAAAGGCACGGGGAGTATGTCAAAATCAACAATACTCATTGTACAGGGCAATTTCAGGGAATTGAGGAGAGGGGGAGAAGAGGGAGATGGGGAGAGACAGCTACCAATGCCCAATGCCCGATGCCCAATTCCCTGAAATTGCCCAATTCCCAATTCCCCCATCAGTGTGTGAAGTTAAAATAAAACTAAGCAAAAACTTAGCCAGAGTGAGTAGAATGGCAAGTATTGGAACTATAATGTTTTACCCTGCCTGAAAGCGAGGGGCTTCCGGCATTACTCCTTCGAGAGTAACTGACGAGCCTCAGAGCTTCTCGATTGAAAGCCTGCTTCGTAACATCATTTAAGAATTCCGGCGCGTTCACGCCCAGGAATACGTCAATAAACTACTGTTCACACAACAATTCATGCCTGTGATTGAAAGAAGACAAAATCGTAACCTCCCCCAGATCAATGAAAATATTCGATACCCCAAAATCCGGGTCATCGATACCGACGGCGCACAACTGGGGATATTGACACCATCAGAAGCACTGCGCCTCGCTGAGGAAAAAGAACTGGACTTGGTACTTGTCAGTGATAAAGCTGACCCACCCGTATGTCGAGTGATGGACTACGGAAAGTACAAATTCGAGCAAGAGAAAAAAGCGCGAGAAGCAAAGCGGAAGCAGCACACTGCTGACGTGAAAGAAGTGAAGATGCGCTACAAAATTGAAGAACATGACTATCAAGTGCGCCTCAAACTAGCAGACCGCTTTATCAAATCTGGGGACAAAGTAAAAGCCACGATCATGTTCAGAGGTCGGGAAATCCAACATAGTAACCTAGCAGAAGACTTGCTCAAACGCATGGCCACGGATTTGCAAGAAATCGCCGAAGTGCAGCAAGCCCCGAAAAAAGAGGGACGCAGTATGATGATGCTGCTATCTCCGAAGAAAGTATAGATAGATAGTCATTAGCGATCGGTCATTAGTCCTAAACTGGTGACTGATTACTGATGAGTTTCAAAGTCCGTCAGAAATAAGCTACCACAGGAAAATTAACGCTGCATGGACAATTTTCAAACCAGCGGTTCAGGGGGTGTCAAACAAGGGATGCTTCGATCGCTCAACTTGCGATCGGAAGAAGTAGAGCGAACCGTACTGATGTTCCTTGTCTACAGTTTAACTTCCGTAGGGCTGATCTGGCTGGAACTCAGCACAGTAGGTCTGTTTCTAGACGAATACGGTGCCGACAAAATGCCCTGGATTTACATAGCCAGCGCCTTCATCGGTTCCGGTTTAGGCTTTGTCTACTCTTGGATGCAAAAAATCCTGCCATTGCGGCGCGTCATCGTCGTCGTTCTAGCAATGATGTCGGTACCCCTATTCCTGTTTCGATTCGGCATCGGCTACGAGGATACAAAGATCGCTGGTATCAGCATCGCCTTCATTACGATATTCCTGATGTGGCTGTGGGTGGAAGCTTGCTATGTACTCAATGACCTCAACACTTCCATCACTTCCAACCAACTCTTCAACATCAGAGAAATCAAACGCACCTATCCCCTAGTTAGCAGTGGCTATTTAGTAGCTGGAGTAGTTAGCGGATTCTCTCTACCGGTGTTGCTGCACGTAGTAGGTTTGAAAAACGTCACCCTGGTATCAGGGTTAATGGTTGCCACAGGCTCGATATTGCTGTATTATCTCACCGAAAAATACCGCCAAGCATTCCCGGAAACAGCCCACTGGTCAGATGACGAAGACGAAGACGACAATCAAGAATTTACCGCCCGCAAAGTTACAGGCCCGCTGCAAAAATACGCCGTACCTCTAGTTAGCTTTTTCGTCCTCGCAGAAGTCCTCTACGTCCTAGTCGATTTCCAATTTTATAGCCAGCTAGAATACCAAAATCCAGGGGATGGGGCGAGTGGTGCTAGTTGGATAGCTAGCTTCCTGGGCATTTACGAAGGTATTCAAGGCTTGTTTCAAGTGGCTACTCAGTGGTTCGCATCCAGTCGCTTGGTAGAAAGAATTGGAGTATTCGTCACAGCGATGATTCTACCAGCAGGGATAGCGATTCTGGGAGTGTTAACGCTGGGAGCATCCCTGGGAAATTTAGTACCTGTTTTCATCGGACTGGTATTCCTGAGATTTCTGGATGAACTGTTGCACTACACGCTGTTGGAAACTGTGAGCCCGGTTCTGTTCCAACCAATCCCGGACAATATTCGATCGGGCATTCAGACTTTGGTCAACGGTGTTGGCGAACCTTTATCCTGTGGAGTGACAGGAGTTGGGATTCTGATTCTGCTGTGGATAACAGACCACATACTCCCTCACCAAAGCGAAAATAAATTTCATGACCAGCAAAGTTTAGTATTTATTGGTGTCATCGTTGTGTTGGCGCTGGTGTGGCTGTTTGTGGTCTGGCTGATTCGATCGCAATACGTGGGTTTGTTGGTCAAAAGTGCTGAACGTGGGCGCTTGGGTGTCACCGACGTAGACCTCAAAGCTTTGAAACGGGCAGTAGTAGAAACTCTGGAACAGCCGGGTGGGGAAGATGATAAGCGTTCTTGTATAGAACTGCTGACCCAAATTGACCCCAAAAATGTCGGAGAAGTTTTGGCCCCGATTCTAGAATCGTTGCCCCCAGCCTTGCAGCGCCAAAGCCTGGAAACTATGCTTCAACACCCCAACCCTGCATATTTGGAAGCGGTTCGCCACCTGAGCGAGCAAGGATTACCCCCAGAGGTGCTGGCTTTGGCTTTGCGCTATGTCTGGTTGACTGATGCGGAACCGAATATTGAGAGTTTGCGATCGTACTTGCAGCCGACAGTAGACCCGGTAGTAAGAGGTACGGCTGCTGCTTTAATTATGAGAAGGGGCGATCGCCAACAAAAGGCAGAAGCTACTAATACTCTGCGACAAATGCTCACCCACAAGCAAGAGCGGGAACGTGTGATGGGAACGCGGGCCCTGGGAGAGGCTGACTACCTCCAAGGACTGCGGTTGTACATACCCAATCTGTTGCAAGATGAATCTCTGCGGGTACGCTGCGCTCTGCTGGATGTGATTTCGTCTACTCATTCGGAAGAATATTATCCTTCCTTACTGCGCGGACTTGGTTATAAATCGACGCGGGAATCTGCCCTACAGGCGATCGTCAAACTGCATAATGATGCGATTCCGCTGCTCGTTCATTTAGCTGAGGATATCCACAAATCTGATTTGGTGAGGTTGCAGGCTTGGACGGCTTTGGGGCAAATTGGTAGTGTAGAGGCGATCGACATTTTGGTCGGTAACTTACTCACTTCTTGGGGAACTACCAGGCGCAATATCCTCCGCATCCTGTTGAAAATGCCCTCAGAATCTGGCATAGAAGGTGTTCTAGACCGCATCGGACGCAGCGGACTCGAAACTCTCATTGAACAGGAGTTAATGTTTATCGGTCAAATTTACGCAGGTATAGTAGATTTGTCTTCGGTAACAACCTACGGTAAGTTCGCAACTGAAAATGCAAACATTGGCGATGAACCTGCTTCGGATACTGCTCAATTGTTGAGGCGAGCCTTGGTGGGGTTAGAATCTGATGCTACAGATAGATGTTTTTTGCTGATGAAGTTTCTTTATCCGCTAGACACTGTACAAGCGGCGGCTTTTAATATCGCTTCGGGTCAACCTTCTATGGTTGCTAGGGGATTGGAAATTTTAGACAATACTGTTGATATAGCGAGTAAGCGATCGCTCATTAACCTATTGGATCAGCACTCGGAAAGGGAAAAACTGAGCAACCTCTCGGAATTGATGGTGTACAAACCTCTAGCCCCTAGCGATCGTTTACGGCGCTTGCTAGAATTGCGTCACTTCCTTTCGGATTGGACATTAGCTTGCTGTTTTCATTTGGCGAGGGAAGCCCGCTGGACTCTCACCGCTCAACAAACTTTGGTCTGTCTTCGCCATCCCACGGGTTTTGTCCGTGAAGCAGTGTTAGCCTATTTGAAAATAGCCTCGCCCAAGGCTTTGCTCGAATTGCTACCTAGGTTGCAAAATGACCCCGATCGCCTAGTATCAGGTCAAGTGGAAGAAATGATGGCAGAATTGGGTGCTGGGGGAAGAAGGTAATATTGGGAATGGGGAATTGGGCATCGGGGATGGGGCATGGGGCATGGGGAATTGGGCATGGGGCATGGGGCATAGGGGATTCGGCATTGGGCATTGGACCCTTCGACTACGCTCAAGGCACCGCAAATAACCAATAACTAATAACCCTTCGACTACGCTCAAAGCACAAGGCAATTCCCAATTCCCAATTTCCAATTTCCATTTTTAAGTTTAAATTAATCACTGCATCGCACTATGTTAACCAGCGTTGAACGCCTATTATTTGTGAGGGCGGTTCCGATTTTCAAGGAACTGCGGGATGATTTTCTCGTGCGTCTAGCATCGGTAATGGATGAACTTTCATTTCCTTCTAAACACACAATTTTTACGGAAGGTCAAGAAGGTCGATCGCTCTATATCCTGGTATCGGGAACGGTGCGGGTTCATATTGGCGATCGGGATTTGGCGCAGTTGAAGGCTGGTGCTTGTTTCGGTGAAATGTCGCTATTTGATGCAGAACCGCGATCGGCTTCTATTACTGTTGTTGAACCTTGTGAGTGTTTGATGTTAACTCAAATGCAGCTCTATGATGCTATTGATGAAACACCGGGAATTGCTGTTAATATTATCCGCTTGCTGTCACGCCGGATTCGCGAATTGAATCAAAAGTTAAATGCTAAAGAAGCAGTTTTATCGTTACCAGATACTGTAGCCGTAAAATAATTAAAAGCCCGGTTTCTTGAAGAAACCGGGTTTTTGAAATTGGTGATCGAGTAAGATTTGCGACCTAAACCAAGCGGAAAATAAAGGGGTAGCGGTAAGGTAGGTTAGGATTTTGGAAAACGTGAAGGATAGCCATGATTGTCAGTCCCCAGTGTATCGCGAAACCGATCAAACCAGCCAAGCCAAATGTCACAAAAGATAGTGGGACGAGAATGATAGCGTACAGCCAGACATTCAGGTGAAAATTGATGGCTTCTTTGGCGTTATCTTTGACAACTGGGTCATCGGATACCAATAATACACCGATCGGCACTGCGATGGAAAACACTAAGGTGCTCAAAAAAATAGCGCCGTGACACAACAGTGATAGCAGCTTACGCTTGTCTGAGTCGTACATAATTACTTTTCTCTTGAATTTTTGACACTCTCAGGTCTAAAGACACCCTCGATTCTGCGGACAAAGTAAGACTCTCGCTACGGCCGTCAAACGCCGTCTACTTAGTCACCAATCGTCAAGCGATAGTTACTAGCTACTTTTGTTTTTAATGCTTTCAGAATCCATCACTTTCTTGCCAAGATGCGGTACGCTCGACAACCTGCCATTATCTGCTCTTTCCTGTCATACTGACATTAGGACTTAAACCTAACCGTTGTTTCATAGGAGCCGGGATTTCTCCGATACTAGGATGCTTCAGCACGTAGATGTTTTTGTTCTTACTCACAATCTAATTATAGCATAAATACCACAAGGGTTAAAACCGCACGAGCCGCTTCCCTAGGAAGGACTAAAGTCTCTGAGTTTCCCGCATTCCGTATTATTTTATGATAAGTTTACCTTAATCATAAATCTAGCACAGGCTATAATGGCAGTCTGGTGAGGATTTCCCTACTTAATTTGTGATAACCGAAAGCAATTTGGTCACAAGCCCCGGATTGATCCGTGGGATCAATTCCATAATCTAAAATCTAAAATCTAAAATCGGATGACTACAGAACTCGAAATTGAACTGCAAACTGCTGCCCGGCGCCGACGCAACTTTGCCATTATCTCACACCCTGACGCGGGTAAAACTACTCTGACAGAAAAGTTGTTGCTTTACGGGGGTGCTATTCATGAAGCAGGTTCTGTGAAAGCCCGTCGAGCTCAGCGACACGCTACTTCTGACTGGATGGAAATGGAACAGCAGCGGGGAATTTCTATTACCTCTACTGTATTGCAGTTTGAGTATAAAAAATATCACATTAATCTACTCGATACTCCGGGACACCAAGATTTTAGTGAAGATACTTATCGGACTCTGGCGGCTGCTGATAATGCGGTGATGTTGGAGGATGCTGCTAAGGGTTTGGAACCGCAAACTCGTAAGTTATTTGAAGTTTGTAAGCTGCGAAGTTTGCCGATATTTACTTTCTTTAATAAGCTCGATCGCCCTAGCAGAGAACCTTTGGATTTGTTGGACGAAATTGAGAAAGAATTGGGGTTACAGACTTATCCGGTGAATTGGCCGATCGGTACGGGCGATCGCTTTAAAGGTGTTTTTGACCGTCGCCAACGTCAAATTCACTTATTCGAGCGCACTAAACACGGTTCTCGTGCCGCCCTTGATACAGTGATGGAATTGGGCGATCCGCGCCTGGAAGAACTTTTGGAACCAGATCTTTATAGTCAATTTAAAGATGATTTGGAACTGCTGGATGAGTTATGGGATGAACTAGATTTAGACTTAGTTGCTACTGGGAAAATGACACCTGTTTTCTTTGGTAGTGCGATGAGTAATTTTGGGGTTGAACTCTTTTTAGATGCGTTTTTAGATTACGCTCTCAAACCGAGCGCCCGCAAGAGTAGTGTTGGAGAACTGCCGCCAACCTATGAAGAATTTACGGGGTTTGTGTTTAAGTTGCAAGCGAATATGGATCCGAGACATCGCGATCGCGTTGCGTTTATTCGGGTTTGTACGGGCAAGTTTGAAAAGGACATGACTGTGACTCATGCTCGTACTGGTAAAACGGTGCGTTTGTCAAGACCTCAAAAGTTATTTGCTCAGGATCGAGAGTCCATCGACGTTGCTTATCCTGGTGATGTGATTGGTTTGAATAATCCGGGTGTTTTTGCGATCGGCGATACGATTTACACTGGTCAAAAACTGGAATATGAAGGGATTCCCTGTTTTTCGCCGGAACTTTTTGCTTATTTGAGAAATCCCAATCCTTCTAAGTTTAAGCAGTTCCGCAAAGGTATTTCCGAATTGCAGGAAGAAGGCGCTGTGCAAATTATGTATTCGGCTGATGAGTCGAAACGGGAGCCGATTTTGGCGGCTGTGGGACAGTTGCAATTTGAGGTGGTACAGTTCAGAATGCAGTCTGAATATAATGTGGAAACTACCATAGATATGTTGCCTTATGGTGTAGCGCGCTGGGTTGATGGCGGTTGGGATGCGTTGGCAAAAGTTGGGCGGTTGTTTAATACGGTGACGGTTAAGGATAGTTGGGGAAGGCCTGTTTTGTTGTTTAGAAATGAGTGGAATTGTCAGCAGGTGGAGGGTGAGCATTCTATTTTGAAATTAAATGCGATCGCCCCTGTAGTCTCTGGTTTGGAAAAGATCGAAAATTGAGTCCATCGGGAGGGATACGGCACAACGCCATCTTGTGTCCTTAGAGATAATATTTATTCGGCTTAAATACGCCGGATATAAGAAGTTATAATCACGGCTCTAGCAGTTTTTCTAAGATGGTGTAAATATCTTTTTTGTCACCATCTTTACGTCTCCCTAGTCCCACGACAACAACTAGAACTCGATCTTGTTCGACTTGATAAACTATACGATAGCGCTGTCCAACAGCTCGGATGCTACGAAATCCTGATAGGTTATCTACAAGGGCTTTGCCTTGCTTTTGTGGTTAAACTTTTAGTTGATCAATGCGATCGCGCAATTTTTCCTGTTCTCGTCGATCTTTGACTGCCGCCAACATTTCCAGTGCCAGTGGCGTAAGCTGGATCTCATATTCGATCGCATTTTCTTCGTGATTCATAGTCCCAATTTTGCTTTGGCATTTTCCCAGGAAATAGTTTCGCCTTGGCGTGCTTGGATAATGCTTTGGCGCAATTTGCCAACAAATTCTGTATCGGTGAGAATATCTAAGGTTTCTAACAGTTCAGTCAAATGCGTGTAGCTCATTGCAGCCATAACGGGAACTCCATCTTGAGTAATGATGATAGGCTCATTGATAAGTTCTTTGGGTAGGTTGGGCAACTGCTGCTGTGCTTGGGCAATGGTGAGTCGTTTGGACATGGTTGTACTAGAGCAACATTACTTTTAATTTAGCATTTCGGCCCAACTAACTGATTTTCAGCCCCTGACGCTGGTAACGAGTAAATCTAGGACTTACGCGCGGGTGGCCAAAAACCGGGTTTTTTCGATAATTTTTGGTTGTGATTCGTAGATTCTGCCAAAAACCCGGTTTCTTTGAAGGCTGACGCACGGGTTGCCAGAAACCGGGTTTTTCCCAGAATACTTCGTTGTGATTTGGTCATTCCAAGCGTTCTATGAGCCGATCGCCCACTCGCAGCGCATTCGCCATAATCGTCAAAGCTGGACTAACGCTGGCGTTTGAGGGGAAGAAACTGCTATCGACCACATATAGATTATCAACATCGTGGGTGCGACAGTCGGGGTCTAACACCGATGTTGCCGGATCTTCCCCAAACCGACAGGTGCCGCACTGATTTGCCATCACCTGAATCGGAATTTCACCGCGAGGGTGCATGACTCCCGGCTGAAAACCTTCGAGTTCTTTCTCAATAATTTTGAGGATTTCTGTCCAGCGATAAATCAGGCGATCGTGCGCTTCAACGTTATTGGGAGTGTAATCAACATACAGTTTGTTTCCCTCCACCCGCACTCGATTTTTGAGATCGGGTAAATCTTCCGTCTGGGCCCACCAGCCGATCGAATGAGTGGCTAACTGTTTCAGTCCAAAATCGGGCATGAATTTTGCCAGCACCGAAAACATGGGGGGAGCCTCGGCGAAGATAATATCTGTCAGCAAACCGCCGGAGTTTTGAATGTGACCCATTGGGTAAGGGAAATCAGCATCGCCCCAATAAAAATCATTCACGCAGAGCGTCTTGGGGAAGGCTCCAGAATTGGGTTTGCGACTCAGTTGCACCACCACAGACATCAAGCTTTTCATCAAGTTGCGTCCAACCAAACCGGAACGGTTGGCCAAGCCGTTGGGATGGCGATCGCTCGACGAGTTCAACAGCAAGGCGGCCGAGTTGACCGCTCCACAGGCAAGCACGACAATATTTGCCAGAAACAGGTACGATTGACCGCCAATTTCAGCTTCCACACCTTTAACGGCTTTACCTGAAGGATTGGTGTGCAGGTAAACTACCTTAGCTCCTGTTTTCAGGGTGACGTTGGGATGTTTTAAAGCAGGGACAATGCCGCTGACCTCAGAATCATTGGTGGGGTCATCCTCCTGGCGCGTCAATCCCAACGGTAAAGGAGAGGGGTGCAAATTGTGGCGGGCGATCGCCTCAACAATTCCGTCAATCTGGGGGTCATGGGCTATGGCTGGAAACGGATAGTCGCCACTGTGCGGGGGTTCAGTCGGATCGGCATTCGCCTGACCGTGCACCTGGTAAAGTTGTTCGGCTGCCGTATAGTAGGGTTCAAAATCCGCGTATTTCACACACCATGCCGGCGATATCCCAGACTGATGATTCACTGCTTCAAAATCCCGTTCGCGGAATCGCAGCAATGTCGATCCATAGATTTTAGTATTACCGCCGATCGCATAATTCATCTGGGGCGAAAACGGTTCTCCCCCACTGTCATACCACTGCTCCGGCGCGTGGTAGCGTTCGCGCTTAAAAACATCGACATTGCTGCGGTTTTGCTCCTCTAGGGGCATAAAATCGCCCCGTTCCAGAATCAAAATTTTCTTGCCCGTGGGAGCCAGTTTACCGGCAAGCGTGCCTCCTCCAGCTCCAGTGCCGACAATAATCAGATCGTAGGTTTGGTCGTCAATAATCATCGTTTCACCTTAGTGCCATACATAGATCAGCACAAACAAAATAATCCAGATAACATCGACGAAGTGCCAAAACAGGGAAGTTGCAGCTACCCCAAACTCGCCCTTGTCGTAGTTACCAGGAATGAACGATCGCCCCAACATAATTGTCTGCAACAACACGCCCGTGAAGACGTGCAAGCCGTGAAATCCGGTCAGCAGGTAAAAAGTGCCACCAAACACCCCATCCGTGAATCCAAAGGCGAGGCTGCGCCACTCCACCAGTTGTCCGTACAGAAAGTAGCTGCCCATCATCATTGTCAGCAGCCAGAACGCCCGGAAGCCCCAGAGATTTTTGGTATGCAGGAAGCGTTCGGCAATGTAGATGACAAAACTGCTAGAAACCAGCACCACCGTATTAATTGCCGGTTCGCGAATTTCCAGTCCAGTTACACCGTTCGGGAGCCAATCTAGCGCATTGGTTTTGTAGACAATGTATCCCACAAAAAAGCTCAGGAAAATCACACTTTCCGACACCAAGAACACAATGAAGCCAAACATACTGTTGCCTGCTTCGTCGTGATGGTGTTCAGCAGAGGAGTGCGTCTCCAGAGTGGGACTGGATACGACAGTCGCGTTGAGAGCAGAATCGACTTCAGTGGGATTCATGGGCGGCCTCCAAACTATCGGGGTTGGCAACAAGCGGTTCTGATTTGCCATAGCCATAGGGGCCAGCAATGACGATCGGCAATTCTTCAAAGTTTTCAGCGGTGGGAGGGGAGGAAACCAGCCATTCCAACCCGATCGCCCGCCAGGGATTCTTAGGAGCCTTTTCGCCCTGCACCCAGGAGCCAACCATATTCAAAATAAACGGCAGCGTAGAAATACCTAACAAAAACCCGCCGAGACTGGCGATCACGTTCCAGAAAGCAAATTCAGGATCGTAGGAGGCAACGCGACGGGGCATTCCCTGCAAGCCCAAGGGGTGCATGGGAAAGAAGTTGAGATTTGCCCCAATAAAAGTCAGGGCAAAATGCAGCTTGCCCAATCCTTCGGAATACATACGTCCCGTCATTTTAGGGAACCAGTGATAAAAGGCGGCATACATTCCCATGACCACCGCACCGTAAATCACGTAGTGAAAATGACCGACGACAAAGTAGGTATTGTTAACGTGAATATCGATCGGCACCGAAGCCAGCATGATGCCTGTAATGCCCGAAAACACGAACATCACCAAACCGCCCAAAGCAAATAGCATGGGGGTGTTCAGGCGCAATTTACCACCCCAGATAGTGGCAATCCAGGCAAAGACCTTGATGCCAGTAGGGACTGAAATCAACATCGTGGTTGCCATAAACACCATCCGCATCCATCCGGGCGTACCGCTGGCAAACATATGGTGTACCCAGACAACGCCACTTAAGCCCGTGATGACGAGGGAGGAAATCGCTACAACTTTGTAGCCAAACAAAGGCTTGCGCGCATAAACCGGGAAAATTTCTGAAAAAATGCCAAAAATTGGCAGGATAATCACGTACACTGCCGGGTGAGAATAGAACCAGAAGAAGTGCTGATACAGCACCGGATCGCCTCCCTTGGCTGGGTCAAAGAAGCTGGTGCCAGCGGTGAGATCGAGCAGCAGCATGATCGCTCCCGCCGTTAGAGCAGGCAAACCAAACAGTTGAATGATCTGCGCGGCCAACACCGTCCAGACAAACACGGGCATCCGAAACCAGGTCATCCCCGGTGCCCGCATCCGCACGATCGTCGTTACGAAGTTGACGGCACCCATAATGGACGATACACCGCTGATTGCTACCGCCAGTATCCAGAGCACTTGCCCGTTAATCAGATTTCCGGTCGGATTCTGGAGACTGACAGGAGGATACGCCCACCAACCCGATTGCGATGGGCCGCCGGGAATAAAGAAGCTTGCCATCAGGATGAACCCAAATACGGGTACCATCCAAAAAGCGACGGCATTGAGGCGAGGAAATGCCATATCTTTTGCCCCAATCATCAAGGGCACGAGATAGTTGGATAGCCCAAGCAAGGAGGGAAATGTCCACAGAAACAGCATAACGGTGCCGTGCATTGTGAACAGGGCATTGTAAAAGGCGCGATCGACCAGATCGGATTCCGGGGTGATCAGTTCGCCCCGAATGATCATGGCTAAAAGGCCACCGACTAAGAAAAAGAAGAAAGAGGTGACTAAATACTGGATGCCAATCACCTTGTGATCGGTGCTGAAAGTAAAGAAGCGCTTCCAGTTATCCGGCGCACCGGGGAGTGGTTGTTCAACCTGAGCGATCGTTTCGACTGAAAGATTCGTCATGGGTTACTCGTTTTAGGATTGGCTTGACATACTCACCGCCCTAAAAGTGCGGTGATTCTTGACGCTTCACAGGGGTC
>NZ_JAKJHX010000143.1 GCF_021648855.1 Tychonema litorale BBK16 | reverse complement strand
GACACGGCAGTGCCGTTTCCCTACGCCAGATTAATGGTAGGGAGACGGCAATGCCGTGTCCTAGTGAGATACAGAGGAGACGGCAATGCCGTCTCCCTACGCCAGATTAATGGTAGGGAAACGGCACTGCCGTCTCCTAGCTGTGAGTAATATTAATTCCGAGGCGATCGGATTTGGTATAATCCTCAACCCAAAACTCCCGAATCCCAGTACGATCTATATAGATGGCATAAACTAAGTAAAAACTTTACCGGAGTAATTTTTATGGATCTGGTTGTACTCCAGAACTGGCTGGACAATATCTCCTTTGCCGTTCTATTCTCAACAATGCTGGTTTACTGGACAGGAGCCGCTTTTCCTGGTATTCCCTACTTATCAGCCCTAGGTAGCGCCGGAATGGCGATCGCGAATCTCTCCATCGCCGCTTTACTCGGTTCCCGCTGGATAGAAGCCGGCTACTTCCCACTCAGTAACCTTTACGAATCCCTATTTTTCCTAGTGTGGGGAATCACCGCCATCCACCTAGTCGCCGAGAACATGAGTCGATCGCGCCTAGTAGGAGTAGCCACATCGCCCGTAGCAATGGCAATTACTGCCTTTGCCGCCCTCACCTTACCCGCAACTATGCAGTCCGCTGAGCCCCTAGTACCAGCCCTCAAATCCAACTGGCTGATGATGCACGTCAGCGTCATGATGCTGAGTTATGCAACATTGATGGTAGGAGCATTATTGGCGATCGCATTTTTAGTCGTCACCCGCGGCAAAAAAATCGAACTCACCGGCAGTTCCTTCGGTACCAACGGCAATCGCAACAGCAACTATCGCCTCCAACGCCCTCAAAACTCCGAACCTCAAACCATTGAAACCTTAGCCGACAGCGGATTAGCATTCAGCGAACCATCTTTCAACTCCAGCAATAACGGTTTCAGCAACACAGCAGTCCTAGAACTCGCAACAGTTCAAACCTCTGCAAACAGTCAATCTCAAACCACAGAAATTCTATCGCCCCAGCGCTTGAATCTAGCAGAAACTCTTGATAACATTAGCTATCGGATTATCGGTTTAGGATTCCCTTTGCTGACTATTGGGATTATTGCAGGCGGCGTTTGGGCAAACGAAGCTTGGGGCTCGTACTGGAGTTGGGACCCGAAAGAAACTTGGGCATTGATTACTTGGTTAGTGTTTGCCGCCTACCTCCACTCCCGCATCACACGCGGCTGGCAAGGAAGACGCCCAGCAATTTTAGCCGCCACAGGTTTTGTGGTGGTTTGGATTTGTTATCTAGGTGTTAATCTATTAGGCAAAGGTTTACATTCCTACGGTTGGTTTTTCTAAGATAAGCAGTTAACAGTTATTGGTTAGTAGTTATTAGTTAGTAGTTATTAGTTAGTAGTTATTGGTAACTGCTAACTAATAACTAACAGCCAACTGTCAACAGTCAACAGCCAACAGTCAACAGTCAACACTCAACACTTTCCTAAAATGAAAAGTCCACAAATATTTCTCCAAGAAGACGATGTTTTGTCTACTCCCGCCAGCGCTTTGATGTATCAATGCACATTTAAAGTCAGCGAATTCTTGACTATTATGCAGTCAAAACTGCTAGAAGAAAGATTGTTTGTAGACGGTATGGATTGCGAGCTTTTAAGTTCAGGCAAATCATGGACAAAAGGAAAAGTTATAGTGCGTCTAGAGTTTTGTCCTGACCAGGAACTCATAGAACAAAAATCCCTTCCTGCCGCCTCTGAGGACTCAGATAGCACACAAGAGTACAACCAAAATAGCTCAGACGAAATTGACGCAAATAAAGACTCAAATATTAGCGAATCGACAGATGTAAATACTAATTTTCCTATTTATAAGTATCGTAATACTAACCCTAACAGTGTAGGAATGTGGAGTTAAAAGTCATTAGTCATTAGTCATTGGTCATTGGTCATTGGTCATTAGTTAGTTGTTACTTGTTACTGTTATCTATAAGAACCAATGCCCAATGCCCTATTCCCCATTCCCTATGCCCAATCTTCCAAATGGAAAATGGACACAACTCCATGCTCAACTGCACCGGACACTGCTGCAACGAAAAGTTTTGCCACCAAATCAGCGCTTCTTAGTAGCAGTATCCGGTGGACAAGATTCCCTGTGTTTACTCAAATTACTCCTAGATTTGCAGTCAAAATGGAGCTGGGAATTAGCAATTGCTCACTGCGATCACCGTTGGCGTTCGGACTCGGAAGCTAATGCAAATCATGTAGCAAGTTTAGCTAAAAACTGGGGAATATGCTATTATCAAAAAACAGCCGATCGCATTCCAACAACAGAAGCATCAGCCCGCAACTGGCGATATCAAAGTTTAACCGAAATTGCGATCGCCAACAACTACCCCTACATTATTACAGGTCATACAGCGAGCGATCGCGCTGAAACCCTCCTCTACAACCTAATTCGCGGTAGCGGCGCAGACGGACTTTCTGCCCTCACTTGGGTTCGCCCCCTGGCAGATTTTCGATTGCCGATTTTAGATTTTGGATTGGGAAATCCGCATGAAAATCAGAAATCGAAAATCACTCTGGTTCGTCCCTTATTAGAAATAACTCGATCGCAAACAGGTCAATTTTGTCAAGAGCAAAAACTACCAATTTGGGAAGATTCCACCAATCAGGACTTAAGATATGCCCGCAACCGCATTCGATCGGAATTATTGCCTTATTTAGAAACTCATTTTAACCCAAAAACCCAACAAGCGTTAGCTCAAACAGCCGAACTCCTGCGCGCCGACGTCGAATATCTCGAACTTGCAGCAACCGACTTGCTACAACAAGCCATGTCAGAAATTAACCAAGGAGAGCACATAAATTTTCAACTTCCAGTCAAGTTAAATCGCCAGATTTTGCAAGCAGCACCCCTTTCCTTGCAGCGACGCGCAATGCGACAGCTACTACAACACATACTGCCAAATGCTCCCAGTTTTGAAAGCGTAGAAAAACTGACTGCTTTGATCGTAGCACCTAATCGATCGCAAACCGATCCATTTCCATCAGGTGCGATCGCTAGCGTCGAAAAACCTTGGATTACAATCAGATATATTGCCGAACCTCCATCCATCCGTTAAATCCGTTACAGAATCCGTTGCCGAACTTCCTTCCTAACTAGAACAATGATAAACTTGATATTCATAGCCATCCACCGCCGGCAATTGTCGCGATTCAACCTCACAACTTTGCGCTTTCAAATCAATAGGTGCGCGAAAATTCACCAACCACAAATCGAGTGGCTTATCCAATTGACTGATTGTTTTCTCAAGTGTCCCAGATGCTATTTCCGGTGTCTCTCTTTTCAGATTAGCCACAAGAAATAAAGGAGAATCCCAGTACCCTGAGCGGAGTCGAAGGGCATTCTTCCTAATTTCCCACCCAATCCCCATCAATTCTCCGATTTCCACATGAGTCTTTTGAGTAGTAGCAATCAGCATAGGGACTTGCGATACTTCGCGGATAATTGGAACTAAAAGGTCTGGCTTATAATATTTGCGATAACCGAGATTAGAATTTACTGTTATACCACTCACAAAACCCATTAATATAATTATTAAAACAGTTGTTTTTCCAGAAATCTCGATAGAAGGCAAATTAAACCATTGACTTTTTACTTTGGGTGTATTGACAATCGTTGCTAGGGCAGAACCCAACACTAATATCACACCCGGAAAGTAAACAAAATTGTATCTAGCACCGCGAGTTAGATCAATTCCTAAAATATATGTAAAACCAAAGAATATCACAATTGATGCTATCACAAAGCAGCCGAAAATGATAGTACCTAAACGATTATCTTGTGTTGTCAAGGCAATCTTAATCCCATGAAGTATCAGGGGAAGCACCCAGATAAAATATATTGTCATAGTGATGGAAGACACAATTGCTACCGGAAGATTTGGTGATTCAACAGGTAGCAAAGACATCACAGTAATCCATCCAGCCAAAGCTTGAAATATTGGACTAATTAAATTCAAAAATGTGTGATTGCCACTGACAATCCAATTAGTTAATTCACTCCCATATTTATTAGACCAAAATATCGGCAACCAAACTAAACCGCCTGCTAAACTTCCTAAACCCACTGCTAAGATGCGAAAATATAGAGGAAGTGCCAATCTAAAAGGTTGTTGCCATAATAATGAAATTAAAACCATTGCTTCCGCACATAAAGTCAGGACAAAAAAGTAATGAATAGCTATTCCTAAACAGTTGAGTATTACCCAAATCAGAACAGCCCAAATCGGCAATAGAGTGCTACTTCGAGATTTTTTGATTGTTAAGACTAAACAAAATAGAGAAGCAATAACTAATAAAATTCCTAAAGTATAATGGCGAGCTTCTTGAGCGAGATAAATACCGTAGGGAGAAACTGCCATCATTGCGGCGGCACATTGACCAACTAAAAGAGAATTGAAAGCAAACTTGCCCAAAAAGTAAATAGCTGGCACTGAAATTACACCTAATAAAGCTGGGAACGATCGCGCAATCCAGACTAAACTATCCTCAGAAGGCCCAAACAACCGCATCCACCAGTGAGCCAGCATAAAATAAACTGGAGGATGATTGCTTTCTAGCAGCAAATTACGCAGTACATCGGCCGTGTTAGAATTAGGTCGAAATTGTAGCGGTTCGAGTAAGGTAGAAAGATCGATCGCGCGATCGATCGGCACACCTCGAAAACTGTTGCCCAAACTAAATACTAAAGTCGAAAACTCATCTGTCCACAGCGGTTTCGAGTCCAAATTGGCAAAGCGCAAAACAAAGGCGATCGCAGTCCACAGTAACACCAACAACAGTTGTTTATTCCTAATCATTAATTTAGTCATTAGTTGTGAGTTATTGGCGTCGCCCTGAGCGAAGTCGTTCGCTTCGATTTAAAGGGTTATTGGTTATTGGTTATTTTGACAATTCCCAATTCCCCATTCCCAATTCCCCATTCCCAATTCCCAATTCCCAATTCCCCATTCCCTAATTAACATCCGTCACCCGCCAACTCAGCTTCATATTGATCCAGAAATTCCACAGAGTCACAGCCACGATCGCAATTAAGTTAGCCAAATAGGCATTCATCCCAAAAACATTAAACATTAAATTAACCAGCAGCACATTCAAAATCAAACCCATCAAGCAAATCGTATTAAATTTCAACAGTCGTTTCAATCGCTGGCGTTTTCCTGGCTGGCGCTTAGAAATATCCCCAAAAGTCCATAAATCATTCCATAAAAAGTTACTGATAATTGCCAATTCAGCAGCAAAAATCAGACTGCGAGTCAGCTCCCAATTGAGCATATCCCGCAGCACGTACAAAACCCCCATATTCACAAACACCCCGCTGAAACCCACGATACCAAATCGTACAAACTTGCCCATCGGCCAGCGGGAAAACCGCAATCTAAGCAAATGCCGCAAATACTCAATATACTGTTTCCAGGTAACTTTGCTCTCCCCTTCTTGGCGCTCCTGAAACACATAACCAACTTCTCCAATCCAGCGGATATCGCCTCTACCTAGCACTTCAATCAAAATTTTGTAACCGGCTGGATTCATCGTTTTGCCAGCGATACAACTGCGGCGCACCATAAAATAGCCGCTCATCGGATCCGACACTCTGCCCACAACACCCGGTAGTATCACCAATCCCACAGTCTGAGCTCCCCGCGATAAAAATCGCCTGATCACACTCCAGTCGCTGACACCTCCCTGGCCAACGTGGCGGCTAGCAGCAGCTAAATCGGCTCCCCGCTTAATTTCTGCCAAAAGCTGCAACAGCGTCTCCGGGGGGTGTTGCAAGTCGGCATCGATGACACCCAAAATCTCACCTCTGGCCACTTGCCATCCACGAATCACGGCTGTAGAGAGTCCCCGCTCGTGCTCGCGCCGCATCACCCGCAACTGCGGATAGTCGGGTGTTAGGGACAGGGCTACTTCCCAGGTGCGATCGGGACTATCGTCATCGACTACAATCAGTTCATAGTCACCAGGAATACTCCCGTCGAGCAATTGGCTGAGTTTCTCGATAATCGTCTTGACATTTTTGCACTCGTTGTAGGTGGGAATTATCAGGGAAAAATAAATTGGCGGTTCGCCTGCATCTGTAGTAGCAGTTGAAGTTACAGTCGGTGTTGTGGGAATTTGCAAAGGATCAGGTGGTACTGCTAACAGGTGATTTAATTGGTTGATGCTCATAGTTTCAGTTTTGGGAAAATAAAAGATATTTTGTTATGACTTTAGACTTAAGAATATGTTTCGTCCAGAGTTGATTTGTTAAGATATAAAAACGCCTTTAATTCTAGGTAGTGGATTCTGTGATTGAACCGGAAAATAAAACTGTGGATGCACTTCTCGATCGCGCTTTACAAGGATACAACCTCTCCACCGCAGACGCGCTGGTACTTTTGCAACAAAAAGAGCCAAATGCGATCGCCTCTATTCAAACAACCGCTGACTTGCTCCGGCACCGACAATCAGGGGATACCGTTACATATGTTGTCAATCATAATATTAACTTCACAAATATTTGCGAGCAGCATTGCAGTTTTTGTGCATTCCGCCGCGACGAAGGAGATGAGGGCGCTTTTTGGTTAAATGCAGACCAAATTCTCGAAAAAGCAACTAATGCAGTGCAACGAGGTGCAACAGAAATTTGTATGCAGGGTGGCTTAAATGTTCAAGCTAAACTAAATGGCGGATCTTTGCCTTATTATCTGCAATTGGTGAAAACTATTAAGGACAAGTTTCCGCAGTTGCACTTGCACGCTTTTTCGCCACAAGAAATAGAATTTATTAGCAGAAAAGATAATCTTAGTTTCAGCTATGTAATTTCGGCTTTGCAGGATGCGGGAGTCGGTTCGATGCCGGGAACCGCGGCGGAAGTTCTCGACGATTCTGTGCGACGGGTGATTTGCCCAGAAAAACTCAATTCGGCAACTTGGCTGGAAATTGTCGGCACTGCTCACCGTCTGGGTTTGCCGACAACAAGTACAATGCTTTGCGGGCATATTGAGACGGCCGAACAGCAGGTTTTGCATTTAGAAAAAGTGCGATCGCTCCAACAAAGCGCGATCGACCAAAACTATCCAGCCCGCATTACAGAATTCATTTTACTACCATTTGTCGGACAAGCAGCACCGGCACCTTTGCGGAGTCGAGTTGGTCGCGATCAACCAGTTTTAGCAGACACTTTATTACTCACCGCCGTATCTCGAATTTTCTTAGGAAATTTGATTCCCAATCACCAGCCGAGTTGGGTGAAATTAGGTTTAGATGGAGCTACAGAAGCGCTGAAATGGGGTTGCAATGACATCGGCGGCACTTTGATGGAAGAACACATTACCACAATGGCCGGTGCAGTTGGTGGCAGTTGTCAATCCGTCGAAGATTTGCAAAATGCGATTACTTCTTTGGGGCGGAGTTATCAACAAAGAGATACAATTTATCGACCTTTAGGGGTTGACAAACTTGCAGCAGTAAGTAGTAAGAGAAAATGATCAATGTCTTATAGCGAGTTCACGACAATTGTCAAAGTCAAACAAGCCTTTGGATTAACAACTGTAGAAGGCCCGCGATTTCTACCGCAAATAAATCCGATCGCTCCGAGTGCCACCCTGACAGATTTTTTGGCGAATAGTTTACCTGTAGCTGTGGCCACAGGTAGCGAAAAAGCGCGATCGGAAATGATTATTACTCCTGTCTTGCTGGAAGTCAGAAAGATTTTGGAACGGAGTATTAGCTTGTTTTCCGGGGAAGACTTTACGGTTGATTACAAAACCGGACTAAACGGAATTTGTGATTATTTGATTAGTCGCTCTCCAGAAATGTTGGAGATTGAAGCACCAGCAGTGGCAGTTGTTGAGGCAAAAAAAGCTGATTTGAAGACAGGAATTGGACAGTGTGTTGCCGAAATGGTGGCAATGCAGAAGTTTAATGAAGCGAAGGGTAAACCAATTTCAGTGATTTATGGCAGTGTCAGTAATGGTACACAGTGGCGATTTCTCAAACTAGAGGACAAAATTGTATCGATCGACCTTAATGACTATGCCTTACCTCCAGTGGACGAAATTTTGGGAATGTTGGTTTGGATGGTACGCGATGGTTGATTAAGAAATTAGGAGACGGCAGTGCCGTATCCCTACAATGTTATTTTGGGTAGGGAAACGGCACTGCCGTCTCCTCTGTATCATTCCGGTTACACCGGAATTGATATCATCCTATTTTTCAACCACCAATCAAACCAGAAATCACCTGTTGCAACTGAGAAATCGTCTCATCCTGTTGCTCTCCAGTTTGCTGAATGCGATCGAGTTCCCCCCCCACAGCCTCCAACTTTTGGCGCAGCCCACTCAAATTGTCCTGCACCGGCTGCAACATCTCTTGATAAACATTCACCCTGCCCAAGAGTTCCCCCAGAGCACTTTTCTGGTTGAACAAATTCTGCTCCAACTGCTTGATCTCGTTGCGCTTCCCCTCCTGTTCCCCAGTTTGGCGATTGACATTGCTCTCAATTTGAGCAATTACTTCCCGCAACTGCCCAATTTCCTGCTCCAGGCGCTGTAAATCTTGTCCCTGCTGCTGGCGCTGGGTATCAAGTTGTGCAATGACCGGCCCCAAATCAATCTCTCCATCTCGCGACGCAGGATTGGCAGTACCCAGCCGTTTCCATAGCACCGCCTGATGTTGTTTCAAAACATCCTCCCGTTCCTGCAAACGGAGTCGCTGTCCTACCAGAGTTTCGTTCAACATCTGATAACTTTCAAGTTCATCTGCCATTTCATTTTCCAGCGCCATGCGATCGTACTCGGAAGCCGCTTGAATTTTCTCTTGCAGTTCCTCGATTGTTTCCCGCTGGAGAGTCAACTCCTCCTCTTGATCGTTAACAAACCGAAACACCTTTTCCAAATCCTGTTGCAAGTGTTGAACTAGCCCCTGCAACTCCTCTACAGGCATTTTCTCCAGAGCTTGCACATCTACACTTTGATCCGTAAATCCAGCCCCAGAACCTTGAGCCAGCCCGGAAACTTGTCTGGTTAGAGCCTCAAGAGCCCGCCCCTGCACAGACAAAAACTGCACCTGCTCCTCCTTCGCACTCAGGGTACTTTGCCGCCCCTTGAGTTCCACCTTCGCTTGCGTCAAAGCATCAGCAGCTTGATACCACTCTTGCCAGCGGTTTTGAATATTTGGATAAAGTCGATCGACCTCTGCTTGCTGCTGCTGAGCCTGTGTCCGTTGTTGCTCCAACTGTCGCCAGTGCAGATCCAAAATTGTCTGCTGAGCACCCACCACACCCAAAGACTGATTCCATTGTTCCCGCACCCCTTGAACCGAAGCAATCGCCCCCGAAAGCTTGTTCATCAACTCCTGAATCCTTTGAGCCTGCCCCTCGTCTACTACCGCCCCTTGTTGAACCTGAGACTGTCGCTGCTCCACTTGCTGCTGCTCGCCCCGCAACTGTTCCCAAGCCGTCTCCATTTGCGCGCGTGAGCGATCAACTTCTTCCCGCAATCGGTTAGCTTCATCACGAGTATTTTCAATTTCCGAGCGCTGCGCCTCCAGCCGCTCCAACTCATCCACCATTTGAGCCAACTGCTCTTCGCGGGCTTGCATTTCCATTTCCCGGCGATTAAGTTCCTGACTCGAAAACGTCAGAGAAGCCTTCCACTGTTCAATTTCCTCTTCCTTGTCCTTAAACTTGTCCTGCAACCGCGAGAAATTTTGCAGAATGCTCACCAACTGGCGGGCAGCTTCCTGAATTCGCTGCACTTGCTTACTAGCGCTCAACTCCACCAGCACGAGGGTACCGTCGTTAAACTTATTCGCCTCCTCTACTGGAATTGCATCATCCCCAGGTACAGCGCTCCAATTATGTTCGCCCCGCTGACAAGCTAGCAGTTTTAGTTCAGCTTTACCGCCACCGAGACCAAAGCCGCTTCTCTGTTTTTGTACTTCTGCTAGATACAGCACACTAATAGTCCTCTCTTTGGTGTCGTTTGCCCAATTCGTCGATAGCAGTATCCGTTCTGTCAAACCCGATCGCATCTACATCAAGCAGACTTAATCTTCACTTCCTGCTTCCCCCTAGGGAGTCAGCTCCTTCTAGTCCACAGGCGTAGTTTCGAGTCTAACTTTCCCTAATATAATCCAGCAGTCTATAAAAATTGACCCTTCTCAACTTTAGCAGCAAGCGAGAGCACTGACTGACTCAGAGGGTCAAGAAAGCGCGATCGCCGACTTTTTGCTTTCTCGATTACTGTTTTTTTTGTCTCTATGTCAAAAAATTTCAACTATTATACCAGCCTTGAGCTGGAATAGCAATCGTCCCGCACCATAGTATTACAAAACTTCATTCATTTTATAGTCAAAGATGGTAATATCCAGATATTTATCTAAATCTATTCTAATTTCAACAGCCAGATAATCTCAAACCCATAAACCCAAATTCACCTTGTGGAAAAACAGATTTTTGACAAAAATAACTACCCTTTTCAAGAGGTATAAAATTTATGATTGATCTCGAAAAGTCTTTTCAACTACACGAACTAAATCATCCGTATAAAAATAATAGACTGAGCTTTCAAGCTTTCGTTTCCGATAGTAAAAAATCTGACAGAGGGTCATGCCGTTGTGCGCTTACACAACACGCCCACGATCGGTAGCAAGATTCGTTGGGAAGCCGCCACTGAATTCGGTTCTGAATCAGTCAGGGACTATGTCACAATAGGGTAACGCCTTAGCCTGTTTGCTAGCCCCAGGAGAGCAAACAGGCATTCACGCACCAAAATCTGACAGCAAAACAAATGCTGATGTGAATGGTTTTTTGAATATTGGTCACATAATGGTTTGTTGTCAGTTGATGTTTAGATGGGAAACAAAAAGTAATATAGCATCAGCACATCGCTTTTCTGAACTCAGACGCAAACGGTTTTAAGGAGAAAACTTTAGCTCCATGCAGGGAAATTTGAGTGAAATTGACATCCGCAGCATCCTGCAACTGATTGAGTTGGGTCAGCGAACCGGAGAACTGTTCGTAGAAGCCTACAGCTCAAACGGCAACAGCATGGGTACTCAGCCTACCCAGCGGTCACAGGCAGGACAATCCTGGTATGTTTTCTGCTTCAACGGTCAGATTATTTACGCTACCCAAAGTGCGGGAAGTTTGTTTCGCTTGCGCGATTACCTGCGCCGATACAAAGCAGAGAAAACCCTAGACAAGCTCGAAGTTCCCTATATGGCATCTACCAATGCCCCAGAATACGGCTACTTGTGGGCTCTGCTAGAAAAACATATCCTCACCCCAGCTCAAGGGCGCAATATTATCCACAGCATGATCCACGAAACCCTATTTGACTTGCTCAGTCTCCACCAGGGTTCGTTCACCTTTGAAATGGGGTCTGCCTTAGCTCCTCAATTAACCAGCTTAGAAATTAGCTCTCTGCTGGCGAAGATTGTGAAACAGGTGCAGCAGTGGAAGCAGTTTCATCCTCATATTCAGTCGCCTAACCAATGTCCGGTGATTTCAGATCCCGCCAAGTTGCAAGTTGCACTGCCGGTCAATACTTTTAATACTCTCAAACGCTGGGCTGACGGGCACACTTCGATCCGCCAAATGGCGCGCTACCTGAACCGAGATGTGTTGACTGTGGCTAAGGCAATTTACCCCTTTGTGCAGCAGGGATTGGTGCAGGTATTTTTCGAGTCTGTTACCCCAGCTAACAACAAAAAAGATTTGTATCTTCCCAAAACTAAAGTTCCGAGAGTTGTCTGTATTGATGATGATAATGTGATTCGCAAAACAGTGGAGTCAATTTTAAATGAACATGGTTACGAAGTTACTGGCATCAGCAGCCCGCTTGAAGCCCTGAGTTTAGTTTTTAAGCTCAAACCTGATTTAATTTTGTGCGATATTGCGATGCCGGAACTAGATGGTCATGAAATTTGCGCTATGCTGCGTAGCTCTAGTGCTTTCCGACAGACACCGATCGTCATGTTAACGGGGATTGACGGCTTTATCGATCGCGTTCAAGCGCGGATGGCGGGTGCGACTGAATACATCACGAAACCTTTTGGTGAAAGTGAGTTATTAATGCTGGTAGAAAAATATGTGGGACCTGGCTATCCTCCGGCGATCGGGGACGCTCATCTGTCAAAAAAATTATAGAAAAATCATTGAGATCCGGAAACTCTGTCTAATTTGTAGGCTCAAGTGGGTCTCACGTGCCCAAAGTACAAATTTGACCAAAAAAAGGGGATACAAGCCCCGTCCTTTTAGGACGGCTTTTCTTGAT
>NZ_JAKJHX010000142.1:8975-12535 GCF_021648855.1 Tychonema litorale BBK16 | reverse complement strand
TCAAGAAAAGCCGTCCTAAAAGGACGGGGCTTGTATCCCCTTTTTTTGGTCAAAATTAGTTCGACTAAAGCTCACGAACGTTTAAAATTGTTCCGATGCCCAATGTCCAATGCCCAATTCCTAATGTCCGAAAATTTTTCTTTTCAATGTCAAGCTAATTGCAGCCATACCAAAGCGCGTGCAGGGGTTTTTACCACTCCCCACGGTGTGCTGGAAACACCCAAGTTTATGCCGGTGGGAACCCTGGCTAATGTCAAAACTTTGACACCGGCACATCTTAAGGATGCCGGCTCTCAAATGGTTTTGGCAAATACCTATCACTTGCACTTGCAGCCGGGGGAACATATTGTCGCCGGGGCTGGTGGATTACATAAATTCATGGCTTGGCCAGGCCCAATTCTCACCGATTCAGGCGGTTTTCAGGTGTTTAGCTTGAGCCAAATGCGGACTATTTCTGATGAGGGGGTGACTTTTCGTTCTCCCCGCGATGGCCGTATGATTAACTTGACACCGGAGCGATCGATCCAAATCCAAAATGAGTTGGGTGCGGATGTGATTATGGCCTTTGACGAGTGTCCGCCTTATCCGGCGACGCGGGCCGAAGTGGAAGCGGCGACTGATAGAACTTACCGCTGGCTGAAACGCTGCATTCAAGCTCACTCGCGCCCCGATCAGGCTTTGTTTGGGATTGTGCAGGGGGGTGTTTACCCGGATTTGCGATCGCGCGCAGCAAGCCAGTTAGTAGATTTAGATTTACCAGGTTATGCGATCGGCGGAGTCAGCGTCGGGGAATCGGGGGATTTGATCTCAGAAATTGTGAAAGTGACAGCACCACTATTGCCGGCAAATAAGCCCCGTTATTTGATGGGGATTGGAACTTATCGCGAAATGGCGGTGGCGGTGGCGAGTGGTGTAGATATGTTTGACTGCGTGATTCCGACTCGGCTAGCCCGCCACGGGACAGCTTTTGTGGCCGGGGGACGTTTGAGTTTGAAAAATGCTCGGTTCCGGGAGGATTTTGCGCCGCTAGATGAATCTTGTCCTTGTTATACTTGTCAAAATTTCAGTCGGGCTTACTTGGCCCACTTGGCGCGGGCTAACGAAGTGCTGGGGTATACCTTGTTGGCAATTCACAACGTGACAGAGTTGATTCGCTTTACCCAGAGGATGCGGGAGGCGATTTTTGCCGATCGATTTATTGAGGAGTTTGGTCACTGGCTGACACCTGCGGTCGATCGAACATGATTGCCTTTGCTTAAGATATGCGACAATTATTAGAATTGTGTTGGATAAATAGGTTGACTCATGGAAGCTGCATTACTTTTAGCAAAAATGCCCGAAGCTTATTCGATCTTTGAACCACTGGTTAATATTTTGCCAGTGATTCCCGTGTTTTTCTTATTGCTGGCTTTTGTTTGGCAAGCTGCTGTCGGATTCAGATAACTCTGATCTCATTCAAAGCAGGGGCAATTCCAAAATTGTCCCTGCTTTTTCTCTTCCCTCACCTGTGGCACAATCTTAGATAAGATCAAACTCTCAAGCCACCATGACCGCAAACCTACCCCCCCAATACGACCCCAAAGCCACCGAAGCCAAATGGCAAAAATACTGGGAAGACAACGAAACCTTCAAAGCTGACCCAGAAAAAGGCGGCGAACCTTACTGCGTCGTCATCCCGCCGCCCAACGTCACCGGCAGTCTCCACATGGGACACGCTTTTGAAGAGACCCTGATTGATGTCCTCGTGCGCTACCAACGGATGACAGGGCACAATACCCTGTGGTTGCCGGGAACGGATCATGCTAGCATCGCAGTTCAAACTATTCTGGAAAAGCAACTCAAAGCAGAAGGCAAAACTCGCCACGATTTAGGGCGAGAAAAATTCTTGGAAAAAGCCTGGAAGTGGAAAGCTGAATCGGGCAATACTATTACTAATCAATTGCGACGTTTGGGCGTGTCTGTCGATTGGTCGCGGGAACGTTTTACGATGGATGAAGGCTTATCCGCTGCGGTTTTAGAAGCCTTTGTTCGTTTGTATGATGAGGGGCTGATTTATCGCGGCAATTACTTGGTGAATTGGTGTCCGGCGAGTCAGTCGGCGGTGTCGGATTTGGAGGTGGATCAGCAGGAAGTTGACGGGCATTTATGGCATTTCCGCTATCCTTTGACGGACGGTTCTGGTTATTTGGAAGTAGCGACGACTCGGCCAGAAACAATGTTGGGCGATACAGCGGTGGCTGTGAATCCAGAGGACGATCGCTACAAACATCTTATCGGTAAAACTGTCACTTTGCCGATCGCAAATCGCGAAATTCCAGTAATTGCTGATGGGTTTGTCGATCGCACTTTTGGAACTGGCTGCGTCAAAGTAACACCCGCCCACGATCCGAATGACTTCGAGATGGGTAAACGTCACAATTTGCCGTTTATTAACATCATGAATAAGGACGGCACTTTAAATGAAAATGCCGGAGAGTTTCAGGGACAAGACAGATTTGTTGCTCGAAAGAATGTGGTACAACGTTTAGAGACTGACGGAGTTTTAGTTAAAATAGAAGATTACAAACATACAGTACCTTTTAGCGAACGTGGCAAAGTCCCCGTCGAACCTTTACTATCTACTCAATGGTTTGTCAAAATAAATCCGCTTTCTCAACGCGCTTTAACAGCATTAGACGAAGAGAATTCACCCGTCTTTGTGCCGGAAAGATGGACAAAGGTTTATCGCGATTGGTTGGTAAAGCTGAAAGATTGGTGCATCTCCCGACAATTGTGGTGGGGACATCAAATTCCGGCTTGGTATGCTGTTAGCGAAACTGCGGGAGAAATTACTGACACGACTCCTTTTGTGGTGGCGAAAACTGAGGTTGAAGCACGGGAAAAAGCTGCGGCTAAGTTTGGTCAGGATGTCGAGTTAGCAAGAGATCCAGATGTATTGGATACTTGGTTTTCGTCTGGGTTGTGGCCTTTTTCGACTTTGGGATGGCCGGATGAAACTAAGGATTTAGATTTCTATTATCCAACAACAACTTTGGTAACAGGTTTTGATATCATCTTTTTCTGGGTTGCTAGAATGACGATGATGGGCGGACATTTTACTGAAAAGATGCCTTTTGATACTGTTTACATTCATGGTTTGGTGTTGGATGAAAATGGTCAAAAAATGTCTAAGAGTAAAGGGAATGGTATCGATCCGCTGCTGTTGATTGGCAAGTACGGGACTGATGCTTTGCGCTACACGTTGGTGAAGGAAGTGGTTGGGGCGGGGCAAAATATTCGCTTGGAGTACGATCGCAAAACTGATGAATCTAAATCGGTGGAATCGTCGCGGAATTTCACTAATAAGTTGTGGAATGCAGCCCGGTTTGTGATGATGAATCTGGAGGGACAGACTCCGCAGCAATTGGGCAATCCTTACCCCCCCCAACCCCCCCTTGCTAAGGGGGGGAGAGAAGAAGAAGACGTTTCCCTTGCTAAGGGGGGGAGAGAAGAAGAAGACGTTTCCCTTGCTAAGGGGGGGAGAGAAGAAGAAGACGTTTCCCTTGCTAAGGGGGGGAGAG
>NZ_JAKJHX010000142.1:0-8739 GCF_021648855.1 Tychonema litorale BBK16 | reverse complement strand
CTTGCTAAGGGGGGGAGAGGAGAAGAAGACGTTTCCCTTGCTAAGGGGGGGAGAGGAGAAGAAGACGTTTCCCTTGCTAAGGGGGGGAGAGAAGAAGGGTTGGAATTGTGCGATCGCTGGATTCTTTCTCGCTATTATCAAGTTGTACAGCAAAGTCGCCGTGATTTTGAAAGTTACGCTTTTGGAGAAGCCGCGAAGGGACTTTATGAGTTTATCTGGGGCGATTTCTGTGACTCCTATATTGAGTTAGTCAAGTCTCGCTTGCAACAGGATGCTGAACCGAATTCTAAGAAAGTAGCACAGCAAACTTTTGCTTTTGTTTTAGAAGGAATTCTGAAGTTACTGCATCCTTTTATGCCGCACATTACTGAGGAAATTTGGCACACTCTGACTCAAACGAGTGAGGATGAATGTCTGGCTTTGCAAGCTTATCCTGAAGCGGAAGCCTTACTAATTGATGTAGAATTAGAACAGCAGTTTGAGTTGTTGTTTGGCACAATTCGGACTATTCGCAATTTGCGGGCGGATGCTGATATCAAGCCTGGTGTTAAAGTGACGGCGATTTTGCAAAGCGAAAGCGAAAATGAACGCCAAATTCTCTCAGGTGGAGCAATTTACATCAAAGATTTAGCGAGAGTAGAAACTCTGACGATTGCTGCTAGTTTGGATGCAGAACCCCCCCTTAATCCCCCCCTTGGTAAGGGGGGGCAAGGGGGGTCAATTGCTGGGGTTGTGGGTACTGTGCAAGTCTTGATTCCTCTGGCTGGGGTGGTCGATCTGGATGCTTTGCGTGGTAAATTAGAGAAAAAGTTGGCTAAGATAGAAGGGGAAATTAAGCATAGTGCGGCGCGTTTGACTAATCAGAAGTTTGTGGAAAAGGCTGATCCGCAAGTTGTTCAGGTGGCGCGAGATGGTTTGGCTGAGGCCGAAAAACAGGCGGAAATTTTGCGCGATCGGCTAAAGTTGTTTTAATGGTTGATTGTTCGCTGTTGATTGTTGACTATTGACGGTGGCCGGGGCGGGTTTACAAGATAGTTGATTTTGGGCATAGATTGTTTGTAAAACCCGCCCCTAGGAGATCCCACATCATACAGCAAATAACAAATAACAAATAACTCTTATGTTATATTTAGCTCAAGTACAAAATCAGGAATTTTTCGGCGAACCGATTTTGCAATTGCTGGCTTGTCAAAATGCTGATGATACTTGGGCGGTGCTTGCTGAACCAAGTGTCTTGACATTATCAAGAGATTGTGTTCAAAACCTAAATGACTCCGTCGTTAATTCTTTAAATGAAGGCGTTTTAGTATTAATTGATATTGGGAAAAATGACGAAGTCTTCAATATGCGCGAGGCTAAAAATTGGGTATTAGAATTACTTGAGAAGTATCTAACAACACCTATTACCCTAGATTTTTTGCAGGAAGAAGCCGAGAAAGCAGAAAAGTGGCGACAATCTCTCACTTTGCAAAGTCAAGAATTATCTCGTCGTTTGATTGAAGTAGAAGCCCGCCGAGCACAAATTCAAACTTTAGAAACAAAAATTCAGAAAATAGAATTAGAATCCGTTGAATAGAATTCCGAACTTATTTTCTAAATTTTTGAAAGGAAAGAATGATAGGTCGGACACGGCACTGCCGTCTCCTAATTTCGGCTACTATAGCAATCCTAAATCATTTGTGAATTTCTTACTCCCTCCCCTTGGTAAGGGGAGGGTTGGGGTGGGGTAAAAATTTTACAACTCATTTAGGATTGCTATATTCCGATGCTAACGTATTTGATATCAATCTATGTACACTGCCCCTTGTTGGGTGTAGAATGTGGGTTTATAAACTGATAAAGAAAACTCCCAAAATCATGATTCCCGCCCCTAATAATCTTTGTTGAATATCTTTTTCCTTAAAAATGAAATGACCAAACAATACACCCATCAATACGCTAGTACGCTTAATAGCAATCACTTGTACTACCAAAGTTAATGTCAAAGCTTGCATTTGACAAAGCACTCCAATCGCATTAAAAAATCCCATAGCCGCTAGCATTGGTAATTGTTTGAGGATTTTGGTGCCTGGATTTGGGGTTTTGTGCAATAAAACTGGGAGTAGCAAGACACTCATTGTACCAAATATAGAGAATAGCCAAAAAATAGGGGATGAATTTTGCACGCCTATTTTGTCAAAATTTGAGGTGATACTCCAGAGAAAGGCGACGATTAACATCAATTTTGGCCCCGGTTCATTCACCAATGCTTTGAATGGGGCTAAATATCCTTGGGATTTCTCTTTGATGTTTAATAAATAAGAACCGATGACAATTAGAAAGATGCCAATATAATCGAAAAATTTGGGGTATTCACCGACAATTAATGGTGAAGTTAACAACATGAATAATGGTGTCAAAGCTACCAGCGGTACTGTCAGAGATAAATCCGATACTTTGATGGCTTTGATGTAGAGTAGTGCTGTGACAGCGTTGATGCTACCTCCGATTAATAGGGCGATCCAAAATTGAGTGTTTAATGCCGGAATTCCAGTATAAATTACCCAAGGAATCAACAAGATGACTGAGAAGAATGAGAGTGACCAAGCGACGACATATTCGTCACTTTTTTTGAGATTTTGTTTGCCAAAAACGTCTTTAAGTGCTTCAAAGAAAGCGGTAAAGATGCCTAAAATTAACCAAGTCAACCTAAGTATGCCCTCCTAACTCGATCGTCCTTTAGCAAATCTGATGCAAGACCTGTCAGGGTAATGTTACCAGCTTCTAGTACATAACCGCGATCGGCAATTTGCAATGCTAAACTGGCGTTTTGTTCAACTAATAGAATTGTAACGCCGGTGGAGCGTAAATGTTGAATAATCCCAAAGATTTCTTTAACTATGGCGGGCGCTAAACCTAAACTGGGTTCGTCTAATAGTAGCAGTTTTGGGCGTGACATTAACGCGCGGGCGATCGCCAACATTTGCTGTTCCCCACCGCTGAGGGTTCCCGATAGTTGATTGCGGCGTTCTGCTAACCTGGGAAATAGTTTAAATTGGTACTCTAAATCAGCTTTGATTTCTGCTGTTTGCGATCGCACATAGGCCCCTAATTCCAAGTTTGTCAACACCGTTTGCTGCGCCAAAACCCGCCTCCCTTCTGGGCTGTGGGCAATTCCGAGTTTGACAACTTCGTGGGCTTGGCGGCGGGTAATATCTCGCCCGTTGTAGATGATTTGTCCTTGGTGCAAATTAACTATTTTGGAAATAGCCCTGAGTGTCGTACTTTTGCCCGCACCATTCGCACCAATGAGGCTGACAACTTCGCCTGCATTTATTGTGAGATTAATATTTTGCAGGGCTTGAATTCCGCCGTAGTTTACACAGAGATTCTTAAGTTCTAAGAGGATATTTTGGGTAGTTTCTGGTGGGGTTTCGTGCATTTTTTGTGAATCTGAGATTGAGTATATGAGATTATTGGTTGGGTGGGGGCGGGTTTATGAGATTGTTAGTTTTAGGCAATTATTATTGGTGAACCCGCCCCTACAGAATGCGTAAAAATGATCCAATATATGAGTTGTTAATATTACTCTTAGTCCGCGTAGGCGGACATTGTTTGTGTAGACGCGATTTCCAATCGCCGGGTTTATTATGCAATTTCCTAATCGCCTGATTTGCCATTTTTTATTTATTTTTCATCTCCCAAATAAGCCTCAATTACAGCCGGGTCGTTCCTCACAATCGCAGGTTCTCCCAAGGCAATTAATTGACCGAAATGCAGCACGGCAATGCGATCGCACAATCCCATCACCAGCGGTACGTGATGCTCGATCAATATTACAGTCAAATTGAACTTTTGGCGCACTTCTCGGATAAAGTCACTTAATTTATGTTTTTCATTTGGATTCATTCCCGCCGCAGGTTCATCTAACAGCAATATCTGCGGTTCCAGGGCTAAAGCACGGGCAATTTCCAAACGTCTTTGGTCGCCATAACACAAGTTTTTGGCTTGTTCGTCCGCCCGATCGCCCAAACCGACCAATTCCAACAATTCCAACGCTTTTGCGTGGGTTTGGCGCTCAATTGCGTTTGATGATGGCAACGCAAATATGCCCGCTAGCAGTGATAAAACCGGATTGTGCGATCGGCTGTGGATGTGTCGTGCGATCGCGACATTTTCACTAACAGAAAGTTCCCCAAACAACCGGATATTTTGAAAGGTTCTGGCAATCCCTTTATTGGCAATTTGATGTGGTTTAAGTTGGGAAATATCCTCGTTTTGATAAATCAGTTTGCCACTGTTGCTGGGGATTAGTCCAGTCATTAAATTAAATAGAGTAGTCTTGCCCGCGCCGTTAGGGCCGATCAGTCCAAATATCTCGTGTTTTTCAACTGTAAAAGATACGTTGTTGACAGCAATTAAACCACCAAAGCGGCGAGTTAATCCTTGGGCGGCTAAAACAGGATTGGTTTTTGAGAGAGTAAGGGGTTCGGAAATCATCAAATATGATAAAATAGTGATTATCTAATTATGCCTTAGACTTCGGCAAACACAAATAAATGGCATCATGTCATTGCGAGGAACGTTAGCGAAGCGATCCGTTCGCCGAAGGCGTTCCCGAAGGGTAGGAAAGCAATCCCAAAGCCCGGTGATTGCTTCATTCCTTTCGCTGCAAAACGGTTGTTATGCCGCATTACACTGTCACCATTTCATACTGGATATCGGGGGATGCTGGCTCAAAATGTAGTACCATGATTTGCTCTGGACGTAACCCGACAGACTCGTAAGTTCTTCCATTGCGATCGCTGAATTCAACTTCAAATGCAGCACCATCTGCTAGGATCTCAACTATCGTCCCAACCTGCCCACGCCACAAATTGTACTGGGGAAGGTCAACAGTCAGGGCTACAACATCTAGCAACTTGTTTGTACTATTTATCATGTTTATTACCTCCACTAATTGAGACAGTAATCACGAAGTTAAGGAATCAAAGGCTTTATGTTAGCAGTAAAAGATTGTTATCTCGATCGCATTCCCGGTGCAAAACATACCGATTTTCTGCCACAACAAATCACAGCGCGCTATAATGTCCCCATTACCGTACCGCCTCAATCTCCTTAAGCCGTCTCGCAGGGATAATTGTATAACCATGTACATACCAGATTCGCAATCTTCCCAAGCAAAAGCGTTGCCGACGATGTACGATCTACCCAGGTCTGTAGGGTGCGTCAGCTAGAACACTTGCTATACATGGGAAACACCTTAAAACTGACGCACCCTACAATCGTCTTTTAAATGCCGAACAGCTTAGTGCTATACAGCGGAAATAAAATCAGCCGCACTCATCTTTTCATATACTTCAAAGGGTTGATGAATCCAAGGATTATCCGCCAAATAATCCACATAATAATCTGGTTTTGCCACAGAACAAGCCTTGTACCAAAGCACCGCAGTCCGAATTTCCTGAATATCCCCGCTGTATCGACTTTGCAACCAAACTATGCTTTGGTGCAAACTGACTCCCGAATCTACCAAATCGTCAACCAGTAGGATTCTGTGGCCCAAATCATCGCCCACCATTGTCAAGTCGCGGGCAAATTTAATCGCACCTCGGACTTTATCTTCTGCCCCACCGTAGGATGAGGCAGCTAAAATTGCCAGGGGTTTGTCAAAAATCCGTGACAAGATATCACCAACCCGCAGCCCGCCTCTGGCAATGCACACAATGCGATCGAATTCCCACTGAGATTCATGAATTTTTACAGCCAAATTCTCAATCTTGTGATGGTAGTCTGACCAGGAAATGTAAAGGTCGCTCATGCCAATATGATTGAAATGTTATAAATATTATTCAATATTTTGATGAAAATGACCCAAAACAATTTCGTTCGGGTCTCCAGATTAATTCGTTTGCAGGCTCACTGACGGGAGTAATCTCAAATCTCAAATCTCAAATTTTAAATTTTAAATCGATTGGGGCAGATTTTAATCTACTACTTTGAGCCAGCCGCGACGGACAGCGTGTAGCAAACGGTTGATAGCTGTTTGATCTTCTTCGGTGAGACAGTCGTTTAACAGCACTTCCCTGAGCTGTTTTCGGTGAGTCTGAGTTAATAAACCAGAGTGATATACTTGAAAGACTAGCTCTGCAATAGTAAATTGAGGTAAAAGTGTTTGGGTCATCATCAGATTTTTTTTGAACTCGCCTCTGTCAGTATTGACTGATTTATTTGATATTCATGTGATTCCAATACAGCAGTAAATGTGATCTATTTACTTGGAGTTAGTGATTTGTGTCATCAATAATTAACGCTGGGACTTATACCCTATCGCCCCCGATAGCCCCAATACTAGCTCCGTCCTCATTCCCAGCTCTGGATGACTATACAACCTCAACTTTATCTTAAAACAATGTTACACTTAACCTTTACTTGGCGCCGAGTGCTGGCTGCTGAGTGCTGACAAGCCCCACAGATTAATTCGTGGGGAAAATCCAAAATCGATGTGAGATATAATCACAAATATTTTGATCGCACAAATAGGTAGGCGGGTAAAAAAATGATAGTTATTGGCTACTTCTTGATTGCCTCAATTGTATTCTTAGTTTGGTTCCAACGTTTTTGGCAGGATACTACCACATCTAAAACAGACTTAATTTCTTGGGTAGCCTTAGTGTTCGGCCCTCTTTTTTGGCCAGTAGTTCTGCCTTTTTCCCTTTTACAAATTAACAGTAAAAAGCCCGAAGTCGAAGCAGCTCAATATGACGGAGAATCATAATTAATTATTGAGGTGAAAGTTCAGAGTACATCTCACGACAGCATAGATATTGTTTTCCAGGTCATTAGTGAAATCTTGTTGCCGACTGCGCTTTTGACCCTCAGTGTGGGACTATTGCAAATTGTATCGCAGCTTACTATTGTCTAAATGTCAACTGTAATGGGGCTGATTTTTGGGATCGGAGAGATTTGCAACTATTGGTCACGACAGTCGATTAATTTTTGGTTTTCGATTGAAGAATTGAGCTCACGACTCAATGCGGAGGCAAGGATTTCAAGTGGTTTCGGTGCTTACGGGGAGAGGATCTTAGCTGGTTTCAAGAATTTTGATTTTCGGGGAACTATTGACGGAATTCAAAAGTCTGGTCAATCAGAAGTATACTAATCAGAACGCAACTTAGTAAGTTCCTTTTTTTTAGGGCGATCGAACAAGTTGCGATCGACGATACCAAAATCTCAGGACTGAGCGATTAATTTATCACGCTTGGCTAAGGCGTGAAAGCTTACCGAGGGATAACCGCTCCCATGCTCCCGATGAAGTAAGAAGCAAATGTCTAGGCTTGTCTAGTGTTTGTATAGCAGTAAGACCACGATCGAGCCTTTGTCTTAATCGCCTTTTTGGTGTTCCTAACATGGCATCGGTCGTTAAGACGAAAAACCTCAGAGACGCATCAGACCGTCCTAACCTTTGTGTTTGTTGGAAGCCCCAACCATAGCTAAGTTTAGTCGAGGTAGTTCAGATGACAGCCTATAGCAGATGGGTAAATTAGAGTCTCGACCAATGTCCGGTTTCATTTTTTTGAATCCGTTTGGAGGTAAAAGTGTATTGTATAAAAATGATTCATCTAGGAGGAGTGTAAATGACACAGGTTACTAATCCAACGACCCCAGCAAGTTCAGTCCCAAATAGTCAGGGCGGACTTGATATTAGAGGTACCGCAGGCGACAACAGACTGAATGGTAGCAGTAGCAATGACCGCATCACTACCTTTGGTAGTGGCAACGACATCATTGACGGCGGCCTAGGCAACGACTATGTCGCCACTGGCACTGGCGCTGACACTATTTGTCCTAGCCCTGGCAATGACACTGTATTTGCTGGCAAAGGTGATGATTTAGTCGATGGCGGCGACGGAAGTGATGTCCTGTATGGTGATATCGGAAGCGACACCGTATCTGGAGGTGCTGGAGATGACCTGATTTACGGAGACTCTGTAGATCCGCGTTTCTCAGGTCGAGGTGGTAGTGACCTGATCAGCGGTGGCGACGGTAATGATACCGTCCTCGCCGGTGTAGGCAATGATGTTGTCAGTGGCGACGCGGGCAACGACGTTCTCTGGGGCGGCAAAGGTCTAGACACGGTAAACGGCGGTGCTGGCAATGATGTCATCTCTGGAGACTTGGGCAACGACCTCCTGACTGGCGGTGCAGGCAGCGATACTTTCTTCTTCGCTTCTGCTGGCGGTTCATGGGGAGTGGATACGATTACTGACTTTACACCTGGGGAAGACAAGATCCGGCTCGGAACGCAGCCTGTAAAAGGATCGGGTGGTCTAGCAGGAACTGCCAGTGCCTTCGCTGTACTAGGCACTAGCTTAGATGCTAGCGAATTTGTTGTGGTTTCTGGTTTCAACTCAAGTTCTCCAGCAGCAGATACCAAGAACAAGGTGATCTACGACTCCGCAAGCGGTGTTCTGTACTTCAACAACGCCGGTACTGTGCTGACTGTGGCTCAGTTGACACCTGGACTGACTATCGGCACCAACAACTTCGAGTTGTTCTAAAACAATTGATGATGGTGGAAGAGGAATCGATCGCAGATCAATTGCTGTTCCCACACCGTTTTGAGTTTTGGTTTATGAAAGTGTCACTCTGCCACACGCAGGGTGACATTTTTATCTATTATTGAGACAATTCTGATATTTTTAATATCATAAAAATTAATACGGGATGCGGGAAACGAGCGAGACTTTAGTCCTTCCT
>NZ_JAKJHX010000141.1 GCF_021648855.1 Tychonema litorale BBK16 | reverse complement strand
ATGACCCGGTATTGCTGTGGTTTGCCTTTTAACTTAAACTCTAGTACAATCATGGAATTATTGTATAACGTTTACTGACAATTGTAGTTATAAACTTGTTACTTTAATAGTCTTTACATTTCATGATAATTAAATCCGTCCTAGAAGGACGGGGCTTTAAACCCTGTTTTTTGGTAAGCTAATCCTGGTAGGGTGCGTCAGTTTGTGACGCACCCTACGATATAGCCGTTAATTTTGTTCTGCTGTTTGAATCGATCGCGTTACCGCAGCCGCAGCCCGATCGCCTATAAGTTTCTCCTGATCGTACCCCAACACCAGTTCCCACCCATCCTGCGAGTATCTGTCGGCCAGTGGCAGAGCAACTTCATCCAACATCCAGCGCCCGTGACGCTCGTCTTCTCGGATGTGCAGTTCCCAGTAACCCATGGCAGCCTGCGAGAGGCCCAGACGCTGGGCGGCTGCTAGATAATTCCTGTAGGCGACGGGCCCGGCTACCTCAAAATAAGTTAGTCCGCCGTTGTACCGCAGAAAATGGCGCTTGCGTTCCGTCAGCAGGAAGTTGTGATTGGTACCTGCAAGAACTTCCCAAGGTACTAAATCGAAATACATTTCCGGTTCCGTACTCATCCCGAATTCTGCCAGCATTTGAGCAAAATAGGTGGAGTGCTTGCGGGATAGGCGGCCACCGCCGTATTCTTCGATCAGCACCCGCGTCAGGGTTGACTGGATTTCGTTGCCGGCACCGCCGAGGATGCGGGAAAGCCGACTGGCTTCGACTAAACCGTCGAAGGAGGCGATCGCCAGCAGGTGTCGGTATCCTGCTGCTGTCATCTGTTCTCGCAAATAGCGATCACTCTCGTTCAAAGGAGGATCAACATCAGCCGCCGCGCGATCGCGCACAGCTTGCTTGACTTCTAACTTTTGCAATGCTGCGACATCAATTTGTGCCAGTTCCCATTGCTGCCAAGGTTCCTCAATGCGATCGCGCACGGAACGCAAATAGTGCGATCGCTCATTGTTATAATGGCTCAAATCATCATACCAAAATAAGTTGAGCCTGTTGATGCGGTAAAGCACACGCTGTAAAAAGCGGTGCGCGGCATCGTCGCTGAAACCTTGTTTATAAGCTGCTGAAATTGCCTGGGCGATCGCGCTTTCAAAGTCAATAACAAGTGAAGGTTTTGCCGCCACCATCCGATCTAGATCCTCGACATCTAGCAATTTGACAAATTGCTGCTCAACAGCTTGATAATTTGTGTCTGTTGGTTGCTTGTTGGAAAGACTCGCCGAGTCTGATAATGGGAGTATCTCTATGGTGTTTTGCATGGAATCAAGTTATTCTGACTCTGATTATTGTGCTCTCTGCCAAAACAGCCAACTGTTGTAGGTTGCTGAGGATTCTGGCTACTTTTCTTGAAGATAGCTAATCTTGAACCACGATACACCTTTCTATTGATAGAGATTTGACGGGCAAGTATTCTATTGAGTTAAAATAACATCAATTATTCCCCCCACTTTTTATGCTTCCATTTAAATATCGCGTCCCTCAAACAGAGCCACCCAGCTCGCCTAGAGAAACGCTCCCCACAATGTACGATCTACCTAGCGAAAATGCGGAGGAACCTGGTTTCCCCGATGAATTTCACGGCTTGCAACCGCAGTTGCTGAGCTATACTTTTCGCCCTTCCAACTATTTGGCTTCCCAAATCTTTAGCGGGGCCGATCTAAATCTTTACTATGATGCGCGTCACCCACTGTGGTACAAACGCCCGGATTGGTTTGGAGTTGTGGGAGTTTCCCGACTTTATGATGAAGTCGATATGCGGCTGAGTTATGTGGTTTGGCAAGAAAGTATCAATCCTTTTGTAGTTGTAGAATTGCTTTCGCCGGGAACAGAAAAAGAAGATTTGAGAGAAAATGATGGGCGAGAACAACTGCCGTCTACGTCTGATAATTTAGCTAGTAACGGTCATATAAATCCAGAGCCAACAGGCGGAAAGCCTGCGCGAAAATGGAATGTTTATGAGCAGATTTTGCGCGTTCCTTATTATGTTGTTTTTAGTCGTTATACCGATCGCATGAGATCCTTTAAACTGGAGGGAGCTCGCTATCAAGAATTACAACTGTCAGATTCGCGGCTGTGGATGCCTGAGATCGATTTAGGCTTGGGTTTGTGGCAAGGTGAGTATCTGGGAGTCGATCGCCTGTGGTTGCGCTGGTATGATAGTCAAGGCAATTGGATTCCAACTCCAGAGGAACGTGCACAACAAGAGCAACAGCGGGCTGAAAACGAGCAACAGCGCGCAAATCAAGAACAGCAGCGCGCAGAACTTGCCGAAGCACGGTTAGACTCTTTGATGCAAAAACTGCGGGAATCTGGTATTGATCCCGATCGCTTTTTGAACACCTAACTGTGAATTCAGGATGTTCAGTCAAAAGTGCGAAAGCAATTAAAAGACTACTTTGATTTTTGGGCGGCTGATGATATTCGCATTAAAGAGACGCGCATTGCGATCGAGGATATTCTCGATGAATACATTTATGGCAAAAAATCACCAGAAGTAATATCAGAACTGTTTCCCACACTAACTTTAGAGCAAATTTATGCTACAATCTTTTATTATTTACAAAATCCAGAAATTGTAAGGAAGTATATAGAAGATTGGTTAGAGTACACTCTAAAAGCACAGGCAGAACACGATACAAATCCTCCGCCTGTTGTCTTGCGACTTCGGAAGTTAAGAGCCGAATATGATGCGAATTTGGAAACATAATAAATGGCAATTCAGTACCTTATAGATGAAAATATGCCATCCTTGTATCGCATTAGTTATGTACCTTTAGCTTGACATGAAAAATATCTCATCATTTTTGACTGGAATTGCGATCGCATCTGTCTCCCTTGCTGCTTTCATTCCAGCCAGCTACGTGCTGCGAGTAGAAACTGTCAAACAGGGAGTGCTGCGCCTGACTAATACTTCCAATCAGCGGATTTATATAAAAAACTTTGTCCTTCGCAATCATAAAGTCAATGAATTTGGCAAGCTAACTGGAGAAGATGAAGACATGAGCATTCGAGTAGAATCGTCGCTAAATCCAGGCGAAAGTAGATTGGAAACAACTTCCGATGCACCACGTCGGACAACTGCAAATACCGAACTATTGCGATGGAATGATGGTAAAAAAAATCATCGAGAAGGATTGTTAATCTGTTTTATTAATGACTTCAACCACAATGTGTATCTGACTCCTAACGGACAATTGTCCTGTCCCAAATAATTCAGATCAAATCCGGTAGCATCGGAATTATTATTAGCCGAAATGAGGAGACGGCAATGCCGTGTCCCTACCAGACTTCTTAGTCAACTGAGAAATGCTATAGATTAAGATCTCACAGCCCTCGGTAGCGGTGAATGCCATTCATTCCCATGAAACAGTTCCAAATTCAACCGATAGCCAACATTCCGCACAGTTTGAATCAGACTTGGCTGTCGGGGATCGATTTCGATTTTTTTCCGCAAAGATAGTACGTGAGTATCAATTGTACGTGGGTTGTCGATCGCATCAGGCCAAGCTCTCCGCAGTAAATCCGATCGCGAAAGGGGAACTCCACCAGCTTGAGCGAGCACGTACAACAGGCTAAATTCCTGGGGAGTCAGCTCAATCTGTTCCTCGTACAACCTGACTCGGCGCTGTACCAAATCAATTTTTAGGAGTCCGCACTCCAGGGTAGCTGGTGGTATCATCGTGCGGTTGCGACGCATCAAAGCTTCTACCCGCGCCATAAATTCTTGCATTCCAAACGGTTTAGTCAGGTAATCGTCAGCCCCCGACTTCAAACCCTCAACAATATCGGCTTCGGAATTCCGCGCCGACAGCATCAAAATCAGCGACTGCTGCTGTTGTTGTTGCCAGCGGCAAAATTCCAAGCCATCTGGCAATTCTGCATCCAGAATTACTAGGGAGGGCTGGTGGCTGAAAAATATTTCCCTAGCGTGATTGATATCCGCGGATTGATGCACCCAGTGACCGACTTGCTGTAGATGCCAGGCCAAGAGCGATCGCAGGTGCGGATTTCCTTCAACAATTGAAATATTAACAAATCCCACAGCAGCGAGCTTCCAATATCATTAATTGCTACCAGACTAACAGAGCTTTTGTCAAGGTTTTGTAACCATAGCTACTCAAATATTTACCTAAGCCGATCGAGCTTATACTTAATTTTTCTTGAGTAATTTATTGATCAACTTAGGTACTTCTGAAGGCCGAGAAGCTATTGGGATATTTGCCTCTTCAAAGGCAGCCATTTTATTTTCCGCTATCACCCCAAAGGCTGTCCGCGCCGCAGCCCTAGAACTGATCAGGATGCCAGCGTGGCCCAAAGACGGGCCTTTGGGAGCGTAGAGGCCAGCTAGGTAAGCAACCACCGGTTTGTCGATCGCCTCAGCGATGTAAGAAGCAGCAGCTTGTTCACTCCACCCGCCAACTTCCCCTACCAGAACGATCGCCTCGGTAGTCTCATCTTCGTCCAAAATTTGCAACCACTGCATAAAAGAAGAACCGACAATCGCGTCACAGCCAATACAAACAGCCATCGATTGTCCCAACCCCGCATTAGTCAGTTCCAGAGCAATCTCGTAGGTCAAAGTGCCGCTGCGGCTGATGATTCCCACTGGGCCGGGAGTGTAAAATTCCTTGGGGTGAGTTCCCAGCAATAACTTGTCCGGTATAATAATTCCAGGACTGTTGGGGCCAATCACCAAAGTTTCGGTTGCTTCAGCTTTTCTGACTAAGCGCACCATATCCAGAGGGGGCACTCCTGGAGTGACGATCGCGATTTGCCTAATGCCAGCAGCGATCGCTTCCAGGGCCGCATCCAGCACCCAGTATGGTTCCACCAAAATTACCGTAGTATCAATCTGACCAACCGTCGTCACTGCTTGTTCGACTAAATCAAAAACCGGAATTCCCTCCAACTCCTGCCCGCCCCGACCGGGATCGACACCAGCCACTACATTTGTGCCGTATGCTTTCATCATCAGGCTGACAAGCGTTGACGCGGGAGATTCTGTAATGCCTTGTATCAGGACTTTGCTCTCAGGAGTTAAATTCATTTTTTTATTGGGGCTTCCCGTTATTTAGCTAAAGACACAGCTTGTGCTACAGCCTGATCCAAAGTGCTGGCTAGCTGCACAGGCAACTGCCCCAAACGCTTTTTAATAGCATCTCGATCGATCCCAACTAAAACCAACACAATCTGGAGTTGGCGGTTAGCACGAGTTTTTCGTTCCAGATAGCCCACCACAGCGGAGATAATTGCCTCCCTAGTTGTGGTGCTAGCCAAAATATTCACCAGCACAACTTTAACGCTTTTATCCTGAGAGACTAGCTCCAGAGCCAACTCTGCGCGATCGCGCAACGCATCTACACCATCGTAGCGGTCTAAGGAACCCAGATTCACAAAATTAGCTGGTTTGCCTCCTTCCTGGGCCACAGCATCCAGAGTCGCCATTGTCAAACCAACTCCGTTGCACAAAATCCCGATATTCCCGTCTAATTCCACCAAATTCAGGGATTCAGAATTCGAGATTTGGGATGGAGACGTGGAGGCTAATTCCAAGGACGAGTGTGGCAAGTTCAAGTTAGCATTCCGGCGATCCGTCTGACGTCTCCTCTCCCCAGGCTGCTTGGTATCCTGTTTCTTTTCGCCTAGTCCAACCAAGTCTGGATGTCGCCCCAAGGCATCATTATTGGCACTGACTTTACCGTCTAAAGCCATTACCTCTCCCTTGGGACTGATGCCAAGAGGATTGATTTCTACTAAATCTAAATCTTTCTCGACAAACAGCCGATACATTTTTTCGACAATTGTGCTGACTGATTGAATCAGATCTCCCTGTAATCCCATTTTCAGCATCAGTCGCCTCGCGTAGAAAGGGGAAAACTCTTGGTCTACAACAACTTGCTGCATTTGGTCGATCGACCCTTCTACATCCATGCCTCCCTGTTGCGAACCCAAAAGTACGGGGCGTCGTGCTACGGGGTCTAGGAGTACCGCCAAGTATAATTCTTGGTCAGCATTGTACTTTGCCTCTGCTAACAAGACTTCGGGATACTCAGATTCGATCGGCAAATTAAAAATTGTCTGAGCCGCAGCCACCGCATCGATCGTATTTTCCACAAACTTAATGCCACCGGCTCTACCCCTTCCCCCCGCCCGCACTTGGGATTTTAGTACGACTGGGTAGGGAATCTTCAGCCCTTTGAGGTCGGCTGGATGATCAATCCGCTGTGATGGCAAAACCGGAATTGCCATCTGGCGAAATAAAGCTTTAGCTTGGTACTCTAACAAATCCATCTTTTAACCTTTTGTATTCCTCTTTTGATCTTTTAATTTCAGACTTTTGTATTACCGATTACTTATTTCCGATTACCGATCACCTATTTGGTATTTTTTGATAAAAGACATTTTCTTTTAAAATTCTACTACCATTGATTGGTAGAATTCTAATTGTTGATATTTTCTTTAATCCCGGCAGTTTAGGATTGTTTTTTGTGATTTTCACTTGATATTAGCAGTGCCTTGATGCACAGTTTTTACCCATTTTAACTGCTTGGGGCGCACTGAAATCCGAGCCGTCACAGCACCTACCAGCAGCCAGTGAAGCATATACACAGTAGATGACAGGGTTTGCATCAAGATGGCAAAAACTCTTTTAATGTCAAAAAACTTGGTCTCTTTGCGAGTACGACGCAAACCGACAAACATTCCCACCAGAGACAGGGTAATAGTCATGAAAGTTAGAGGACTGGCTAGAGGCATTCGGCGCAGCACAATGGACATCAAACAATCGGGCAGTGCTACTGTGGGCAAGAAATACTGAGATACCCAAAATCCAAATAAATCCCAAGTTTTCCCAGTTCCCATGCGGTTCCGAAAAATTAACTTCCAGTAATCAAGATAGCGCTGATAGCCGCCTTCTGCCCAGCGATTGCGCTGATGCCAAAGAGCCTTGGCGTTAGTGACTCCTTCTTCAGATACGGCTGGAAAAGCCAGGAATTCAATATCCCATTGATCTAAGTGCAGCCTCAGTGTCAAATCCAGATCGTCGGTAATCGTTTCCTCGTTCCAGCCTCCGCAGCTTTCTAAGGCTGTACGACGCATAAATTGACCGTTACCGCGCAATTCTCCAACGCCGCCGATCGCAATTCGCTGTTGTTGGAAAAAACTATCGAGCGCCATTTCGGCTTCTTGACTGCGAGTCCAAAAATTTAGGGGAGCATTGGCGATCGATTTTCTGACTTGTACTGCTCCGACTTGAGTGCTAGAGAACACTGGTACCACTGAGCGCAGTAAGTCTGGTGTCACCGTCGCATCGGCATCAAATATGCCCACAAATTCCCCGCGAGTCTGGGGTAAAACTTGATTCAGAGCTCCCGATTTGCCACCACTGGCATTTGCTCCTCGGCTCCATACTTTGAGTTGGGGATATTGTTTGGTTAGCTGTTCCAATACCAGTGCAGTACCGTCTGTGCTATTGTCGTCGATCGCCCAAAGTTCGTAACAGTCGATCGGGTAATCCAAATTGCAGATTGATTCTACCAGTCTGGCAATCACCGCTTCCTCATTTTTCGCCGCCACCAGCAGTGACACGTAAGGCCAATCTGCTTGATTGGACTCTGAAAGAGGTAGCATTGCGGGTTTGGGCGAAGCAAACAAAAATCGAAACGCTTGCATCCACAGCAATCCCGTCAACCCCCAGACGACCCAAGGGCCCCAAGAAACTAAGTGCAAAGTAATTGTCCCGCCCCAAATCGCCGTCAGCACTACAGCGGCTTTTCCCCGACGTCCCTGGTATAATTTTTGAGGAAAAGAGGGAGAATTGGGCAAGTTCACCGCTACCGTTCGATCGGCTTTTGTGTTCACGTCAAACTCCCTGTCGTTGGAGGGTGCAGCACATATCTTGCCAACCTGGGAGTTTGAGGTCAAACTCTTGTGTTGTGCGGGAGCTAAATCAGGGATATCCAAGTTAAGCTCGCTGCGATCGTCGTTTTCTTGCCAAGAACTCTCCTGCATAGGTTACTTAATTCAATCACCAATAGTTTTGGATTTAACGGATAAGTACCCACTGTATCAGTTTCTGGGATTTTGTCGAATGGTGGCTCCGACGGCAACTAAGCACAACCTTGCTTGCACAGTCGGCTTTTCGTAATTTTCGGTAAAATTAGGAACTATAATTTGCTAGTAATTATCAGCCAGTGGAAAAATGACTATTCCTCAACTGAAGCCAGCCGATGAGAGAGAATCAAAGGTTTATGCACCTTTTTTCCCCGAACAGAGGCGCAAGTCTTTACCCTACGCGATCGCTCTCTATAAGCTCAAAAGCTTGGAAGGTGCCAGAAAAATTGAAGGTGGCGACGAGATTCCGTTTGTAGCTAGTTGGAATATCTCATCACTGCCGATCGATTTGACTCGCTGTCGGGTCTTGTTTGATGGTAATGCTGAACTCAGCTACGAAGTAACTATGCAAAGTTCTGACTTTGTGAATTGCTTGATTGAGGTACTGATGATTTTTCAGCGCAGTCGCACTGTCGATTTTTCTAAGGTTTTTTACCGGAAGCTGATGCGGATGGACGAGTGATTTTAGGGCATCGGTTGACCGTTGACGGTTGACTGTTGACAGTGAATCGAACAACTGAAAGTTGCGCCAAGATAGGTGGCAACTTGTAAAAAATATTCAAGAATCACCTTCTAATTTATCATTCCGATGCAGCCGGAAAAGATCTGATTTTAGCGACGAGGCGATTCTCTTTTGTTGTCAAAGGTCTCGCTGTATCGCTATGAATTAAGTTTGTTGGCGATCGGTAGTTTTTGATAAACTAATTTTATTTAGAAGAGGCAGGTGTAAATTGAGGAGTGAAGGTGTACCGAAATTGACTAAATATTTACTGATCGGTTCCACAAAAGCTTACAGCGGCAAGTCCGCGATCGCCCTGGGGATGGCACTTGGACTCCGGGCCAAAGGATTTGGTGTCGCCTACGGCAAACCCCTGGGAACTTGTTTCAGCTCCGATGTAGCTGGTGCTGAAGAAGAAGATGTACGTTTTGCGATCGAGACTCTGAAGCTCTCAGAAAGCCAAATGCCTTCTACTTTGCTGGCTTTGGACGAAGAGACGGTTCACAAGCGACTCCGAGGGGAAGATCAGACTGACTACCGCCAGTCTCTAGCGCAATATTTGCAAAATCAAAGTACAGATGTAGTTCTCCTAGAAGGCCCTGCTAATTTGGAAGAAGGCAGTCTGTTTGACTTGTCTTTGACTCAAGTAGCCGAAGCTGTTGATGCTTCTGTGCTGCTGGTGACACGCCCGATCGACCTTTATGTAGACGATTTACTCTCGGCTAAGCAGCGTTTGGGCTCCCGTTTGCTGGGTGTCGTCCTCAACGACGTTCCCAAGGACAAACTCGAATCCATCACCGCCACTGTACGACCTTTTCTCGAAGCAAAAGGGATTCCAGTGCTGGGAATGCTACCCAGAAGCGCTTTGCTACGCAGTGTCAGCGTCAAAGAACTGGTGCACCAATTGAAAGCAGAGGTGCTCTGCCGTCCAGACCGTTTGGACTTAATGGTAGAAACCTTGACAATTGGCGCAATGAATGTTAGTTCCGCTCTGAAGTATTTCCGCAAAGCCAGAAATATGGCAGTGGTGACAGGGGGCGATCGCACCGACATTCAACTAGCAGCCCTAGAAAGCTCCACTCAGTGCTTAATTCTGACAGGACACTTGCCTCCTTCCCCCCTCGTCATCGGCAGGGCAGAAGAAATGGAAATTCCAGTTTTGTCTGTTGATTTGGATACCTTAACCACGGTAGAAATTATCGACAGCACCTTTGGCAACGTGCGCCTGCACGAGACAATTAAGGTGGAATGCGTTACTCAGCTAATGGGAGAGCATTTTGACATTGACGGAATGACGGCATCCCTAGGTCTGAGCAATTGACTATCTCTCAAAGGAAGTTGGGCAACGGATTAGCTCGACGGATGTAACGGATGTCAGGAAGATTGAAGTTGGAAGGCCGAAGTTGGAAGAAGGAAGAATCAAAAGTTCTGCCTTCTGCCGACCTAATTCTGACTTAAGGATCTCACCATACTCCAGTCCGATCGGGCAAATCTGCAATTCTTAACTTCTTTTTGGCTCCAACAGCTATACAGTCTGCTAGAATCCACAACGTAGTTTTATTTAATTTAATAAATTCTTTGAGTCAATCAATTGAGCTACCCAGAGTTGATGATTTTTTACAAGAACTTGCGGCAATCCAACAAACAAGCTCCAAGCGGCTTGCCCTTTTGGGTTCTCGTCATGTTCCCATTACCCACCAGCAGCTAATTGAGATGCTGAGTTACGCCCTAGTTTTGTCTGGTAATCAGCTCATAACTTCTGGCGCTACAGGCACCAATTCAGCCGCGATTCGGGGGGCGATGCGAGCAGATCCTAATCTGCTGACAGTGATTTTGCCACAAAGCCTGAGCCGCCAACCGCGAGAGTCTCGCGAGCAGCTCGAACAAGTGATACATTTGGTAGAAAATCCCAAAAATGACAGTTTGTCTCTCCCGGAAGCAAGCGCCCTGTGCAATCAGGAGATTATTTCTCGGTGTCAGCAACTGCTCTGTTTTGCTTTTCATGAAAGCCACACTTTGCTGAAAACTTGTCAAGATGCGGAGGAACAGCGCAAGGTGGTTACTCTGTTCTATTTTGATTGAAATTAGAGGGGAATAATGGTGTTGGGATTGTCTGTTTCGGTTATTCTGCTTGATTGTATTGCTGCTGCTGCCGCGCTGGTTTACGCACCGTTTTTGGTGGTTGCGTTAGCCCGCTTGCAGCTAGGTTACGATCAAGCGGCGCCCCGCGCTATGTTTGAGAGGTTGCCGGCTTATGCTCAACGGGCTACTTGGGCTCACCAAAATTCCTTTGAGACGTTTTTGCTGTTTTCAGCGGCGGCTTTGATGGCTTTTGTGACTGGGGTAGATTCGGAGGCGGCGGGTTGGGCTGCGATCGCATTTCCGATCTCCCGGTTATTGTTTTCGGTTTTCTATATCCTGAATGTACCGCTGGGGCGATCGCTCATGTTTGTGATCGGTTCTTCTTGTACAGTTAGTTTATTTTATTTCAGTTTAATGACTGTTAATCATTAATTGTTATTGGTTATTGGTTATTGGTTATTGGTTACTTGTTATTGGTTACTTGTTAATGCCCAATGCCCAATTCCCAATTCCCAATTCCCAATGCCCAATTCCCAATGCCCAATGCCCCATCTACTAATTTACTAATTTATGGCCGCCAGTTATTCCTTTGATATTGTCAGCGAGTTCGATCGGCAAGAATTAGTCAATGCTGTTGACCAAACAACACGAGAAATTCAAAGCCGGTACGACTTAAAAGATACCAAAACCACCGTGGAACTCGGTGCTGAAGCAATTACTGTCAATACCGACAGTGAATTTACTCTTGATGCGATTCACACTGTTTTGCAGACTAAAGCCGCCAAACGTAATTTGTCTCTGAAAATTTTTGATTATGGCAAAATTGAAGCTGCTAGTGGAACTAGAGTGCGCCAAGAAATCAAACTAAAAAAAGGGATTGACCAGGAAATTGCCAAAAAAATCACTAAATTAATTCGAGATGAATTTAAAAAGATTCAAGGGTCGATTCAAGGTGATGCAGTCCGGGTTTCTGCCAAGGATAAAGATGATTTGCAGTTCGTAATTCAACGATTGAAGCAAGAAGATTATCCGATGGCTTTGCAATTTACCAATTACAGATAAATTTTTGAAAGCTCAGTATTGGGATGCCCAGTTTTAGGTTTAAATATCTAAACCGATGACTGTTAACTCAGGAGAATGTTCGACGACAAACTGATAATACAATTCTTGCTTCGCTAATTCAGCTTAAACTCTGCACCCGGTGAAACATTTTCCAATTGTGCAGTACCGACAAAAGTGTTGTCGCGAAAGATATTTGCTTTACCGGGTAGCAGAGTTGCGCCTGTCAGCGGATTCACAACAACTGCTTGCAAATAAGCAAAACTTACTAATTCTGAGTCAGTCATGGCTACTAATCCCTGTACAAAATTCTTCCAGCGCATCCAAAGGCGAAGCAAACAAAATGCAGCGCTTCAGCAAAGACAAGTCTAAATCCGGTAATATTTCACTGCTAGTAATGCGATCGTAACCTTCCTCTCGCAGATGATAAAGCTCCAGCGTGCCGTCTTCCCAAAACCAGACTTCCGGTACGCCCATCTGTCTATATTTCTGAAGTTTAATCGGACTACCGCTAGTAATCACTACCTCAATACACAAATCGGGAATATCTTTATCTGTACCGAAACAATAAGATAAATCTGCCTGATAATCGACTTCACCCTCAACAATTTGACTGTAAGCACCGCTGGGGAAAAATACGATTCTTCTGATTAGAAAATACTGACCCATTAGCAAGCCCATCAAACATCTAATCGCTTCATGCAACTTTCCAGTAGTCAAAATTTCTAAAACTCCATCACAAAAAGATAAGCGTACATTGGGCACGTCTTCAAAGCCAGCTTGAATTGCCTTGAATTGATGCCATGTCAAGCCGCGCCAACTTAAACGTTGTTCGACTGCGGGAGAATTTGTTGGATTGTCTACAGTTTGAAGCATGATTTTTTTATTGATGTTCAAAATGGTAGCGCGGGATCAGCGGGTTCATGAGATTGGTTAGTTGTAGGTATTGATATTTTTTGACATACTCACCGCCCTAAAAGTGCGGTGATTCTTGACGCTTCACAGGGGTC
>NZ_JAKJHX010000140.1 GCF_021648855.1 Tychonema litorale BBK16 | reverse complement strand
ACGAAAACCAAGTAATTGTTTTGGAAGACTTGAACGTATCAGGAATGCTTAAAAACCGCAAACTTGCTAGAGTAATTAGCCAGCAAGGATGGTACGAATTTAGAACACTTTGTGAAGCTAAGTCTGAAAAGTTTGGTCGTGAATTTAGGGTGATTAGCCGATGGGAACCCACCAGTCAAGTGTGCGCGGACTGCGGTTTTAAATGGGGCAAAATTGATTTGTCTATTCGCTCAGTGTTTTGTCTAAATTGTGGCACTCAACAAGACAGAGATTTGAATGCAGCTAGAAATATAAATAAAGTCGGGATAGGGCATTGCCACGACTCTAAACGGACGCAGAGGGGACGTAAGACTACTTCGGTAGCAGACCCCTGTGAAGCGTCAAGAATCACCGCACTTTTAGGGCGGTGAGTATGTCAAGAGGAGGATTAATCATGGAAGCAGAATATGATTTTAGTCAGGGTAAGCGAGGGGCTATCGATCCTACACTACTTGGAAAAACTCGTATTGCAATCTGGTTAGATGATGACATTTTAGCGTGGTTTCGCGAACAAGTTCATTTAGCAGGTGGAGGGAACTACCAAACCTTGATGAATGAAGCATTGCGTCAATATATCCAGCATAGCTGTGAGCCTTTGGAAGAAACCTTACGAAGAGTTGTACGAGAAGAACTTGAGCGAATTGAAAAGTAAAGTGCTTGCAGAGGGTTGTAGAGTATTGAAATCGCATAATAATCAGTTGTCATTCTGGTTGGCCAGATTCATTGCCTGCATCAAAGCTGCACCAGCACCAAAAGTATCGTAGGGGGTGGGTAAGTAGTAAATTTTGTAAGGTTCCAAAGGAAAAATATCCTCACTGATCTCCTGTTCCGCCATTAGAATGCGGATTAACTCACGTTTATCGATCGCAGATAGTTGTCTAATGGTAGGGAGTAATTCTGTTAGTGCGATCGGTTGTTTTCCTACGATGCGTCTATGTTAATGGTAGCAGGTGAATGTAGTAATTGCAACTTCTAGGGGAGTTTGACAGAAAATGCCCGAAAATTGCTACAATAAGAAGTCCTGCAATTCTAACACTAAAGGCTGAGGTTAAGGTCGTGACAATAACTTCACAAGAAACGGATGTAAAAATTCAACAATTCCCGATTCTTCTGGGACAGGGAGGGGAAATTACCATTCCTCAGTTATTACAAGATGCTCTTAATGTTAATCAGGGAGATATGCTGGTGCTACTCCAAATAGGTGATCTGATTGTGCTTGCTCCAAAACAACCTCAAGTTCCCCAACTAATCGATCGCATTGCAACGATTATGGAAAGTGAAAATGTGGGTTTGACTGATTTATTGGCGGGTTTAGAAGCTGAGAGAGAGGCGATTTGGCAGGAGAAACAGTCTTGATGCGTAGGATATTTGCCGACTCCAGCATATTAATTGCTGGATGCGGATCGCGAACTGGAGCTAGTCGTGCGGTGCTGACAATGGCTGAAATAGGTCTTTTTAAGTTGGTTGTATCTGAGCAAGTTGTGGAGGAGTGCGATCGCAATTTACGCAAAAAAATACCTGCCGCCCTGCCAATTTTTACAGAGTTGCTAGCTACTATCAACCTCGAAATTCAACCAGATCCATCACTCGAAGAATCATCGAGGTGGGCGGGTATTATTGAAGCTAAGGATACCCCGATTTTAGCAGCGGCTGTTTTGGCAAATGTCGATCGCCTTTTGAGCTTAAATACCAAGGATTTTACAGCCGAAGTTGCTACACAAAGCGGGTTGAGCATTCAAACTCCAGCAGAATTTGTTACAGAAATCCGAGAGATTGTAGGGAAAGGTTTGTTGTCAACGTGATTCGAGCGTGATGAGCCATGAAGAAGGGCGATCGCACTTAGTTTTTTTGGTAAGGGCGATCGCTAAAAACATAAAATTGCTGTAATAACTCTCAGTAATTTTACACTCAAGAGGTGAAATTAGGAGTAGTGAATCTGTATTATTTGCGATGATCGAGTATCCCATCATAATTACCATGAGAACCTATCCAAAACCACAAAACCCCTTCGGGTTTGTCAAAACCTAATGCTCTGTAGTTTCTTCCTATTCTCACAGACCATAAATTACCAATCTGCTTGAAGTGCAGTGATTGATACTTCTGGTCTGCTTTGAGCAACTCATAGTTTTTGTCCGCTAATTCTTGAATTTCGATCGGCAATTGACGGTAATATTCCCAAAATTCAGGTGTTGTGAAATGCTTCAAATTTCCCTACACTTTCCGTCACTAAATGCTTGTTCTGCTTGTCGCATCAAGGTGTCAAATTTGCCTGCGTTCACATCCTCTTCAATTTGCTTATCCCAAAGTGCTTCTTGAAACTTGTCTAGCCATTCGAGAAACTCTGCGAGTTCATTTTGTGGAAGTTCCCTTACTGCTGTCTTGAGTTCTGTAATGTTCATGGGTAAGTAACTTTTTTTCCTAATATTCGTTTACCTGTTTGCTTCAATTATATCGCGTCGATCGATCCTGGCAACTGGCGATCGGTAAAATTAGCATACCAAATTATTTAAAACCAGCACCGGACGACTTCTCAGCGGCACAAGAATTTCATGCAAAACACTAGGCTTCGCGCTAAGATACACTTGTAAGCGCGATCGGTTTGACGATATAATGAAAGAAGTTAGTTTAATCTGGCATACCCTAATCCTTCATGCAATTTGAGTGGGACGAAGCGAAAAACCTTGAAAACATCCGTAAACATGAGATTGATTTTGCCGATGTTCCCACGATGTTTGATGGTGAAATGCTGATTGAACTAGACGATCGTTTTGATTATGGCGAAGATCGTTGGTTTGGAATCGGTTTTCTCGGTTCTGGAATAGCGGTGGTAGTCTGGACAGAACGTCAAAACAATGTAATCCGAATCATTTCAGCGCGAAGAGCCAACCGTCATGAGCAGAAACGATTTGAACAATACCTCTGGTACTAACTGGTCAGCTTTAGAATCAAAGTCAGAAGAGAATATTGATTACTCAGATATTCCACCCTTGACAGATGAATTTTTTGAACGAGCTACTTTACGCATTCCAGCAGATCAAGCCCACAACCTAGTTGAACTCGATCCAGATGTGAAGCAGTGGTTTCAGTCTCAAGGAGAACAATATAAAACTCTAATTAACAAAGTTTTGCGCCAATACATAAAGGCTAACGAAACTCAGCACTCAATAAATTAAATAGAACGGAGAGGGGGGGATTCGAACCCCCGAAGGGTGATAACACCCTTAACAGATTAGCAATCTGCCGCTTTCGACCACTCAGCCACCTCTCCAGATGACAGCAACTCATAATAGCATACACATCCAGGCTTTGACAACCCCAAATCTCAAATCTCCTGAAAGCCTTGCTATGTCTAGCATCCGATATCTTCATCCCATTGCCTAATCGCCAAATCCCCTAGCCTTCAAGTGCTTTTGCCAACTAAAATTGGAACTCAGAAAAAATCTCTTAGTATACAAATATCCCAACCGATATAGTTTAGCCTTGCGATCGGCATCAAGATTAAAGTCCGTCGCCGTCACCCCAGCTTCAGTCACATCCACATTAATCACCCTACCTCTATCCATCTCGCGCTGGTGATACCTGTCTCTGGCTTTCATCATCGTGGTGAACATCGCCGATAACATCGACACCGGACTGTTAATGTTAACTTGATTCTCAATTCCAGTATCAATTAATCGAAACCCAAAGGTAAACCAGCGGGGTACAATGGGAGTCGCACCGGATTGTTTGTCATAAATCCACAGTGGGAAATTGCTCAGAATTCCCCCATCTACTATTAAGTCATTGCCCAGTTTTCCCGGCTCAAAAAATAGCGGAATACTCATCGACAACCGTACTGCTTCAGCTACGCTAAAATCTTCAGCACTTTTGAGTTGCAACTGCTCGTACAAAGCATCGGAATCCGCCGATTCACGGCGCTGCAAATCGTCTGGGATGACCAACATTTCACCGCGACTGAGGTTAGAGATTACTACTTTTAATTCTCGGTCTTTTACCTGTTTGACATCGGCAAAAGTTTGCAAATGACCTTGGGCGAGAGTTGTTTCCAGCCACTGTCGAAATGGTAAGGAAGAATATTCTCCCATCTGGCGGCTGATTGTTAGGAAAAGTAGTGTCCACACGGGAGATTGTAAGTCGTCTGCTGGGTCGCCATTTAAAATTAGAGGACTGTTTTTTTTGCTCAAAAATATGCTATAATCGAGTTGTCCCAACAACTCTTCTAAGTCATCAATTGATAGGTCTGTTGCTAATACTGCGGCGGTAATTGCACCAGCAGAAGTACCTGCAAGTTTTCGCCAGCGGATGCCTAAATCGCTACAGCATCTGAGTGCTCCTAAAAACGCAACTCCCCGCACGCCACCGCCTTCAAAAATCCCATCAGCGTAGATTTGGCCCTTTTCGTCGGGAGGGGGAAATTTGCTGAGAATTGTTTGTTTCTCGGTTGGAGAAATCCTGACACCTGGTTCTTGGAGAATCTGCTGCGGATACCATTTGCTCATGGGAAATACCTAGGATTGATTTTAAATGTTAGATTTGAGATTGACATTTATTATTATTGATTTTTTTGAGCATCCATTGCTTCTTTGACGAGTTGTTGAATTTGCGATCGCACTTGTTCGTAGGCTACAGATGCACACCAAGGACGAAGAGACAAAATAGTTGAATCGGGGGTAATCTCAGCGACTAGACAAGTCGGTGCTGGATTGTCCAAAACTAGCGGGTGAGATTCGGCAATTTCTAATAACTGAGCTACAGTTGGCCGGATTGCGCGATCGCCAATATCGATCTTTAAGTCTACCCGTCTTGTTCCCATTGCCGTGGTATTTTTCAGTGTACCGTTAAACAACTGATTATTCGGCACAATAATTTTTACATGATCGTCTGTCACCACCGTAGTTGAAAAAATCCCAATGCTGTCAACGACTCCTTTGACATCCGTACCTTCGATCGCATCTCCGACTTCAAAAGGCCGTAAACTAATCAACATCACCCCAGCAGCAAAGTGAGACAAAGTATTTTGCCAAGCCAAACCGATCGCCAAACCCGCAGCGCCCACCACAGCAACTACACTGGTAGTTTGAATCCCCAACTGACTCAAAGTGGCGACTACTCCGACTACTAAAATCGTAATTTCAGCAGCTTGGACTAAAAATTTTCGCAACGTTGCTTCTGTGCGACTAAGTGCTCGGCGAGTCACGCGCCCCACAATGCCGATCGCAAATCGGGTAATTAACAAAATGCCGATCGCCCACAGCAGTTTAGGGACAACTTCAAACCCCAATTCTACGGATTTCTTGGAAAATTCTTGGGCGACTTGGAAAGCTTGAATTCTTCCTGCATCTAATTGTACAATCAGTGTTTGAGATATTAGTAGAAAATTTGCGATTGCTGTCATATAACTTGGTAATATGAATTTTAACTGAGATATTGCGCCAATGTCAACAAGCCTTTTATGAACAGGCAAGATGCCTGTTCCACAGGAGAGTTCACTTCATGAACAGGCAAGATGCCTGTTCCACAAGAAAGCTCACTCTTTGTGGAACAGGCATCTTGCCTGTTGCTGAGTTAAGCATTTACTGCTATACGCGGCAATCTATTTTTGAATCCACACAAAATCTCCCACGAAATAGTTCCTAAAATCGCGGCCCAATCATCCGCAGAAATCTGATTTTCCCCATCTTTGCCCAACAAAGTCACCACTTCACCAACTTCCAAATCGGGAATATCACTAACATCAAGCATTAACTGATCCATTGTCACCGAACCCACTTGTGGCACAAACTTACCCCTGATTAACACCTGCATTTTATTAGAAAGATTGCGCGGAATTCCGTCGGCATAACCGATGCCAACTACAGCAATCTGTGTCTGTTGTGTCGCTACAAATTGATGACCGTAACTGACACCGGTTCCCGCTTCTATTGTTTTCACCTGTGTTACCCTAGCTTTTACCTGCATTACGGGCTTTAAATTCACAACACTTTGTAAATGAGGTGCTGGATAAAGACCATAATTAGCTAAACCGACTCGCACTAAATCGTAATGGAAGTTGGGATTGACGAGGGTGGCGGCAGAGTTTGCTAGATGTAGGCGATCGGGGTTAATTCCTGCTATCTTAATTTGGGCGATCGCCAATTTAAACTTCTCATGCTGTTGTAACATAATCGTCTGGTTTGGACTGTCGGCTGTCGCCAAGTGAGAGTAAACGCTAGCTAATTTCAGGTTGGGAAACCGCTGAATCAACTGCACAAATTCTGTTGCTTCTTGCCAAGGCGTACCCAAGCGAGACATTCCCGTATCTAACTTAGCGTGAACGGGTAAAGATTGATTGAGAGTAGCCAAAACTTCCGAAAATATGAGAGCTTGTTTGACAGTACAAATAGTGGGCTGCAAGTGCCAATGGGCGATCGCTTTTACCTGTTCCATAGTATACGTCGCCCCCAACACCAAAATCGGCGCTTCAATCCCAGCTTCTCGCAATTCAATGCCCTCTGGAATTGTCGCCACTCCCAGCCAACTAGCACCTGCTTGTAAAACTGTTTGACTAACTGCGATCGCACCGTGGCCATAAGCATCAGCCTTGACAACTGCCATCAGTTGTGTTTGGGGAGATAAAATATTTTTAAGCTGTTGTACATTGTGGGTTAAAGCTGCTAAATCTATCTCCACCCAAGCCCGCTGGCAAAGCCCACCGTAACCGTCATACTGCGCCATCTGGGGGCATTTTTTTGTCGGTGGTGCGATCGATATTTGTTCCCTATTCAACATTATTATTCACTCCTAGTTGCTGACACCATTAAAAAAATTTGTAAGTTTCGATCATAGTAAACTTTTCCAGTTTATCATTGTGAGCAATGTTAATTGGTATATTGTAAAACTTTTACCAACTATCATATCACCAAAACCACTTAGTAAAAACTATGGACGGACTAGCATACCTGCATTTAGCTGAAACTTGGGAAACCCATCCCAGTCAAACTCAAGCGACCAACTCAACAACGCGCCTGAATTTAGCTTCTACTCCTTTACTATTCTTTACCCTTGTTTTAACAATTTTTAACGTAGTCAATCCCGCACTTGCCATCAGAAAAGGCGACTCAGGTTCAGAAGTTGCCCAACTCCAACAAACCCTGCAAGACGCAGGATATTTTAGTCGCCAACCCACGGGATATTATGGTTCTGTCACTCAAGCTGCTGTTAAAAAGTTTCAAGCAGAAAACAATCTGAAAGTTGACGGAATTGTTGGCCCTAAAACCTTGGCATCCCTGAGAGTCAAACCAGAAAATACTGAACCAGAATCCGCTGAAAAAACATCGCAAAAGTCTGATGACTCTTTTAGCACCAACCCAAATAAAAACCCATTAGAAGATTCGACTAAACAGCAGTCAAAAACACCTCAAATACAAAATCAAATCGTTCCATCTCCCACAGCAACAGAAAACCCCAGTAAATCAGAATATTCTACCAATAATCAGCGTAAGCCACTGTTTAACAATCCATTCTTACCGCCATTTGAGACAGAAAGTTCCACGCCTCAAAAATCACCAAAAAGTACAAATCAGGAAGCCTTAAAAAAGACAAATCAAGAACCATCTAAAAAGGCGATTCCTCGTCAAAGAATTAACGGAAACATGACACTGAAACAAACTATTTATGGCAACATATCGCCAAAGTCAATAGTTCATTCAGGTTCGGGTCTGTTTTTTGCTCAAAACATGATGTATACCCACACAATCACAGTGTACGACCGGAACTTTAAGTTAGTCAAGACTATTCCGGATCAAGTAAATCTCTCGAAGTTTGGCTTTTCCAAATTTAAGGGAAATTATCAAGGTGCTCCCGTTGAAGCTGCTTTTACAAGTGATGGCAAATATGGCTATGTATCAAACTATCAGATGTACGGTGCTGGCTTTGATAATCCCGGTAGCGATAGATGTTCTCCAGCAGCACAACATGACAAAAGTTTCATGTACCGTATCAATACCGAAACTCTGAAAATTGAAAAGGTAATTTCTGTAGGTGCTGTACCGAAATTTAATGCTGTTTCGCCAGATAATCGGTTGGTGCTAGCCACTAATTGGTGTAGTTGGGATTTGAGTATAGTTGACACTCAGAAAAACAGCGAAATTAAGCGAGTCAAACTGGGTGCATATCCTCGCGGCATTGTTGTGACTCCTGACTCAAAAACTGCCTATGTTGCTGTGATGGGTTCTGCGGATATTGCGAGGGTTGATCTCACTGATTTTTCGGTAGCATGGTTGAGAAATGTTGGTAGTGCACCACGTCATTTGGTTATTGATCCAAACGGGAAGTATCTTTATGCTACTTTGAATGGTGAAGGAAATGTAGCAAAAATTAATCTAAATTCTGGCGACGTTGTGGAGAAAATTTCGACTGGTAGTCAGCCTCGAAGTATGACGATTTCTGATGATGGTAAGCTGATTTACGTTGTCAACTATTCTTCCAATACTGTGAGTAAGGTTCGCACGAGTGATATGAAAGTGCTGAAAACGGTGAATGTGAATTCAAGTCCGATCGGGATTACCTACGATTCGCAAACTAATCAGGTTTGGGTGGCTTGTTATTCTGGCAGTATTATGGTTTTTCAAGATTGATTGAGTAGGGAAACGGCACTGCCGTCTCCTGAATATAGAGGACACGGCATTACTTAGGTGAAAACTAGAGATATCAAGGGTTTCAGGCTTAAGTTGACACCTATGGGCAGTGCCGTGTCCCTACCCAAAATAATATTGTAGGGAAACGGCACGTGCAGTCTCCTGAATTTGGTGGGTAATATTAATTCCGATGCTACCGGAGTTGATATTAGTCGGACACTTTGGAACGCCGGACAATATATTGAGAAGATTTAGCTGGTACTTTTCCTTGTTTTGCCATGGCTTGGTAAATCATGGTTGCTACTTCAGCGCGAGTTGCTGTTGCATTTGGTCGCAAAAGTTGGCGCTTCGGGTAGTTGACGACAATCCCCGCTTCCGTCGCTGATGCTACTTTGCTTACTGCCCATTTCGGGAGTTTTTTTCTGTCCGTATAAACTTGTAAAGTTTTTGTTTCTTTTGTTGATGGTTTTAGATTCAAACCGCTTGCCAAAGCTGCGATTACTTCTACACGAGGAATTTCTTTGTCTGGACGGAAAGCATTGTCAGGATATCCTTTAAGATATCCTGTTTTAACGCTGTAGTCGATGGAAGAAGCGGCAGAATTACCGGATTTCACATCTTTAAAGTTAAGGGATTTTCGGCGCGGTTCTTGAGCTGACATTCGCTGAATTAAGCGCGCTAATTCGGCTCGTGTTATCGGTTCGTCGGGACGAAATTTATTGTCGGTGAAATCAGCAAAGATTTTGCGATCGACTAAAGCTACAATGAATGGACGCGCCCAATACTTGTCTGGAACATCGGAGAATTTGACAGGGCCGACTTTTTCTTTGTCTGGTTGAGGTTTGGTAGTTGCTGGGGCTGGAATCGATCGCACAATTGGCTGTTCTGGGACTGCACTAACCGGGGGAAGAATCACAGGAATTGGAACGACAATCTGCGGTAAAGGCGACCCAGGAGTAGTGCGTGATGGCGACGGAATTACCGTTGTTGCGGGCTTGAGCGTATCCGAACTCGACGGCGGGGACGTTAATGTTTTTGAACTATCGGGCACAGCAGCCGGTTGAGAAAAAACCGCTGGAAATTGCCAATTTGTAGCACTGAATTGATTTGGGTTTTTACCTGTTACCCAAAAGAAAATTGAGCCCATAGTGCCGAATGCCACTACGATCGCAATCAATTCATCTAATCCTAGAGGTCTTTTTTCCCTTGACGGAGGTTGTGAAGAAGACATCATTATCACCTACATAATAGTCTTTGTCTAAGTCATGGTAAACTATGATCAGCAAATATCTAAAATCTAAAATCTCAAAATCTAAGATCTAAAATCGAATTATGGCTACCTGGCTTTGCGTAAAACAGTGCGGTGCTTGTTGTTACCTCGACCCAACAGAGCGTCCCGACTTAGACGAGTATTTATCAGAAGAAGAATTAGGGGTCTACTTGAGCCTAGTAGGAGATGACGGTTGGTGTATCAACTTTGACAAAAAAAAGCGAGAATGCGGAATTTATGATCATCGACCGCGCTTTTGTCGGGTAGACTCAGAGATATTTCAGGAAATGTATGGTATTGAGCCTGCGGAATTGAACGACTTTGCGATCGACTGCTGTTTAGAGCACATTGAAGACCTCTATGGCGATCGATCTTTAGAGATGATCCGCTTCGAGCAAGAAGTCGGAACTGTTTTTAATCAAAACACGATTTCTGGGTAATTTCTATAATTTCTCAGAAATAAGTAAAAAATCAAAAAAATATCGCGCAGTTGAGTTGAGAAATGAGCAATCGAGAGGGTTTTACAGGCGGATTTCTGGCTGGGGCGGCAGTTGGTGGCTTAGTCGGTGCAGTCTTGGGGGTAGTGCTGTCGAGGCGCGCTGCTGAGGCATTCCTTGCAGACCCATCAGAGGCAAAGCCCATCAAGCAAAGCAAAGGGAAAGGTAGTCAACTCGAAGACGAACGCATTGAAGTAGCAAGGCTGAGTTTAGAAGATAAAATTGCCCAACTAAATCAGGCAATAGATGACGTGCGGCTGCAACTCGGCGACGTGAATGGCAACGTACAGGTACACAGTAGTGAAAGTTCTTTAGCGGAAGACTCCTGAATAAATTTCGGTGATACCGAAGACACGGCAGTGCCGTGTCCTTACTCCGCTTAATTGTAGGGACACAGCAGTGCTGTGTCCGCAAAATCCCAAATCGCATAATTTTAGGGACACGGCACCGTGCCCAAATGCAAAATCCTAAATCGTAACTCGGCTGACTTTCGGAAATATGCTAAACTCAAGACTAAAGCATTTCTAAACTTTACTCAAACATCAAGGAAAATTTATGAGTTCTTCAATAGGCCTTTTGGCAGCCACGCTATCCTCATTTCTGCAAATCTACCTATATCTGATGATTTTTAGAGTGCTGTTAACTTGGTTTCCTAATATCGATTGGTCAAGTGCACCGTTTTCGATTTTGAGTCAATTAACAGATCCTTATCTCAATCTATTCCGATCGATTATACCCCCCCTAGGAGGGATGGACTTGTCTCCGATCATTGCATTTTTCGTACTTCAGTTCGGCTCTCAATTCTTGATTGGTCTTTTAAGCACCTTGCAACCAGCAGCATTTTAGAAATTAGGAGACGGCACTGCCGTGTCCCTACAATTAATCTGGCGTAGGGAGACGGCACTGCCGTCTCCTCTATGTTATGTCTGAGTGCAACCGGAACTGATATGACTTAAGATTAGCGACGAACAAGACCGGTAAAACCTGTAGCTTTAAATTGTTTGAGTTTCAAAGGTGTTGGTTGATTAGCCGGTACTGAGATTCTAATCTCAAAATCGCTGACTCCGGGGGGAATTTCTTCTACCGAACCCAAACGAGTTCGATTCTGCATCACCGAATTGTCATCTGCATCATAAATTCGTCCGAAAATATCGGCATTGACAACGGTTTTATTAGTGCTATTTTCAGCTTTGCCAGTAATCAGATAGCAACTTGCTTCCATTGAACTACCACTGGTAACGCTTCCTTCTCCCATTTCTGCCGGACATTCATGATAGGAAAGATCCGAGAGTTTAATTTGTGTGAGAGCCCAAGCGGGTGGGGTGAATGCTAAACTAAAAATTCCGATTAGGCAAGTGGCAAAAAAAAGGCTGATAGCTCGAAATTTCATAGGTTGCAGCGCAAGTATATTTTAACTGAGATATTGCACCATTTTCAATAGCCCTGTTATGGGCGGGCAAGATGCCCACCCCACAAGAAAATCTAATTTTTGTGGAACAGGCATCTTGCCTTTTCTTGAAAATGGTGCAAGATGTAAGTTTTAATCATCAGCTTAGCGCGAATTCAGTTGCAAATTGCTCTTTAGCTTAAACCTAAATGCTTTCGCAATGCGTGGCGCATGACATCGACTGGGACTGAATCTTTGTCCAGCCAAATCTTTAAGGCTGCGGCTCCTTGTTGAACTAACATTTCGAGTCCGTCAATGGCTTGCGCTCCCCGAAGCTGGGCATCTTTGAGAAATTGAGTAGGATTTGGGTTGTAAATTAAATCATAGACGATCGCACCTACTGAAATTTTGTCGATCGCACTTTCTGAAATCGGCGACATTTCCCCCTGGGGATACATCCCCACAGGCGTGGTATTGACTAGCAAATCTGCTTGGGAAATTAAGCTTGACAAATTATCCCAAGTATGCACTCGCAAAGATTTGACAGGCATGGGAGAATTGACCCAACTCTGCTGAAATTCCGCTAAGTTTTGCTCGTTTCGGCCAACAACGTGAATCTCCGCACATCCCAATTGAGCACATCCCGCCACAACTGCTCTCGCCGCGCCGCCATTTCCCAAAATTACTGCGACTTTCTGACTCCAGTCGGAACCCCCCCTAGCCCCCCCTTGGTAAGGGGGGGGACAGGATTCGATAGCCGTATTGCTTATTTCTAAGGGAGAGATTGCCTCTTGCTCCCCCCCTTGGCAAGGGGGGGTTGGGGGGGGTGAATTTTGCCCTTGGTAAGGGGGGGATGGGGGGGTCTGCAACGGTGCGAGAAAGCCTTCAACGTCAGTATTTGTGCCGCACCAACCTTTGTCAGTTAGGTATACGGTATTGACTGCGCCGATCGCACGAGCAATAGGAGAAACCTCGGATAACAGTGGTAGGATGGCTTGTTTGTGGGGAATTGTGATGCTAAATCCCTGAATGCCGATCGCCCGAAAGCCTAAAAGAGCAACTTTTAAATCCTCTGGTTTTACCGGAAATGCTAGGTAAACAAAATCGACTCCCAAATGGGAAATTGCTGCATTGTGCATCGCCGGTGATAGAGAATGTGCGATCGGATGACCGATTACTCCTAATAGTTTCGTAGTGCCTTTAATCATGTTAGTCATTAGTCATTAGTCATTAGTCATTAGTCATTAGTCATTAGTCATTAGTCA
>NZ_JAKJHX010000139.1 GCF_021648855.1 Tychonema litorale BBK16 | reverse complement strand
GTCTTACACACGTCAGCAGAATCTCAGTGGCGTTGATTCCCTGAGAGTGTCAATGAAAATAATCGTCACCAGGCAGAGCTTGGTAACGATTAAAAATCTTTCTAGAAATCTGAAGTTTTCTAGTTAGGACTTAGTAAATCCACTTCTTAGATACCCAGCCGCCGTCTGCAAGTTCAGCCCAGCCGCGTCTGTGACGACCAGTCAAAGCCACATGGTCTCCATTATATAACTTGCCAATGACACTAGAACACCGACTAGCCCGGTGGCGGATGTTCAGTCTGCCACCATTGGTGTCAACTTGGGCATAGTGGTTGTGGTGACCGTGATGGCCGCGACCACAGCGGGAGTAGCAACCACCTGCTTGAGCTTCGCCTGGGATACTGACCACAGATAGGGCTATTGCCATACTGGCAACGCCTATCCATGCAGAATTAGGAATTTTCAATCCCAACTCGTCTAACGACTTGAGCTGGAGTTCAGACTCTGGAGATTCATAAGCAACAAAAGAGTGGCTCAATGCTAGTGCTTCCATAGTTTCCTCGTTATTATTGTTAACTTTTTTTGCGGCGGAGACTCAGTTGACATACCTCCTCGTCTATCAGGAGCGAGGATTCTTTGACGCTTCACCGAAACTTGCTACTAAGTAGTCTTACCGTCTCTCTACGTCCGTTTAGAGTCTCCCAATGCCCTAGGGCGACTAGCCAGATTATAGGAGAAATCTCGGTAAAAGCCGTCCTAGAAGGACGGGGCTTTTATCCCATTTTGTTGGTCAAAATTCAATTAACAGCCAGAACTATTAACTCATGTGCCAGAGAAGGCACGAAGAGATGTTAGGGTCTTGCTTTTACCGAATATTAGCTAACTTTCCTAAATCCGACACAGGTACATCATGTCATTTAAGTAGCTTTCTGGCAAAAAAAATCAATAAAGTTTACATTTGTTGCTCAAAATTTGCGGTCTAGGGTGTCGTAGGAGGACAAAAATTTTAAGTAATTGTGTCATTGCGATCGGAATTAAGTAATTCCTTGGGGTTTGAGATTGCTTCCTGGATGTAGGAATGATATGGCTGATTGTGTTATTTGCTGATTGATGCGTTACATTGCGATCGCCAAAAAGTAGAATTGCTAAACATCGATCGATCGCGACTTGCTTTGTGTCAAGATAAATTAAGTTCTCCTGCACTATTTCCACCCAATGAACTCTGGCGCTGCTCTTTCCCTCGACACAGTTCCTCAACGCAATGCTCTAGACAGTTTTGCCATTACTTTTGCCCCTTTATCTGTAGAAGAAATCTACACTTTGGCAGATGACGCGGCTAACGGAGCCGTGGTATTTATGAGCGGTACTGTCCGCAACCAAACTGAGGGTCAAGCTGTAGTTGCCCTGGAATACCAAGCTTACGAACCAATGGCCGTGCGAGTATTCCAACAAATCGCCACCGAAATCCGGCGCCAGTGGGTAGATGTCAATCGAATTGTGATTCACCACCGTGTCGGACGCTTGCAGGTGGGGGAAATCAGCGTATTGGTAGCCGTTGGGTGTCCCCATCGGGGAGAGGCCTTTGCAGCTTGTCAGTACGGGATAGATACGCTCAAACACAATGTTCCTATTTGGAAAAAGGAACATTGGGCTGATGGTTCTAGCAGTTGGGTTAATATTGGAGCGTGCGAAGTTAGTTGTTAGAAGGAAGAAATTCTCTCCATCTCCCCCTCTCCCCATCTCCCCATCTCCCACTCCTATTTGGGAACTTATAACGATCGCACTGCGTCAAAAATTGTGGAATGTTCTACGAGCCAATTCCAACTATGAATGAATTTATTTCCTTGTCCTGGTCTGCGGTTGTGGCGACCGTTTCTCAAGTGCAATTGCCAGCCGAAAAACTCTCTAACTATGACTTGGTGTTGCGGTGCCAGGAAGGAAATCGACCTGAAAGTGCTGCTTTTTCAGAACTGTTGAAGCGATATCAGTCCCATGTCGATCGCGTTTTGTATCACTTGGCCCCTGATTGGCAAGACAGGGCTGATTTGGCTCAGGAAGTCTGGATTCGAGTTTATCGCAATGTGAATCGCTTGCAAGAGCCTGTTAAATTCAGGGGCTGGCTGAGCCGTATTGCCACAAACTTGTTTTACGATGAGTTACGGAAGCGCAAGCGGGTGCGAACTCCGCTGTCCCTGGATGTACCCCGCGCTCTGGAAGATGGGGAGGTGGATTGGGAAATTGCGGCGGACAGTCCGGGGCCTGATGAAGATTTGACGACTAGAGAATTTTACGATCAGTTGCGCGTGGCGATCGCAGATTTGCCAGAAGTGTTTCGCACGACAATTGTTTTGAGGGAAATCCAGGGTTTAGCCTATGAGGAAATCGCGGAAATGACCGGAGTTTCTCTGGGAACAGTCAAGTCGAGAATTGCCAGAGCTCGCCAAAGATTGCAGTTGCAATTGCAAAAATATCTGGACGGTCATTAGTCTAGTTATTTCCAAGGTATGGAAAGAAGATTTGGTGAAGTTTGCAATAACATCAAAACTTCTATTTGTCAATATAAATAAGCCGTAAATAATGCTGACGGCGAAGGCGTACTTTCGCTAATTAGAGGAACTGGTATAAATTATGAAATCTAACTTTGAATCGGAACAAAATCAGAATCACCAAGGTAGCGGGGATGCACTCGCTGGTAATCAAGCTCACAACAATTATCCCCAGGGCAATGTAACTACTATGACTTGCGATCGTTTTGAAATGCTCAGCGCCTATCTCGATGGCGAAGTGACTGCGGCCGAACGCCGACAAGTTGAAGAGTGGCTGGTAAATGACCCCGGAACTAAGGCTTTATACTCTCGACTGCTAGGTATGCAGCAGAGTTTTCAGGCAATGCCAGTGCCAGCTTCGCAACAATCGGCACAGGAGTTGGCGGCGAAGGTGTTGCAGCGGGTGGAACGCAAGCCCAAACGGATGATAGTTTGGGGTGGATGCGCGATCGCAGCTTTATTTGTTGCTATGGTGTCTGGTGTGGGTGGCGGCCGTCAATTTGCTCCCCAGTTTGCTGAATCGCCTGGAAATCTTGAGTCTGAGGGTTTGGTTGTGGCTTTGAATGAGCCCATGGTTGAGATTATTAATCCCAATGATTTGATCCTTGGGGTGGATGCACCAGTGGTGGAGATTCCCAAGTCTGGTGTGGCAATTCCTCACAAGTCATTGCCAAAAACTCAGTAGGATTTCTGTTTTGGGCAATAACCAAAGTTACGAAGCTCCTTAAAAAGGGAGCTTTTTTTGAGGAAGGAAGGCAAAATAATTAGTAAAATTCCGATACCCACCTCCCGTCGGGGAGGAAGATGCCACCCAGAGAACGAACGCGATCGGGTAACATGAAGTAAGCCCAAGCCGTTCCTAAAGATTTGAAGTTCAGATCGAATATTTCGATCGACTGTCGCTGATATTCGTTTTGTGCCCGATCGCCCCCAGGATAATAACCTTCAAGTTCGTCTAAATCTGGCAAAATAGCCGAATCAGCGAAACAGAGGACAAAACCGTAAACTCTTCCTTCCCCAAAAATCATCGCAGGATAGCCTGCGGGCAAGGCAAAAAGCTGACCACGGGCGATCGCAGGGCAAGCATCCACCACCTTTCCTTCGCAATAGCGCAGGTAGTTGCACTCACCTGGTTTCAGAGTACCGTAGACAAAGACTTTCATCAAGCAGCCCCTAACGGCTAGTTTTTGCTAACATTATATGGCTAGTTAATAGTCTAAGTCTTGTGCGCCACTGCGACCGCAATCTTCATACATTTAGTCGTTTACCCTTTGTCTTAAATTCATGGTTATAGAAGTTAGTCATAATACTTTTGCACTTGTACCTTTGCACTTAAGTTCTTTTTTACCCGGAGTGCCCCTCGACAGCCTATTTTCCACTCAAGGGATTATGGTGATGCTACTAGCCGCCTATGCAGGCGCAATGTGGATGTTTCTCACCAGTGCTCCCAAGGTACACACCGTGATGGTATCGGATCTGGGGCAAGCTCGGCAATTCTATGAAGGTATGTTAAACCTGCCCGTAGCAGAAGTGCCACTGCACTATTACTACAACTACGAGCAAACCTTGGGCACAACTGGCATTGATCCACTATATTTGTCGCCGAATGTCGGGAGGGCGACTAGCACTCAAGCTATGGGCACTTCGGAGGGTTTGTGGTATCAGTTAATGAAAAATACCCAACTACACGTGATTAGCGGGGCAAGTGCAGGGGAAAAAAATCGCCAGCGTCACGTTTGTTTTGACCGCGATTGTTTGGATCAGCTATTGATCAGAGTACAAACTTGTGGCATTAAATATAAGATTCGCCGGGAAAAACCACTGAATTTTTTGGTTAAGGATTATGATGGTCACGTCATTGAAATGGCTGAAGTAAGTAATTAGTCATATTAATTCCCCTGCAACCAGAATTGACATCAATTAATCTTCGCACCAACACTAGATTTTTCCGGTGTCATCTCTGCTTTAATCCCTGAAATTGCCTGGCGACTAAAAATTTGGAAATAAAGAGAAACAAAGAACTCTTTGACAGGAAAAAGGATAAAGGTCAAAGGATTAATTGTCACGATGATATTTCGGGCATCTGCTTTAGCTTGTTTGATAACTTGCTGGGCTACCCAATCTGGTGACATAATGCCGATCGGGTTTAAATTACTTTTAAACGGCCCTAAAATTAGTTTCCGAACAATGCAAGGTGCATCCAGCCGCCGCAGAGTTACCAGGTCTCCCAATGCCCGCTTGCTAAGTTCATAGAGGGGACTGACAGCAGGAATTACTTCGGCTTCCGAGGTATTGACCCAAACTTCTTTGTTAGCTATATTTTCATTAGTGCGGACTGTTAACAAAAAGAGTTCCATCAGTCGCCATGCCGAAAAAGTGTTAATCTCATAAGATTTTGCGATCGCCTCTGGGGTTCTTTCTCCCTGCACATTAATCCCGTGATTAATCACCAGAATATCTACTTTTTCTAACAATTCCGCTAAATCTGCCTCTTGACCTATTTGCCAATTTATAGTTCTGATCGGTAAATTTTCGCCATCAATATTCAAATTAATTGTTTGATTTCCCGATGTGAGGGCGATCACTTTTGCACCAGCTTTGTGTAGATATTTCAGCAGCAAATTACCTAAAGTTCCCGATGCACCAGTAACAGCTATAGTTTTGCCTTTGAGAGAGAGTGCAGTGCCCATAAGTTTATCTATTAAGGTGAAAGTACCGCAATAGTAAGCATTTTGATTATCAAAATGATGCCGCCAATGGTAAGGTTTATTCACAAACCAATTGGCGGGCGGAGTTAGGAAATCTCCCGGTTGATGAGTGATGTCGGTTAATTCGTCTGCACCCTTAATTCCGCAACCACGGGCGATCGCACTCAACAAAAAGCCTAAAGTGTAAACACAACCCGCTGCTGCGCCCCAGTGATATTCCGGCATCCCAAAATAGGCTGCAACCCACAGCAATAAGCCTAAAACCATCATAGATGCAGCTTCCGGCACATCATGACGCCAGTGTGCTTGCTTATAGATTGTCTCGCTGACAGGGGTCAAATTCGGGCGGAAAACACGGTGATGCCAAGCGTGTAGCTTGTACAGTGGCGACCAATAATGGGATGCGACGTGATAAAAGTCTCGTATTATTTCTGCCCAGCAGACAGAAGCTATCGCCAAAGCGCCAACTATCCAGTAATTTACCATGCTCGCACCAATTTGAAATTAGAGATATTAGATATTGTCTGTTTTGAAAGATAACTCAAAATGGTTTTTTTGGCTAGTCTGAAACTTTACTCAGGCGTTTGAATATCTGCAAAACGCTGTATAGTCCATATCAAAAGAGTATTCTTCACCCAAATCTATGTGGTAAATCCCCAAGAATAAGTTTAAGTTCAGGTTCATCAACCCGCTTAATTGCTTTAGGAATACTCACAAACTGTCGCTTTCTTTTATAAGCTTCAGGCCAATTTTCCAGAACAGTTTGTATTTGCAGTAAAAACACCTCTACTTCGCAAATATATCCAGACTTGTAGTATTCATAAGTTCCAATTAAATCGGGAAATACTTTTCCCAGCAAACCTGCTTCTTCCCAAGCTTCCTTGGCTGCCGAATCTTGAGAAGTCATATCCGGTTCAATTAAACCTTTCGGTATGACCCAGCGCTTACCTCCCGACGAAGTGATTAGCATTACTTCAATTTTTCCATCTAGAATCCGGTAGGGAATCACCCCGGATTGCTTGACTAACACCATGCTTCTAGTATTCATGATCTGTAAAATATATTTTGGCGCAAAGGCTGATTCAACTTCATTGACTGTTGAATTAAGACTGAAAAACAAAAAACCAATGCACCCATATTTAAGATTCTTCTGCATTTCAAGCACTACCGGGAAAAGCAGAAATTTATATTACGAGGGAGTCGAACCATCAGGATACGGCAGTGCCGTATCCTCCGTTTTGATCATTCCCGCGTAACCGGAATTGCTATAAAACGTAAAACGAGACTCAATCTTTCTTCGACTTAGCCTCCAAACTTTCCAAACGACTCTTCAAATCTTGATTATCCTTTTTAACCTGGTCTAATTCCTCACGTAACTGCTTTACTGCGGCATCAGAACCAGCACTTTTCTGCACTCTTTGCACAGCTTCATCAGCCATACGGCGGACGCGCCCATCAGGAGTTTGATCAGCCAAAGAACGCAAAATCCGAATCGCTTTGCGAGTTTCCATTTGTCCTAATGCTGCAACTACACATACTTGAGTTAAGAAAAATGTCTCTCTAGACAATTCTGCTAAGCGCTGCAAAATCCGTTCTAAATTGATATTAGTTTGACCTGTGGAAATTGTACCCAAAGCACGGATTGCACCCAAACGCAAAGCTTGGGGAGTACCCACAGCAGTGTACTTCAAAATCAGATTCAGCGCATCTTCAGAAGTTTTCATTTGTGCCAAACCCGCGATCGCGCCCGATCGCACAACCTCATTCCACCCTTGACGCTCCTTCAGCACCAATTTTAACTCTTTCAGTACCTGTTCATCCGTCGGTTTTTCATCGGGGTTGCTTGCTGCAATTCCCCCGATCGCAGTCGCTGCGGCCGCTTCTACATAATAGCTAGCATCGCCTTTTTCCACGATCAACTTCAGCGCCTTATAAGTTTCATGAGTTTTGATTTTACCCAAAGCCCCTACCACAGCGCGGCGAACACGAGCATCTTTATCTTTCAAACCAGCGACTAAACCATCAAAAGCTTGGTCGAGTTTAATTTCAACTAACTCGCTGGCGACTTCAGCCCGAACAGCCCAGAACGGCTCTTTCTTCAGAACTTCTGATAGCGTATTCACCGCTTCCAATCCTCCCTTTTTCGCCAAAGCTTGGGCGGCATAAATCTGGGAAACCGGGTCTGGATCAAATAGCAACTGAGCTTTTAATTCGGCAATTGGATACTCTAAACTAACTGTTTTTAAGTATTTATTCCCCACATCAAAACTGACAAATGCAGGCTTCTCTTCCAAAGGAAAATAGAAACTTTGCTCTCGTTCATATACTCGCACCGTGAAAGTTTTAAGCTGCGGGGCTGAAGATGTAGAATCATCACTATCATCTTTTTCCGGTTTATAACCAAAGCCGATGGGAATTTTTAGATCAAATACATCCTTACTATTGCCATTTTTACTATCTTGAACCTGAGTTTGAGTAACAGTCACTTTTGCCAACTTACTATCACCATCCCAAGCATAAGCAACTTTGTAATCTGGATGACCGCCGCGATAAACGTACTGGTCAAACAAAAACATCAGATTACGACCCGTAGCTTTTTCGATCGCCCGGAGCAAATCGATTGTTTCTACAGTTTTGTGAGCATTGTCCTGGACAAAAGTCTGAATTGCTTTGTAAAATAACTCATCGCCCAACTCGGCGCGGATCATGTGATAAACGCAAGCACCTTTTTCGTATAAATGGCGATCGTACAATTCGATCGCTTCCCGGTAAACATGAGTCACCATCGGGCGGCGGTAGCGAGAACTATCTTCAGCTAAATAACTGCGCGCCTCATTTAACATATAATAAGCCGCGTCTTCTTTCCCGTATTCTTTGTCAGTCCATAGCACCTCACAATAGGAAGCCATGCCTTCTTTTATCCAAGCATGAGACCAGTGTTTGATTACTACTAAATCGCCGAACCATTGGTGAGCTAATTCGTGAGCAACTAAGCTTTCAGTACCTCGATTATCGAGAGTTGCTCGTTCGTCTAACAAGCACCTATCTGTTAGTAAAGTGGTCGAAGTATTTTCCATACCGCCGAAGATGAAATCATCGACGCAGACTTGAGCATATTTAGGAAAAGGATAAGGATAGCCAAATGCTTGAGAGAAAAACTCAATCATTTGAGGCGTTTTGCCCATGCTCCGTTTGGCATCAGCTTCGCGGCTTTTTTCGACGTAATAATTAACAGGTTTGCCGTTCCATTCATCTTTGATTTCAGCAAAATCTCCCACAGCCAAAGTCATCAAATAGGTCGGATGAACCTGGGTTTGTGACCAATGATATATTTTATCATCACCGTCGGTTTCTGTGCTAATTAATTCGCCGTTAGAAATCGCAAAAAGTTGTCTAGGAACTTGCACTCTAATTTCCGAAGTAGCAAGTTGTCCGGGATAGTCGAAACAGGGAAACCAGAAGCGAGAGTCTTCGTCTTCGCCTTGTGTCCAAACTTGAGTAGGTTTGTCGGGATAGTGTTTATCTGGGCCGACAAAATAAAGGCCGCGTTGGGGTTTTTCGACTGAGTAGTCGATCGCAATTGTAATCGGTTTATAGGCTTCTGTTGGTTCGTGCAGTTGAATTTGTAGGAATTCGCCATCGCAGTCGAAATTTTGCTTGGTGTCGCCGACTTTGACGGATTTAATTTTTAGGTTGACAGCATCTAAGGTTAATTTGTCAATACCGCTGCGGACTGGATTAATACGGATACTACAAGTGCCCCGAAAGCTTTGCTTGGGAATATTCAGCACTAAGTCGAGGAAAATGTGCTCTACTTGACCGGGGCGATCGGGGTTATAGTGGGGTCTGGCACCGGGCATCTCGAAAGATTTGTGAGTGCTGTCAGAATCAAAGTAAGTATGTGACATTTTGATGGCAAAGTTGTGAATCGATCGGCGATCGCTGGTACTTGAGCTAATGCTGAGCTGCCAGCTTATTCTAAGGGTAGCGCGTCCAAGTTGCTGTTGTCTGTAATCTGATTAAAAACTCGGCTGTTAAACAGTTGACAGTTGGCAGATGAAGCGCGAGTTTTTTCTATACCTAAAAAAAATCCGCTCTGAAAGCGGTGGTTTTCAACCCCTGAATTTTGATCATGCCCTTGATGGGTACTAGGATTTTTTGCTACAATATCAGCAGAGCTGATATCTAAAATTATCAGCCTACCATTGAAATTGAAGGGGAAATCTGCATGACAGCTATACTATCAGTTTCCAATTCCATCGAGTCTTGGCTTGGCGATGAAGCAGAAGACTTGCTAAATCATCAAGCCAAAGTTTCTAAAGATTTGTTACACCTACCCGGCCCGGATTGGGTAGACAGAATTTTTGCTCAAACAGATCGCTCTCCTCAAGTTCTCCGCTCTCTCCAACAACTCTATTCTAGTGGACGCTTAGCGAATACTGGCTATTTATCTATCCTCCCCGTAGATCAAGGAATCGAACACTCGGCTGGCGCTTCTTTTTCACCGAATCCCATCTATTTTGATAGCGAAAATATCATTAAATTAGCAATTTCGGCTGGCTGCAATGCTGTCGCGACAACCCTGGGAGTTTTGGGAAGTGTCTCCCGCAAATACGCGCACAAAATCCCTTTTATCGTCAAACTCAATCACAACGAATTACTGACTTATCCCAATCAATATGACCAAATCATGTTTGCTTCTGTAGAACAAGCTTGGAATTTGGGAGCCGTTGCAGTTGGAGCAACAATCTATTTTGGTTCGCCGGAATCGACACGACAAATTCAAGAAGTTAGTCAAGCTTTTGCACACGCTCACGAATACGGAATGGCGACAATTTTGTGGTGCTATCTCCGCAACGATATTTTTAAACAAGACAAAGATTATCACCTTGCAGCGGATTTGACGGGTCAAGCAAATCACTTGGGAGTAACTATTCAAGCTGACATTATCAAACAGAAGTTGCCAGAGTGTAAAAACGGCTACGAAGCTGTTGCTAAAGCGAGCGGCGATAGTTATGGCAAAACCGACAAGCGGGTTTATGCTGATTTGATGACGGATCACCCGATCGATCTAACTCGCTATCAAGTGCTCAACTGTTACGCCGGAAGGATGGGTTTAATTAATTCCGGTGGTGCTTCGGGAAAAACAGATTTTGCTGAGGCAATTCGCACCGCAGTAATTAATAAACGTGCTGGAGGTTGTGGTTTAATTTCGGGGCGTAAAACTTTTCAACGTCCCTTTGAGGAAGGTGTAAAATTGTTTAACGCCATTCAAGACGTTTATTTGTCTTCCGAAATTTCTATCGCCTAAAAATTCAAAACCTGAATGATAGTAACCTAGGACACGACACAGTAAATTGTATCTTATGCGATCGGCGTAATTTTGTGAATATCGCTGTTTATAAGTAGATAGATCTAAAAAACCCTAACAGCGATCGCTCTCTCTCTCTTATTCTGCTCTATCCAACCAAACCATTAAATCGGATAAACTAGAAAATCCTATTACTTCATCTACCAAACTCTCTAATTGCTCAACAGATAATTCTCCAATTCGTGAAACCACATCAGGATTTACTGTTCCTACACGTCGCTCCAGCAGACGCAGAATTAACGCTCTTTGACCTGCTTTAATTCCCTCTTGAATGCCTGCTTGACGGCCTGCTTGAATGCCTGCTTGACGGCCTGCTTGAATGCCTTCTTGAATGCCTGCTTGACGGCCTGCTTGCATCAATTGAGCCCTAGCTCGCTCCAAACCTTCTTCTATACCTCTAGAAACTATTCCCCGCTGTTCTTCGATTGCCCTTTCTTCGGCTTCCATATCCTCGAACTCTTTCAAGCTTAAGTTAGCCTCATTGGCAATTAGAAAAGCTTTTTCTAGTTCTGGAACTGTTTCCATTGTGGCTGGAATTGTTTCTAAATCGGGAGTATGCTTCATAAAATAAATCCATTTATCAGTCAAAGTTGTGAGTTCGTCTAACTCTTTTTTGAACTTCGGCAACTCGACAAAAAACATTTCAACTTCGAGATGGGGATAATCAAATAGTTTCTCTTTTTCCTTGAACACAAAATGAGAAATCACATCAGGTTGTTCTTTGAACATTTCAAAATCAGTAATCGTCAACGCAATTACTGGTTGTAATCTAGGATAACTGTCTCTGATTTTGAGTTGGTTGGCATAGGTTTTGGCTAGGTTGTAGACGACTCGTTTTTCAAAAGCGGCTACATTCAGAACTTGCATTTCAATAATTACCGTTTTGTTGCCACTAATTTGAGCTTTGACATCCAAATAACTATCTTTGAGACCCATAACGGTAGCAGCCAAGTAAGGGTCAATAATTTTTAAGTCTTGGATAATTGGCTCACCGGCGTAAATTAGAGCATTTAAGAAGCTGATCAGGATATCTTGGCTGTCGGTGGAACCAAAGATTTTTTTGAAGGCAAAATCTGTTTTAGGGCTGATAAATCTCATGATATTTTTCTTAATCTGTTTGATTGATTTATGAAAGATTTTGATGAAATCCGATCGCCCAATCCCGGAAAAAACTGGGTAGCTGCAATAGTCTATTTTAAATTATTAAAATACTGTTACCATAAGTTTAACATATAAACAAGTATACAGCCAGCAAAAAGCCACAAAAATGACCCAAATATTAGTTATAGAAGATGACGACTTGATCCGAGAAACTGTATTAGAAGTTCTGGAATGGCACGGTTTTGAAGCTGTGGGTGCCCAGAACGGACTGGTTGGGATCAAAATGGCGATCGCACAAATTCCTGATTTAATTTTGTCCGATGTAATGATGCCCAAATTTAATGGTTTTGAAGTTTTTGCAGCTTTGCGATCGCACCCTGCAACCGCCAGCATTCCATTTATTTTTATGACAGGTACTGAAATGGAAAAAGCTCTTGAACTCAAAGCCGACGGTTATCTCCACAAACCGTGTAGTGTAACTGAAATGCTGGGGGCGATCGCAAATCAATTAGAAAAATCAAAAGTTATAGCCGAAGGAAGAAGGAAGAAGGCAAATTCAATCAAAGCAATGGTTTCAGCAACTAATAACCTCCTAATTCATGGATGATTTCAGGGGATTGGCAATTGCTTAACGCTGGGGGTGGCTTAGACTGGGTATGTTGAATTGGTTAAAAAATTATGAACTCACAATCTAAAGGCCGCTTAGTTTGGAATCACTCTACCCATCTTGACGGATTGATACCAATTTTAGAGCGACTGACTCACAAAATTGGCATTCACACCGTTACTCCAGGCGTCATTAACAAAGTTAAAGGTCACATCCCCCACATGACATTAAGAGTGTCAGTACCCATTCGTGGGGGATTTAAAATTATCGCCAGACAGGGAAAAACTGTACAAGAAGTCTTTATATTAACCACTCTCGCTCAAGGGGAATTGGAACAGATGATCGCCCAAACCCTAGCCCGGTAACAATTTTTGTTGAGCAAGTCGGGCGCGAGCTCTTACTGAAGAAGTTTCATCACCAGAGACAATTCCCTCAAGTCTGGTCAAAACTTCGGACAACCAATCGGCTTGAACCGCAGCACTAACCAAATTTTGCAAACCTCCGACTGCTGCATAGCGAACCACCCATTCCGGGTCTTGGGATGCTTGCAGCAGTGTTTTGGCTGCACTTTTTTGAGCATCTAAAATTTGTTCTGTCGGCATCAGTTCCCAACAAATCGTACCCACACCCCTCGCCGCCGCCCGCCGCACGCTCAAAGCAAAGTCATTCGCCGCCGCATCTAGCAAAATATCTAAACCCCTGGGGTCGCCAATTCCCGCCAAGGCCCGAACCGCCCAAGCCCTCGCTCCGTAATTGTAGCCGTCAAGTTGTTCTAGCAGTGGCAGTACCGCTGGTTCTCCGATTTGAATCAGCCCGTCAACGGCGGAGACAGCAGCGCCGGGGTTGTTGTAACCGAGGACTGTGATTAATGTGGGAATTGCTGCTTGTGAGGAAGCGGCCGCCAGTGCTTTTACGGCGTTTAATAAGCCTTCGGAAGAATCTGCTTGTTCGACGGCTTGAATTAGTTGATTAGTCATAAATTGTTCTATAAAAGGCTATCCA
>NZ_JAKJHX010000138.1 GCF_021648855.1 Tychonema litorale BBK16 | reverse complement strand
GAGAATTAAAGCCGTCCTAGAAGGACGGGGCTTCAGACCCAGTTTCTTGGTGAACAAATTATTTCACCCAAGCCCGATGAGCCATCAAAGCCGAAAATGGCTGCACGCCCCGCAACTGATTCGACAAGGGCAAATGCCCCCTAGGTGCGCTCAAATCCCAAATAAATTCTTGGGGATACCGCGTCCAATTATTCCCCTTCTTCCAGCCAATTAGCGGCCACAACTTATCCCAATTTTTCCTCGAACTCAGCCAAATTTCCCGCTGTACTGAAAAGCCGAATTTACCTTCGGAATGCACTTTCCACAGGGTATTCATTGTTTGCAAATCTGCCACGGGCAAACTTTCCACCTGGGTAAAATACAGCCACTTTCTGAGGATCGCAGTTTCACCAGCCAATTCACAAAGTTTATCTAAAGTCAAGCGATCGGCTTCTTGAAATTCCTGTAGTGCCAATAATTGTTGCAGTGGAGTGTAGTCAATATTCGAGTCCGATCGCAACGGGACAATTCCTGTGGGAAAATGCGCTTGCAAAAACTCCGTCGCTTTCGGAGAATCAGCATGATACAAAATTTGGTAAGCCTTACCCATCACCGCCGTCGGTTCATCCGACTGGCGCTCTAACAAAAATTCCATCAACACATCCCAACCGGAATCTGCCATCTGTTGCAGAAATTGCAGTTGAGTTTTTTCCGAACCCGACCTCAACTGAGAGCGGAGTTCGGCTGTATCGGCGATCGAGTCTAATGGAGAAGTAGAAATCGAGTCAGTCATGAGAAACAATCAGCTATCAGCTATCAGCTACTAGCTGAAGCCCTGGTTTTTTCTCATTGTACAATGGTTCTGACCCCGATTCATATCAATTCCGGTTGCACCGGAATGATACAGAGGACACGGCATTGCCGTGTCCCTACCGAAAATAATATTGTAGGGACACTCCACCGTGCCCGTCAGAGTCTCAACAATCAGGTAAAACCCATAGTCCGGAAAGGGTTGAAACCCCTGCCTCAAAGCTAAAGTCGTCTGAACAGGGCTAATGGGTTCTTCAGTCCTCTTTGAGAGGACTTTAGCTATTAGACAGGGAATTCATTCCCGGTTGGACTGACGGGTGAGCGGGAGGACTGGCGGACTAAAAGGTTAAGTTGACACCTATGGGCTCTTGGAGTGTCCTAATTTCTAATCGTCCACGAGGGAAACCCATGCAGAGAAGGAAGGCGGAAAATAGTTGATGTCATATCCCGAAAGTTCCCACTCTTTCACCCAGAGAGGCACTACACCTGGACACGCGGTTGCCGAAAATTCGCGATCCTTAACCTCGATCGAATGAAACAACTGTTTCAAAGTATCCCCCCGATCCAAAGCTTCGCTCAGGATATCATCCAAATCAGGATCGACCCGCTTAACCCGGTTTTTGTCCTCTTCAGGCCACAGAAGCTTCAAAGACTTCAAATCCCTAGGGCTGAGGATGCTCTTGTAGTAGACGCGCTTCAGGGTCGCTACAGGCTCCAAACTGCGTTCGATCCGGCGAATTTGCTGAACTCGCAGGTAGTGCCATTCAGCTAACGACTTCCGTTCCGATGGTGCAAGCACCTGCTTACCGCTGGAGTGTTTGTCGTCATATTTCACCAAACTACAAGCCAAATTCGCCAGCAGGTGAATTAGCTCTTTTTCTTTGGGTGTTGCTTGACGGCGTTCCTGGGTTCTTGTCAATACCCGCTGTCTGCGAGTAGTCGCGAGTGTGTTGTCCATTGGGTTTTTATCAAATGAAATACGATTTTGCCAAATCTGATTGGCCCGAACATCAGAAGCTAAGGAGGTTGAGAAATAGGGAAACTCCACTCGCAGACCCGCCCCCACTTTTTTATTTTCTCATTCACACCCGAAATGTAGGTAGACTTATCGGAGGATGAAGTTTTAACCGCCTTCTGTCGGAGGCATTACAGCACAACAGCTAGAACTTCATCGGCGGCAATTAATTGCTACCCTTTTCCTGTTTGGACCTCTTCCTGCTCCCCATCTTCATTCGTTCCAGTGTACTGGAAGTCGGGACAACTCTCCAAAGCCCGACCAGCGCTAGCAAATTTGCCTTGCGGAACCAAAGCAGTTGCATTGGCTCTACCTAGATCGAATACGCCTAAAACTAAGATGCTGTATTTCATGTTCGATGACCCTGATTTGAGTAGATTAAAACTTTTTGGCAAACCCAACTTGTCAGAAGTGGACTGATGCAATAGCCCACTTGTCTTCTGAGAAACCTGCCTGCCATAATCAATTCAGACAGGCACACCCTGAGCGATCAAAAGCGCCAGAAGTGACGTGTTAGTAGTATCCACGATCATCCATCAACCAGAATTTTTTGGGTAGTGGAGCAAGGGCCATCAGGGCTTTGATCTATCAGGGAGTTATGCCATCAGGGTGTTCATCCATCGGGTAGTTAATCCATCAGGGCGCATCTTCTACAAGCATGAAATTTCATGCGATCTAAGTCAACTAAAAAAACGCAGATTTAACGATATCTCCCACTCAAGCAGTCCTCAGCAATAAGCTGGGGTTTTTTATTGCCAGCTATTGCCGATCCAATCTTTTGTGAAGAAAGGCTGGTGCTGAAGACAAAAACTGAATGGTTGTGAGTTTCCCTGACCATATGATACCACCGAGTGAATTACCACTTGCTGAGTTAAGTGTCAGACTGAACGATAGCAAAGCATCTCAGACCTAATAGAGATTGTTGACGATCGCTCAAAATGACCTAATTTCGTGAACGTGCCTCAGTCCGATCAATTTCAAAGTGTTATTGTAAAAAAATGTAAACATAAATGCCTTAATACCAAGACATTTTGGCATTCTCGATCGCCTGAAAGTAAAAATATACATACTGATGATGGAAACGAGTATAAATAACAACAATGGTCTGGGTGCGATCGTGCGATCGGAAGATTTCGGATTGCAAAGATAGAGTAAAGATTGAAAATAACACGGATAATTAGTAGAAAATAGAGAAAGAGGAACAAAAGTTTTCAACAACATTAAGTGACCAGCAATTGCAATTTGTAACCCTTCAATCAGACAACATAGAGGTGAAGCGTCTTGATAAATCAGCAGGTGGCATCAGAAGTACACTCAACTTACCAATATCAAGTCGGAGGATATCTCCCAGTCAATGCCCCCACCTATGTTAAACGGAGGGCAGACGAAGAACTCTACGAAGAACTCCAAGCCCGAAAATTCTGCTATGTGTTGAGTCCGCCACAAACCGGAAAGTCCAGCCTGCTGGTGCAAACGGCAAAGAGACTGCAAGCAGAAGGCACATTCATTGCTGGCGTTAATTTAAAAAGTATCAGCACTCCAAATATCAGCCCCCAAAAGTGGTATGGGAGAATCATGTACCGTATAGCAAGCAGTTTTAACCTCACCAATAGGTTTGATGCTCTAAAATGGTGGAACGATCGCGAACTGCTATCACCAGTACAGCGATTGGAGCTATTTATTGAAAAAGTTCTGCTCAAATCAATACAACAAAATATAGTAATTTTTATAGATGATATTGACAGCACCAAAAACTTACATTTTAGTGCTAAAGATTTTTTTGCTTTGATTCGAGATTGTTATTCCAAACGAGTCAATCGACCAGAATATGCTCGAATCACTTTTGCCTTAATCGGCGTAGCAGTACCGTTAGAATTAATCGAACATCCAACTTGTAACCCTTTTCATGTAGCAGAAAAAATTAATTTAGATCGATTAGAACTGCCAGAAAGTTTGCCACTAGCAAAAGGATTGGCACTCAAAGCTTTTCGACCTCAAAAAGTCCTCCAAGAAATATTAGCTTGGAGTGGAGGTCAACCGTTTTTGACTCAAAAGCTTTGCAGCTTGGTACTTGAGTATGGCTCTTTTATTGGCAGAAATCGCGAAGCCCACGAAATTGAAAAACTAACCAAAATTAGAATCATTAAAAATTGGGAAGATTGGGATCAGCCAGAACATTTGATCGCTATTCGCAGAGGCATTTTTCACACTCGCTGCAATCTAAGCCAGTTGCTAGAAGTATACCAGCAAATTTTGCAACCACCCGATTCTGAAAGAGCCGGAGAAAAACTGACAATAGCTGCGGATTTGTCTCCTGAAAAACTAGAATTACAAAGATTAGGATTAGTTGTCAAGAATTCGCAGCACAAGTTACTATTGGCAAGCCGAATTTATGAATCTGTTTTCAATATCTTTTGGGTGGAAAAAGAGTTGGGAAATCTGGCTCCTTATAAAGCAGCACTAACAGCATGGCTGGCTTCCGAACGTCAAGATAAGTCGCAGTTATTGACTGGGGAAAATTTGGAAATAGCCTTAGATTGGGCAGCGAATAAAAAACTCAGTCCAGAACACTATAGCTTCCTGAATCCCGATCGCGATTTGCCGAAAAAAGCAGAAGTAGTTTTCGCACCAGTGGCAGAAATCATTACAGACAGCAGTATTGTCAACTCAGCACTGTTAGAGATGATGCCAGCTACCAGCGAGGAACAGAAATTGTACAACCACATTGTCTCCTGTGTACAAACAGAATCGCCAGTAAAGGTAATTGATCGTTTCCGGCAGCTATTTATTGATGGTATGGGCTATCCCGATCGCGAAATTGAAGCAACTTTGTACAGTATAGTGTCTCTCAAGCGATCGGAACAGGAGTTTAAATACATCCTCCACCGCTGCTGCTACATCCCAATCAACCGCTGGCAATTGAACTCACAACACAAATTTGCGATCGGCAAATTAGTAGCTTTATTTAAGCAGACTGCTCCCCGATTTGGCATGGACTTCTACATAGTTAAGCGCTTACAGCATCAAATAAATTTATTTATTAAAAGCGCAGAATTTGTGACTTTAGAACGCTTGGTAAAAGCTGTAGAACAAGGCTCTCAACCTGAGCAACAAGAGTCTAATTGTGCTTTGGGCGAATTAATTTGTCGATATCCTTATTTATACCGATATTCTTTGCTTAACAAGGATAGCATTGAGGAAGATCAACGAACAATTCAACGCCTACAATCTCAAAGACAAAAGCAATTTGAAAGTAATTTATCTCAATATTTAAATTATTTAGTAGAGCCGAGAAATACAGAGCTCGGAATTGTGCAACCTGCGGCAAATCCCACACTCTTGAACGATGCGGAACTACACTTGGCTGTCAGGGAATTTGCTGGAAAAGTCAAGGGTGATCGAACTTACAAGGAGTCGGCTCAGTTTTTTCTGAGAGATACCAAACCTACTCCATCTTACCAATCGTTTAAAGTTGATTTGTATGAATATTTAATCTCTGCGGTGGAACCAGAATACGGCGGGAGACAATTTAACGCTCGCTTGTTTAAATACATCAAAAATACATTGCCAGAAAATGATTCTGCAAAGTTAAATAATGTGTTGTTGGCTCGAACTTGTCATCAATTGTTTAATTTTCTAGTAGTTGAAAATGCTCAACATCCCAGCCACTATATTTTTTATGACTTAGTTTATAACCTTGGCCCCAGTCGCACAATGGGTTTGCTGCTAAAATTGGTACTGCTTTCGAGTCAAGTTAAACCGGATTTAGAAAAGAAATTTTCTATTCTGTTCAATCATTATGAAGGTAAAACTTCTAACGAAATTATGTGGTTTATCAAGTCTTTGGAAAACTTAAATGTGGCTTTTGTGGTGAATTTTGGGAATACGGATTTGTCTATGGTTAAACGGAATCTGATTTTAACTTGAAAATAATTCAATGAAACTAGCGTTATATAATATTATTAACTCAGTGCGAAAAGTTTAAGAAACAACACATGAAAGCCTTGGAAGTCACAGGAACGATCGATGAAAAAGGTCAATTATTGCTCGATCGACCTTTAACCGCAGAAACTCCCGGCCCCGTGCGAATTATTGTTCTTCTTCCTGAATCCATGGATGAAGCTGAAAAAGATCCAGACGATACGACTGTTGAAGAAATCAAAGCGAGTCTCAGAAGAGCATTGCAGGAAGCTAAAGCTGGACAGCGGATACCTCTTTCTGAAATGTGGGAGGGCATCGATGTCGAATGAAGCTGATGCAGTTCAAATCGATTTAACACCTGAATATAAATCGATTGATTTATCAATTAGAATCGCCATTGATGGTACTTTTGTTAACCATTTATTCAAAATCCGATCGCACAGATATCAGCCCCAACGAAATCCGCGACATCATCGCCGAGTTGAATCAGGGCGAATAGCGGTGTATTATCATTTTTATGATTAGCTATCTCAAAGGCACCGTCGCCCATATCGCCAAAGGCAGCAACCGCGTCATCCTGACTCTCGAAGTCAATCAAATTGGTTATGAAATCCAAATTTTGCCCCGCGTCACCGGTCAATTACCTCCCTCCGGTGAAATCGCCCAAATCTTTACTCATCAACAAGTTAAGGAAGACCAAATCGTATTGTACGGTTTTGGTAACGCCACCGAACGAGATTTATTTCGACTGTTAACCAGTGTTAGCGGTGTTGGGGCTCAATTGGCGATCGCACTTTTGGATACCCTAGGATTACAAGATTTAGTCCAAGCCATCGTCGGCGGTAATACTCGCATCCTCGCCAAAACCCCTGGTGTCGGCGCTAAAACCGCAGAACGTTTAGCCCTCGAACTCAAAAGTAAACTCTCAGAGTGGCGACAACACGAAGGTTTGACCACCTCAGTCGCCGCCGGAGTCCCCGCAGCTATTCAAGAAGAAGTCGAGATGGTTTTGCTGGCGATGGGTTACACCGGGGCAGAAGTCTTGCAAGCACTGCAAACCCTGAGTCAAGACAGCAATTTGGCTAGTAAAACTAATGCAGATGATTGGATCAAAGAGGCGATTACTTATTTGAGTCGATAGATTCTCAAGAAACCTGGTTTTTCAACAGTAGTCGAAATTAGGAGACGGCAGTAGTCGAAATTAGGAGACGGCAGTGCCGTGTCCCTACTAATATGGCGTAGGGACACGGCACTGCCGTCTCCTCATTATTTTATGGCACTGCCGTCTCCTCTATGTCATTCCGGCGCAGCCGGAATTGATATAAACCATGAAGTGCGATCGCAAAATTGATCCTTAGTAGTTCCTCTGTGATATACTCATGGATTGTGAGATAGTACAAAAAAACATAAAAGCAATTCATGGCTCTTACACAAGAACGCAAACAAGAAATCATGGGCGACTACCAAACCCATGAAACCGATACAGGATCGCCAGATGTCCAAGTTGCAATGCTGACCGATCGCATTAGCAAACTCAGCGCCCACCTGAAAATCAACCAAAAAGACTTCGCTTCCAGACGCGGTTTGATGATGATGATCAGTCGCCGGAAGCGCTTACTGGCATACCTGCAAAAGGAAAATTTCGATCGCTACAAAGCACTAATTGCCCGTCTAGGCATTCGCGGTTAAACACCAAAGCCAAAATTTGCGACAATATTCATTAGCCATCTCGATAAAAGTCAGTCAAGGGCGGGCAAGATGCCTACCCACAAGAGTTTTAGGAGATGTCTACTGAATAAATGTCCACAGTTTCAGGTTGGAAACATAGAAACCATTCTGAAACGCTAAAAATATTACTATAACTGCATTTTCCTTCTTCCTTCTTCCTTCTTCCTTCTTCCTTCCCCTATAAAATATGTCCTCCGAACCACCACGCCAGCGGCTGCCTTTTGAACCGGTAGCAAACCGCAAAAAAACAGCTAAAAAATCCACAGAACCCGAAACAGCAAACGTTGCAGTAGAACCCAAGTCTACCGACAAGCAGCCCAAAGCCAATAAAATCGGGAAAACAGCAAAGCCAGTATTAGAATCCAAGTCTGCCGACAAGCAGTCGAAAAGTAGCAAAACCGAAAAACAGGCGCAATCCATCCCAGAAGTTGTTAGCAAACGCATGATATCCCGGATAGCGGTATTTTGTGGAATACCAACAATCCTGGGAATTTCGACATTTTTTGTCAGCTATTTGATTGTCAGCAAAGGCTTGTTTGATTTACCCAACACGGCTGTATTGTTAGTAAGTATGGGCTGTTTTGGTTTAGGTGTGCTGGGATTGAGTTACGGAGTTCTGTCCGCTTCCTGGGATGAAGAAATTGCTGGGAGTATTGTGGGGTGGGAAGAATTTAATATTAATTTTGGACGGATGCGAGAAGGATGGCGATCGGCTAAACCGAAAAGTTAGAAGCCAAGTCCCTACAATTAATATGGTGTAGGTGTAGGGACACGGCACTGCCCATTGGTGTCAACTTAACGTCAAACCCAGTCACAGAATAGTGTTTGACTGTTAAGCCTAGATCCCCCCTAGCCCCCATTAGGTCGGGGGGGACAAGAGTCCGGTCAAAGTCCCCCTTCTTAAGGGGGATTTAGGGGGATCTAGACTTGGCATAAAACCCGTATTTCTCAAAGGTTTCAGCCTTAAGTTGACACCTATGGGCACTGCCGTCTCCTCGTCATCACCGCCGTTTCCTCTATGTCATTCCGATGCAGCCGGAAACGATGTAACCCAACTACACAAATATAAATATACACACGATTAAAATCGGATATAATTTCATATCTGCATTAGGTGTAAAAATCGGTGTCGATCGCAACAGAGAAGGGAAAAAAATTATGATTATTGTAATGAAAGCCGGCACTCCAGAAGCCGAGATCGATCGCCTAGACCAAGAACTCCGCACTAACTGGGGTTTGGAACCAGAAAAAATAGTCGGACGCTATAAAGTTGTCATAGGTTTGGTAGGCGACACCGCCGATCTCGAACCGATGCAGCTTCGCGAAATGAGCACCTCGATTGAGGAAGTATTACGAGTGGAAAAACCCTACAAGCGCGCTTGCTTGGAGTACCGTCAAGGAGAACCAAGCGCCGTAGAGGTTTCTACTCCTCTAGGAATTGTGACGATCGGCTTGAATCACCCGATCGCGATCGTAGCAGGCCCTTGTTCCGTCGAAAACGAAGAAATGATTGTCGAAACCGCAATGCGCGTCAAAGCTGCTGGAGCTCATTTTCTGCGCGGTGGAGCCTTCAAACCGAGAACTTCCCCCTACGCTTTCCAAGGGCACGGCGAGAGTGCTTTGGCATTGCTAGCGGCGGCGCGGAAAGCTAGCGGTTTGGGAATTATTACCGAAGTTATGGATGCGGCGGACTTAAGTGCGATCGTGGAAGTAGCAGACGTGGTTCAAGTCGGGGCCAGAAATATGCAGAATTTCTCGCTATTGAAGAAAGTCGGAGCTCAAGACAAACCAGTTTTGTTGAAGCGTGGTATTTCTGCAACCATTGAAGAATGGTTGATGGCTGCTGAGTATATCATGGCTGCTGGTAATCCGAACGTGATTTTGTGCGAACGCGGCATTCGTGGCTATGACAGACAGTATACGCGGAATACGCTAGATTTATCGGCGATTCCTGTGTTGCGAACTCTGACTCACTTACCAATTATGGTTGACCCCAGTCACGGCACCGGTTGGTCTCAGTTTGTGCCTTCAATGGCCTTTGCTTCGATCGCATCTGGTACTGATTCCCTGATGATTGAAGTACATCCGAATCCCAAAAAAGCGTTGTCTGACGGGCCACAATCTTTAACACCGGATCAGTTCGACAAATTGATGGAAGAATTGGCGGTAATTGGTAAAGTCATGAAACGCTGGCCGCAAGTACCTGCTTTAGTGTAGGGTATCTCAATATTAAATCCCCGACTTCTTAAAGAAGTCGGGGATTTTGTTATCCTGTTTTTGGAGTAGAGTCCGAGGTGCGATCGCACTTCTAGGAATATTGGAAAATTTTGTATAATAGACATATCAATTAATTAGCGAGAGGGCTAGGAGTCATGGTAAGCATCGGAACCAAACTCACTTTAGCAGAATTTCTAGATTTGCCCGACGGAGATGTATATTATGAGTTTGTAGATGGTCAAGCAGTTCCTAAAGTGTCTCCAAAATTTTTTCATTCGACTTTACAGTTTGCTTTGTGTCGCCTGATTCGTATATGGTGTAAAGGAAGCGGGCGAGTGCTTCCAGAATGGGCAATTTTGTTAAAATGTCAGGGTAAAGATTGGGCACCTGTTCCCGATTTGACGTATATTTCTTATACACGTCTGGCGAAAAGTTGGCGGCGGAATGAAGCTTGTCCCGCAATTCCTGAACTGGTGATTGAGATCATCTCTCCCGATCAAACGATGAAGGAATTTGAACAGAAGGCGAAAGATTATTTGGCTGCGGGTGTGACGCGAGTTTGGGTAATCGATCCAGAAACTATTTTAATCAGAAGCTTTTTCCCCGATGGTTCGAGTCAAGTTTATACGAATAATACACCGATTGTGGATGAGTTACTGCCTGGTTTGGAGTTAACAACTCGGCTGATTTTTGAAGAAGCGGAATTGATTGATTAAGTGCGATCGCATCTGGTACTGATTCCCTGATGATTGAAGTGCACCCGAATCCCAAAAAAGCGTTGTCTGACGGGCCACAATCTTTGACACCGGATCAGTTCGACAAATTGATGGAAGAATTGGCGGTAATTGGTAAAGTCATGAAACGCTGGCCGCAAGTACCTGCTTTAGTGTAGGGTATCTCAATATTAAATCCCCGACTTCTTAAAGAAGTCGGGGATTTTGTCAATCTGTATCATCCGCGTTCATCAGCGTATATCCGCCACCATCAGCGGTTAAACTTCCAAAGTAATCAACTGAGCAATTTCATCCGTTTGAAAACCCAAAGCCATCGGTTTTTTCACTGTCGGAATTACCTGTACATCATACAATTCTGTGACAATTCCTTCAAACCGCAACCAATGCACGATCGCACCAGTAGTCAAATCTATCACCATCATCCCACACCGAGCCTCAGCATCTTTGGCTGCTAACAACTCATCCAACTCTAAACCGCTAAAAGTATTGTCACCACCCCTCGGTTTCGACAATCCAACAATTGCCCAATTTTGCCAAAAAGCCAGTCCTCGCACATATCCCGGACAAAATGTAACAGCCTGAAATTTCCCTGTCTCTAAATCCACATAACCAAATTCTCCTCTCCCGGAATTCAGCAACCACAATTTATCTCGATACCAGCGAGGTGAGTGCGGCATCGACAATCCTGTGACGATGATATCATTAGATGCGACATCAATCACTATACCGCCATTTTTTCGGCGATCGCGCCAACCATCCACCACATCCGACTGACTCGAAGCTGTGACATATTTCGCTTCCCCATCCACCATCGCCAAACCGTTGAGATGACAGCGGTCTTCATTGATGTATTGTGAGATAAACGGCGGTTTCCAGAGAGGCTTGCAACTGTGCCGATCGCTCAAAGTTGCAATACAATTAAACAACGTACTAATAAAAATGATTTGGTTGTTGCGATCGACTGCGATATCGTGAATGTCGATATCTCCTGTGGTGTGGGCGATGCGCGGTATGTATAGTTTATCGTAACCTTGATGTTGTCCACCCGCAGCCAGCACATTATCTAATTGCCAGAGTTGATATTTTGAGCTGAGGTAGAGGCGTTCCGGTGTGCAAAAAAGTCCCATTGCGCGATCGAATATTCGCCAAAAAGCCGAGATTCTGTTGGTTTCTGGCACAGCACCGATTAACATTAACCTACTGGTTTGATAAGTAGTACAAGCGAGGCTAATTTGTTGTTCGGTTAACCAAGATGGCAAATCGCGATCGCCAAAAATCTCGTGTTCTTCGACTGTATTGACAATTGTGTCGTTATTCATAGAATCTGAAGACATATACTTAATCTATCCAAAATGTAACGCTACAGATTGTAACATGGGCATCACCTCAGTCATGCTCAATTAGGGTAATTAGTTTCTAGCCAAATGGATAAATCAGCGAAACTAGATATATCGAAAATAGCCGCACCTAATGACGATAATTGTTCTGAAGATAGTCGGAACAAACTATCTTCTATTTCTTGATTTAGTTCCCCTAATTGCCGTTGCAATAGGCGTTTAATCAGATTTATTTGACCTCTTTGTTCACCAATTTGTATCCCTTCAGTCCGCCCTTCAGCCAGCCCTTCAGCCAGCCCTTCAGTCCGCCCTTCAGTCCGCCCTTCAGTCCGCCCTTCAGTCCGCCCTTCAGCCAGCCCTTCAGCCAGCCCTTTGGCTTTAGCTTCTTTTTTGGCAAACTCGATCGCACCTATGCGTTCTCGTTCAAACTGTTCCCGCTTTTCCAAATCATCTATTTCCTCTAAACTGAGATTTACGCGATCGGCAATAGTAAAAGCCTTCTCAATTTCCGGTACAATAGACATAGATGCTGGTATCACCTCTAAATCCGGTGCTTTGCGTAAAAAATACAGCCATTTATCCGTAATATTCGTCAATTCTTCCAGGGTTTTATTAAATTTTGGCAACTCCACAAACACTAACTTTAACGGACTATGCTGATAATTCAGTAGTAACTCATCTTCCTTGAGTGTAAATTGCGAAATCACTTTACTATGTTCATCAAACATGATAAAATCCGTCACCGCTACACCGATCGCAGCTCTCAATTCTGGATAAACTTCCCCTAACTTCAGTTGATTGACATACATTTTCGCTGTGTTGTAAAGAATCCTTTTTCCAAAAGCAGGTACATTAAATGTCTGCATTTCAATTAACACATTTTCCCCATTATTCAAGAGAGCTTTCACATCAAAATAAGTGGTTTTTAATCCCGAAATTCTCCCAGGGGCGTAGGGGTCGATAATTTCTAAGGAAACTATGACTGTATCACCTTGATAGACAATCGCATTCAGGAAACTAATTAAAATATCTTGGCTTTGATCCGAACCAAAGATTTTTTTAAAGGCATAGTCTGTTTTGGGGTTAATAAATTTCATGGTGTTAGTTAAAAACTCCGGATAAGTGTACTGTTGTAACGGGCGGGTTCACCAACAATGCCTAAAACCCACAATCTCATAAACCCGCCCCCAGTTGGGCGTCAAATCGCTTCGACTTTTTATAATTTGTGTAAAATCGCCCACTGAAATATAAATTTTTTCTACTGAGTGATATGAATCACTGACACAGCAATGAAACAGACAGAAATTTATAACAGTATTGAAAATTTTAGTGTGTCATCTGCCAAAAGGTAAAAATACCGACGAACTCAAATCCGGCGATCGAGCAAAACCAACTCAACAACTTATTTTACTGAAAGGAAAAACAGATGACAACCCTAACTCAAATTAACTGCTCCCCCAAAAAAAAATTGAGCTTGGCTTTTTGCATTAGCAAAAAGCCAAGCTCAATAGTCATCCTTGACCCCACAATACCAGACAGCCACCACCTAGCAAATGGCATCAAACCAGGCACTGCAACCTACATCCTCCAAAGA
>NZ_JAKJHX010000137.1 GCF_021648855.1 Tychonema litorale BBK16 | reverse complement strand
TTCATGAATTGCCCCTACATTTCGGAGGAAAATCATACTTTAAATCAGCAACGCCTGGAATGATATAGAGGACACGGCAGATATAGAGGACACGGCAGTGCCGTGTCCCTACTCCCAAAATTATCGATTGCGCGATCGCTGGGATGCAACCATCACCCAATTAATTGTAGGGAAACGGCACTGCCGTATCCTAATTAGTCTGATTAATTGTAGGGAAACGGCACTGCCGTATCCTAATTTCTTAACTCAAAATAATTATCTAGCCCAATTAGTACCGCGCCACATCGTAAAAAACAAAACGCTAGAAATTAAAGCGCCCAATAGCCACTTAATCGCATTTTTGAATAACCCCAAACGCTGATTAGACTGAACCGCTGTACTTTGCGCTTGCAATCGTTCCTTTGCTGGAGTAATTCTCGCCAGAATTTGACTTTTCAATTCCTGGGGGTTGTTCGTATCCGCTTGTACTCCCAGCCGAGTCAATTCCGCCCCTAAATTTTTCAAATCTTCGGGAGTTCCCTTATTTAGCCGTTCTTCAACTTGCTGCAATTGGGCTAATTGTTGATTGGCTTGGGTAGTAATTTGCTTACTGCTTTGGGTGTTGACGGAAATCGCCCCAAAAATACCCAAGGGCAGCATTAACAGAAATACCAGGGCCAGCAACAGACAAACCCAAGATAAAATCTTTAAAAAGATCTCTTCCAAAGGTTTGCGATCGTAACCTTCTCCAAAAAATATCAGCGCCATTGCCAATAGAGGAACTGGCACTCGTTCGACGATGGCCCCAATTGTCTGTAATTCCCAAGCACGAACGCCAAAATTTGCTGGTGTCAAAACTGCGATCGTATCTAATAATGACAAAATTAATAGACCGTAGCCAACCCAACGCAACCTGTACATAGAAAAACCTTGATCGCCTTGTATCTCATTCATACACTAATACACCTAGGGTTAAAAAAATCTCTTTTGAATCTACTCAAGGTTTGGGAAATCGCGGCTGCCACCACCCATACCAAGAAACCCAAGCATTCTCTAGAATTTTCTTGGCATCTTGGGGAGTTGTTTTGTCCAAAGGTACAGACATCTGAGTCCATAAACAGCGCTGATCTTGAATATTGCCCCTACCCAACAGCCAAAACAAAATGCGGTTCAAATTCCAGTCACTTGTATTCCGGTTGTATCTAAACTGGTTACTGGTAACAGTAGCGCCACCACTGGGATTGATGCAAGAACTTAGATATAGTCGGTTTTGGAATTGTAAAATCCCGTGAAAACCTACTTTTTCAGTATTCGCTAATTCTAGTTTACCAGGAGAAGACTTAAGAACAGTATTTCCTTTCGCCAGACCTGCTACATCCCCAATGGTTCCTACCACATAGCGCAATTCTACTTCTAGGTCAAGGTTATTTTTTTGATAGTCATATTTTCTGCCTACCTTAATTGATGAAGTGTCACTAATTTTTAGAGGTGTACTTTTTTTAATTTGCCAGTCGGTTACAGGTACGGACTCTGGCATTTCAAATGTGGTTGCAGCAGGAACACCTGCCGATGGATAGAATGTCGATTTTCCGACAACTAATAAAACCACTATAAATGTCACAACTAAAAGAGAAATTCTCGCTGTCTTCCAATCGGTAATAGCCATTATTGATTTTGTTTTCTCTTATTTTGTGGTTCTTGCAAAATGGCAAACCAGCAGAATATCCCAAAAATGAATACAGCAATCATTGAAAAAATTACCGATCCATTACCTTCATGCCAGTATTTGAAGGCTTCTTGTTGAGACAGCGATACCAGCACAGCCATGAGAGAAACTCGTGCTGCATTCACTACAAATCCAATCAGGACTGCAACAATCGGCACTACAATTTTCTGTCCCGTAGTTGTAGGAAACATGAGTAAAAAAACCAGGCCTAGTCCTAACAATTGTAGGATAGCATTGACTCCTGAACAGCCATGATTCACTTCCACGCTGCCTTTTTCTAGGATGAGAAATGCTCCTTGACGAACTACTTCAAAACCTAAATAGTGGAGGAGAAAACCTGAAAATTTAGCGGTTAATTTGGCGACATCAACAAAGATTCCTATCAATCCGGGAGGAATTGCTGTATAGGCAAGAATTAGAAGTTCTTGCCAATATTGTTTTAGTCCTTTGGTTCCAGAAGCTAGCAAAGCAAGACTGATTCCAGATAGGAAAGGCATGACGCGGATAAAAAAGTCGTATCCAGATATGGACGAACTTTTGAGCAATATTAAAAAGATTAATGATGCCCCAAAGAAAGTGCTGAAAATTCCGCTTTCTAAGGTTAAGGTTTGGTATCTTTCGGAAATCAGGAAGCATACAACTCCCCAAAATAGAAACATTGTCCCGAATAGGTCTGCGTTTTCTGTTCTGGAAGTCAGGGTTAGTTGCAGAATTATCAAGCCGGAGGCTATGCCTAGCAGCCAGTATTTGGGTTCTTGGAGGTGATTTAGCCATTTAGTTTCGGTCATTTGTGCTTTCTTTTTATTAGTTAGTTGTTGTTATTTATTATAACTAACAACAACTAACTCATGAATACTGACTAATTAGTGTAGACTTTGCGGTAGTAAGTCTGATATTCTTCGGAAAGTAGTGGTTCCCACCAATCGCGATTGGCTAAATACCATTCTACGGTGCGTCGCATACCTTCTTCAACTGTGACTGATGGAGTCCAATTTAGGTCAGTTTTAATTTTGGTGGCATCGATCGCATAACGTCGATCGTGTCCTGCCCGATCTTTGACAAAGGTGATCAATTTTTCGCAAGGGCTGACGGGTAAATCTACTGCTAATTCGTCCATTAACTGGCATAGGATTTTGACCAAATCGAGATTTTTAACTTCGTTGTTGCCGCCGACGTTATAGGTTTCTCCAGGTTTGCCATTGTTGATCACGGCATCTAAAGCGCGGCAGTGATCGAGGACATATAGCCAATCTCGGACGTTTTGACCGTCGCCATAAACTGGTAGTGGTTTGCCCAAAAGCATATTGATGCACATTAATGGAATCAGCTTTTCGGGGAAGTGATAGGGGCCGTAGTTGTTGGAACAGTTGGTGATGATTGTGGGGACGCCGTAGGTGTGGAAGTAGGCGCGGGCGAGGTGGTCACTGCCAGCTTTTGAGGCTGAGTAGGGGCTGTTGGGCTCGTAGGCGGTTGTTTCGGTAAATGCTGGGTCGTCGGGGCCTAGACTGCCGTAAACTTCGTCTGTGGAGACATGGAGAAAGCGCATTTGTGTTTTGAGAGACAAGTCCTCAATTGTTTCAAAATGCTTGCGGAAGGCTTCTAGGAGGGTGAATGTTCCGACAACGTTGGTTTGGACGAAGGCGGCGGGGCCAATGATCGATCGATCGACGTGGGATTCTGCTGCAAAGTGGGCGACTGTATCGATGTTTTCGGTTTGAAGTAAGGTGTCGATGAGGCTACGATCGCAAATATCGCCCTGTACAAACCGAAAATTTTCTCCTCCCTCTAAACTGGCGAGGGTTTGTCTGTTTCCTGCATAGGTGAGAGCATCGAGTACGATTACCCGATCGCCTGGATAGCTACTACACCAGTGATGGACAAAATTTGAGCCAATAAATCCAGCCCCACCTGTTACCAATAATCGGCGAGGCGATCGTACAATAGCCTGATCCTTGCTGTCTGTCATGTTTATGCCAATAACTATAAGTCTTCTCAAAAATAGCCTTAAAAGTATTTTGCCACCAAGTGTTTGCAACGGTGATTAAATTGTTCAGGACTATGGAGTCAAGATTTTGGTTGCTCAGGGTAGTTGATGGATTTGTAAAGAGCTGTTACCATTATTTTTTTAATGATCCTTTACAAAATCCCAGACCGCCATGAAAAAGTTTCAAGTGTTAGCTGGCATTGCTTCTACCGTTGCGATCGCAAGTACCATTGCTTTCGGTGACGCAACATTTGCTTTTCCCTGTCCCTACAGCAAATCTGGCGCTAGCCAATCTGGTTCTGCGACAACCCTCGGTGTCGGTGGAGATAGTCAAATGAATCAGTGTAAATCCTACAAAATGCTCGCTTTGGGTTTTTTGGGCTTAGCTGGGGTTTTGGGCGGTGGTGCTGCGTACATGAGTTATCGCGCTGGCAAGCGGGCTAGTGCTGCTTGTGCTGCTATGAGTGATGATTTTGAAGTTTTTGAAGAGTTGATCGCCGATGGATATGTTGATGAATACCTAGAAGTTCCAGGTGCGATCGATCGCACACACCCAGAAGCACCCGGTGGTGAACTCGATTTGAGTTCGTCTGATGCGATCGAATCGGTGGAAAGTGCGATCAGCAAATAGTTACAGTGGCTGAAATGAGGACACGGCAGTGCCGTGTCCCTACAGTATTATTTCGGTAGGGATACGGCACTGCCCATTGGTGTCAACTTAAGGTCAAACCCCTTCAGAGACTACTGTTTGACGATTAAAGCCAGATCCCCCCTAACCCCCCTTAAGAAGGGGGGGACAAGAGTCTTCTCAAAGTCCCCCTTCTTAAGGGGGATTTAGGGGGATCTAGACTTAGGGAAAAACGAGATTTATCAAGACTTTCAGGCTTAAGTTGACACCTATGGGCACTGCCGTATCCTCCATATCATTCCGGTGTAACCAGAAACGATATAACGCGCAACCTCAATCTGAGGATAGACGGTCTCGGTCAAACAGGTCTGCTATGGTGTGAAATATCTCTCTATAAGATTACAAGTATATTCATGAATGTTTTAGGCGATCGATTCAATCAATTTACAGGTAAAACCCGATTTGCAGTTTGCCGCGTGTTCGTTCACCTAACCGGTGAAGAAGTCGCACCTGTATTGGGAATTCTCAACAGCACTGCTAGAGATGCCATTGATGCCGATGGTGACTTAACAGTTTTAGGAGAAGGGCTGGTAGAGGTTTGCAATCACCTATTGCAGTACGATAACTACTGGAAATCAGCGGCAAACGAAGGTGATGTTTTTTGGGATGAAGGGGAAGCAGGCGATTATGTAGAAGAATTATTCACAGATTCCGCTCAACGCTATCTCAGCGAACCTCAATATGACTCTGTGCATGATAAAAATTCTCCCTTATCTCTGCCTGTAACTAGAAATGTAGTGGTGATTCTGACAGTTGCTTATGAAGGGGAAGTTCCGCAACTCGAAACAGACCTCGCTGACATGAGCGCGCTGAAAGCTGGTTTGAAAGCACTGATTAATTTAAATTATCAGCAAAGGCTTAGAGCTATCCAAGTTCACTTTTCTCCCGCACAGTTCGGAGATGAACTTACTGATGATCAGTTGTTGGTCAATTTCTCTGAACTCATTCCTTTGTAGGGAAGGAAGAAGGAAGAAGGAAGAAGGAAGAAGGTTCTTCGACACTTCGACTACGCTCAGTGTAAGAGCCCCAATGCCCAATGCCCAATGCCCAATGCCCAATGCCCAATTCCCCATTCCCCATTCCCAATTCAAATTAGTATTTATGCTGCGAAAATTGATAGTTTATTTAATGACCGTAACGTTGTGTTTGACGACTATAGCCTGTGGCTCTTCTACTCCTACACCGGAGGCAAATCAGAAAGTTAATACAGTTCGTTCTGCGCCCACTCCTATTAGCAATAATTTAACTCAAGGGCAATATCCCGTACAGCAAGCTACCTATGATGATAGTGAGGGTGAATATAGTTTGATGTTGCTCAATACTCCGGCGGGTACTTCCTCTGTTTACCGATCGCGCGATTTGCAAATGGCTAGGTTGACTGATGAGGAAATATCGCAAGGTAAGAAAAGTTATCTAAGTTTGGAGCAAAGTAAAGCAAGCTTGCATTTGACAGAAGATTTTAAAATTGAGTATGTTCATAATGTGACTGAAACTGTTAGTAATCCTCAAACTGGTCAGCCTCAAACGGTGGTTGTGAGACAGCAATCTGGCTTTTGGGCTCCGTTTGCTGGGGCTATAGCTGGCCAGGCGATCGGCAGTTTGTTATTTACACCGCGATATTATATGCCACCAGTCTATCAGCCGGGAATTATGATGGGATATGGCGGCTATGGTAATACTTACGGGGAAGCTGTTAACCAATATCAAAGTCGCTACCAAGCACCTCCTGCTGCGGTGAGAAACCGTCAAGCTTTGAGGACGACCGGCCGCTTGCGATCGCCTACATCGAACGCACCAGTCAGACGCCAAGCACCGCCAAATGCTAATCGATCGACTGGTTCGGGTTATGGTGGCAGTAATTTGAGGCGATCGCAAAAACCCAGTTCCCCGCAGCAAAGGCGGAGTCCGAGTTTTGGTAGCGGTGGCAATTCTCGTTCACCGAGTCGGCGTCCCTCTTTCGGCAGTAGAAGGCGCTAAAGGTGCACTTCGACTACGCTCAGTCACCATGTAGTTGAAGTATGGGGCAAAAGGGGCTAGTTGCTGCAAAAGTTGAATTTTGTAAACTTTCTTAAGAAATAGGGTCGATCGCCCGGTAAGATCAGAAACGGATTTTCTAATTCAACAATCTAGACTTATTCACTACAGTCAGGAGGACACATGGACTTTATAACAGATCTATTGGGCAGTGGTATCGACTACAAACTGATTATTCAGGTAGCTTTGCTCGCAGCAGTCGTGCTTTCGGGCCCAATTGTGATTTTTCTGTTGGCGGCTAAGGGCGGCGATTTGTAAGATTAGCTTGATTGGGGCGATCGAATGTTGGGATATTTGAGTTTTTGATGATTCAAAATTTCCAAAATTCGATCGCCAATTTCTGATTATCTCAAATACCCAGCGCCTTTGAAGCAGTTTGAATCAAATTCTCGAAAAAAGGCCGAGAAACATCAATTTCCTGAGCATTTTCTCGACTATTCCCTAATAAACCAGTTTTTTGTCCCGGTTGAATTGCGAGAATTTGCCCTTGAGAGTTACGGATTCTCAATTCCTGCAAATTGCCCGATCGCGATAAACTACAAGAATAAGTGCGATCGTAATAATCAAACTCTGCCTTCGATTTCGGAGAAACCTGCGGGCTAGAATTTGCCAATGATACCGGCAATCGAACTCCCAACAATTCCAATTGCACCGATGTCTTGCCATTAAAAGTATTTTCGCGCAATCGATAGGCAATATCAACTAGGCGAGGCAAAGGAAAATATTCGCCCCAACGCCAAGCAATCCCGCCTAAACTTGCTGGTATTTTTCCACTCTGACTTGCAGTTAGTTTCAGATGGTTTCCTTTCCCCACAACTTTCTGTTCAGTTATAGAAACATTTGGTGTCCAAAATACAGGAGCTTTATTTTCCATACCACAAGGTTCTAAAGCATCAATTTGTCGATAAATGTCGAGGTTGATATCAGATAAATCCGCTTGAACATCAACTGAAACTAACGGTTTTAAATGCTCCGGTTCCAAACATTCATTCGCAAAGATTGACAGTTGACTGCGGAATTTGTCCAGATTCTCCGCTGGCATAGAAAAACCACCAGCCGCTTTGTGTCCACCAAATTTAGTTAATAAATCCGCGCAAAAATTCAGCCCTTCAAATACATTAAACTCAGGAATTCCCCTCGCCGAACCTCTCACAATTTTCGAGGATGAGGGCGGGGACGGAAGCACCGAGGCACCGGAGGGCGGGCACGGAAGCACCGAGGCACCGGAGGGCGGGCACGGGGGCACCGCCCCTACGGGTTCATCCTCATCCTCAAAAGTACCAATAAACACAGGCACGCCGTAGCGCTCCACCAAGCGAGAAGCAACGATGCCAATTACCCCATGATGCCAACCGGGTTGTACCACCACTAACACCCGTTCTTGCTGCAAATTAGGGGAGTTTTCTTCGCACCATGCGATCGCCTCTTGTTCAATTTCCAGACACAATTCCTGCCTGCGTTGATTGATTTGTTCGCACTCCATCGCCCTAATCAGAGCCAAATCGCGATCGTCTGTAGTCAACAATTCAATCACAATTTGCGGATCTGCAAGTCTACCCACAGCATTAATTCTCGGCCCTAATCTAAAACCAATATCTTCAGGTTTCAACGAATTTTGAACTGGACTCTTAAAATTAGGAATCAAAGGAGTTTCAGAACTTCCGGGCTGCACTCCAGCCACCTGAATCAAAGCCTGAACACCAGCTAATTGCGAGTGAGGCAACAGCCGCAAACCTCGTTTTACCCAGCGCCGATTTACCCCAGTCAAAGGAGCCAAATCTGCAATAGTTCCTAATGTAAATAACTCCAACAGCGGATTCACCAAACCACCAACTTTATTCAAACTCTGAGCCAAACTAATTGCCAAAACATAAGCAACACCAACTCCAGCCAAACCGCGATAAGGCGAAGATTCAGCAATTAATTTTGGATTCAGAATCGCATCAGCCGGCGGTAATTGTGGCGGCAAATCGTGATGGTCTGTAATAATCACTTTGACACCCAATTCTCGCGCTCTTTGCACCGGCCCAAAAGCGGCAATTCCGTTATCTACAGTCAGAATCAGAGCGACACCTTCCGAGTGAAATTCTTCTACAATGCGATCGTTAATTCCATAACCTTCTCGCATCCGACTCGGAATCGCATAATCTACATTCGCGCCCAGAATCCTGAGAGCTCGTAGCAACAAAGCCGTGCTCGTCATCCCATCCGCATCATAATCGCCACAAATCGCAATCTTTTGTCTTGTGGAAATCGCCTGCCGCAACAATTTGACACTCACCGCTAAATCGGGAAACTCATCCATTGGCTGTGGCAAAACCAGAGATTCGGGCTCTACAAACCCTTGAACTTCTGTTAATGTATCCATGCCCCGATTAATCAGTACCTGGGCCAACAGTGGTGACAAACTTATTTCTGTGCCTAACCGTTCCGCTTGCTGTGCTTGAGGCGAATAGATATGCCACCGTTGGTTCGGCAATCGATGCAAATGCGAGGAATTAGAGGTGGTTAGATCTGGCACGAAATATTGCATTTTAAAGATACAGATATCATCTTACCATTTAAAATTTTAGATTTCAAAATTATCTGAATAATCTCGTTTCTGGTTGTATCGATATTTTTCAAACAGTCAACAGTAAACATCGTTCCGGTGCAACTGAAGTTGATATGATGAGTTTTTTGGTACAATTCAATAATTGTTTGCTCAAATGCTATGCTCTCAGAGTTCCATCGAAGCTGAACAAGCACCATAGCAAGCATTTGCGTAGGTTGTACAGCGGCCATGCTGGTATTGTAAAGAGGAAATTTTTATGCTTACAGAAAAAAGACCCTGGTTTAAAATTGCCTTGCAGTTTCGAGGGTCGATCATTTCTTTTATTTGGCCCCGCGTCATGCTATGTGCTGGTTTTGGCTTTTTGATTTCACTGATGTACTTTTTTGGCCTCCCAGTATCGTTGCCAATCTTATCTAGTATTGTCCCTAGCATTGTACTCGGCTTATTATTGGTTTTTCGGACAAATACAGCTTACGATCGCTTTTGGGAAGGTAGGAGATGTTGGGGGACTTTAATCATTGCAGTCCGTAATTTGGCGCGCCATATCTGGGTATCGATTAGTGATAAAAAACCGGAAGATTTAGATAATAAAAAGTCAGCCTTACGATTATTGGTTGCTTTTGCCATAGCCATGAAATTGCATCTACGCCAAGAACCAATTAACTCAGAAATAGAGAGTTTTGTATTGCCATCTCAGTATGAAAGCCTCAAAAAAATGAATAATCCCCCACTGGAAATTGCTTTTTGGATTGGAGATTATTTGAGCATACAACATGAACAAAATAACCTCGATGTTTATCGCTTAACTGCGATGAATCAGTTGGTAAATAGCATGGTTGAAGCATTGAGCGGTTGCGAAAGAATTTTAAGAACTCCGATACCTTTGGCCTATGCGATTCACCTAAAACAGCTTTTGTTGCTTTATTGTTTGGCGCTGCCATTTCAAATGGTGAAGGATTTAACTTGGGGAACTGCCCCAGTAGTAGCTTTAGTTAGTTTTGCTTTATTTGGGATTGAAGAAATTGGTATTGAAATTGAAAACCCTTTTGGTCACGATCCTAACGATCTACCATTGGATAATATTTGTGCTACGATGCAGCGGAATATCCAAGATTTAATTTCTTTGTCTCCTAGTGTTCATAATCGGGTGGAAAAATTGTAGTCAATTGGGAATTGGGGATTGGGGATTGGAAATTGGGAATTGGGAATTGGGAATTGGGCATTGGGAATTGAGCATTCGGCGTTGGGCATTAATATTAACTTTAATTTAGATGTTCAGCGAGAGTGTTCTCTAGTTTGTCGGCAATGCCTTCAACCCAATTTTCATCTTGTTTTGTATAGCTGCGGGGGGCGTTAGCACCTAAAATTAAAACACCTTGATTTCCCAATGGCTGACAAATAACTCCTTGAGTATTTTCGGGTAAATAATCAAATTCGATTTTGCCGGGATAAATATTCAGATTTACTAAATAAACTGGTTTGTTTTTGTCGAATACTCGCTGCAAAATTGGCCCTGGTTTGACTTCGGGATTGATGCCTAAAATGCCGCGTCGCAATAGGACTTTTCCTTGATACAAAATCACGATCGCCCTTGTGGCCGTATTTGTCAACAGCAAACGTGATGCCCAAGCCAATTCTATTTTCACAACATCCGGCAAATCTGGCGCAAATTCAAAGCCTTCTTCACCTATGAGGTTGACTGAATCGGGCGATCGCGCCTGCACTTGTTGCCACAGCAAACCTGTTAAAATTAGCAGAGCGCTGATAATTACTCCCAAAGCGTCCGATCGAGCTTGGGAATCGGTGAGTTGCTCAGTCAGCAAGCGATTGACCATCAGCATAGTACCGGCCAATCCTCCTGCAACTAAGGGCAATTGTCGCAAAACTCTATTTGGATCAGATTTTGTCATTTGGTAGTTGTCAGTTGGCAGTTGATAGTTGGCAGTTGGCAATGTAGTTGTCAGTTGGCAGTTGGCAATTATGGTTTTTCTGATAACCTTCTACCCTTCGACCCTTCGACTCCGCTGGCTGACGGCGCTCCGCTCAGGGTACTGCAAATAACCAGTAACCACTGCCAACTAGCTACTGACTAATGACTACTGACTAATGACTATTTATGAAACTTTACCCAATTTCCCCAGCTTCGACAATGCGCTGGAATAGATAGCCGGTGCCGCGGGCGGTGAGAATTAATTCAGGATTGCTGGGATCATCCTCTAATTTTGCCCTAAGCCGAGAGATGTGAACGTCCACTACACGGGTGTCTACGTGACGTTCAGGCGTGTATCCCCAAACTTCCTGCAAAATTTCCGATCGCGAAAAAGGCTCTCCAGAACGACTAACAAGTAGCTCTAACAAGCTGAATTCCATCCCCGTGAGCCGAATTCGTTCGTCACCTTTATAAACTTGGCGCTTGTTGGTGTCAATCCGAATATTCGTTACCTGAATGACTCCCGAACTGGGAATCCCCGAAGAGCCGTTTTTGTCAACCCTGCGTAGCACTGAACGGATCCGAGCTTCTAGTTCCTTGGGAGAAAAAGGTTTGACAACATAATCGTCGGCGCCTAATTCTAAACCAGTGATGCGATCGGCGACATCTCCCAAAGCGGTTAGCATGATGATGGGCACATCAGACTCCTTCCGCAACTCCTGACAAACGCCATAGCCGTCCAGCTTTGGCATCATTACATCCAAAACTACTAAGTCAGGTTCGGTGTTGCGAAATATTTCGAGAGCTTCTTCGCCATCGGCTGCGGTAACGACATCATAACCAATCATGGAAAGGCGAGTTTCCAGAATCCGGCGGATACTGGCTTCGTCATCGACTACCAGAATTTTTTCTTTATGGTTTTCCAAGTTATGCAACACTCCTTAAGCTAAATTCGAGATAATGTTAATTTTTTGTACCCTATCATTAAGACACAAACTGATCCGCCTGTCGCGATCGGTCTGAAAGCTTTATGATTGCTTTATTTCAGACTTTTAAAAATGTTAAGGTGATTATTTATAATTGTAAACAATGCCTAAACCTCGAATACAGTATATTTGTCGGGAATGTGGCTATGAGTCTCCACAATATTTTGGCAGATGTCCTAGCTGTCAGAAATGGGATTCTTTTGACGAGCAACCAGAACATTCTACCATTGCCGTACCACGGGCTGGGTTGACTGGGGTAACGACTAAGGGAAAAGGCGGTGCGCCTCCTGATAAGTCCAAGGGTCAAGCTAGGGTATCTTTTAGATTATCGCAGATTGCTGACCAAACTCAGTCTCGTTGGCCTTCGGGCTATACTGAATTAGATCGCGTTTTGGGCGGCGGTATCGTTCCGGGTTCCCTGGTATTGATTGGGGGAGAACCGGGAATTGGGAAATCGACGTTGTTGTTGCAGGTGGCAAATAAGTTAGCTCGTAAGGATCGCATATTATATGTTAGTGCCGAGGAGTCTGGCCAGCAGGTGAAGTTGCGATCGCAGCGTTTGGGAGTGGCTAATCCGGTTGATTTGTCAAGCGATAGTTCAGATAAATCTGACAGCAACGGAGACACTACTAACGGTGCTACTCCAATTGATCCCGACGATCATTCAGCCGAGAATTTCTATTTGCTTCCAGAGACCGACTTAGAAGTGGTATTGCGAGAGTTGGAAGCGCTCAAACCAAATGTAGCAGTTATTGACAGTATCCAGACTATTTATTTTGCTAGTTTAACATCAGCACCCGGATCGGTGGCTCAGGTGCGGGAATGTACCTCTGCTTTGATGCAGGTGGCAAAAAGAGAAAATATTACTTTATTTATTGTCGGTCATGTTACTAAAGATGGCGGTTTGGCTGGGCCGAGGGTATTAGAACATTTAGTAGATACTGTACTATATTTTGAGGGCGATCGTTTTGCTTCTCATCGACTTTTGCGATCGATGAAAAACCGTTTCGGTGCAACACATGAAATCGGTGTATTTGAAATGGTAGCGGAGGGATTGCGAGAAGTAGACAATCCATCGGAGTTATTTTTAGGGAATCGCGACGAGTTTTCTCCTGGTACATCAACCACAGTTACTTGCGAAGGAACTAGACCGATTTTAGTAGAAATTCAGGCGTTAGTCAGTCCTGCAAGTTTTGGTTCACCCCGCCGTTCTACTACTGGAGTGGATAATGGTAGATTGCAGCAAATTTTAGCTGTTTTGGAGAAAAGAGTTGGGATTCCTTTGTCTAAATTGGATACGATTGTGGCATCGGTGGGCGGTTTGAAGGTGGAGGAACCGGCGGGGGATTTGGCAGTTGCGATCGCAGTTGTGGCCAGTTTTCGCGATCGCATAGTTGATGCTAGAACTGTCTTACTTGGAGAAGTCGGTTTAGGTGGACAAGTCCGGCCTGTTTCACAATTAGAATTAAGATTAAGAGAGGCGGCAAAATTAGGTTTTAAAAGAGCTATTATCCCTAAAAATCAACCAGTACCAGAATTGGGGATGCAGATTATTCCGGTAGGCAAAGTGATTGATGCAATTATTGCGGCAATTCCCGCGACTCCGACTCAATTGCAGTCTGTTGATGTGGTGGAAATTGAGGAAATCGAGGAAATCGAGGAAATTGAGTGAAGAGGAGACGGCAGTGTCCATTGGTGTCAACAATCAGATATAGAGGACACGGCAGTGCCGTGTCCCTACCCAATTAATTGTAGGGACACGGCACTGCCGTCTCCTAATTTCGGCAACTAACTAATAA
>NZ_JAKJHX010000136.1 GCF_021648855.1 Tychonema litorale BBK16 | reverse complement strand
AAAATTAAAGCCGGCCACTGAAGAAGGGGCTTTAGACCCAGCTTTTTGGTAAGGAAAGCAGTTTGATACAGACTTTGAGTTGTATCACCGCGCTACTTCCTTTTCTATCATCTCGTGTTACCGCAATTGAAATAACCTCGTGTTCGCTAGCTTTTTACGAATTGCTAAGTTCAACATTTTGCCCAGTATCACTCGATCGCCTCGCAGCATCTGCAACTTTCAAAGCATACAAACTACTGACATTATTCACATACAAATTCGTACCATTCAATAAATATTCTAACACCATATCTGTATCTTTGGCAAACAAACCGCGCCGCGTTCCCACTTCAATTGTTTGCCTATTTTCTCCCTGAATTAACTGACCGGATTCGGGAGTAAAAACCAGCGTTCCCTCTTCTCCATAAATTGTAAAAATGTTTTCCGACTCCGAAAAAGTTTCCCCTTTTCCATAAACAGCTTCTGCAAAAACCCCATTTGCAAATCGCAACTGTGCATTGCACAAACTAGCTTTATAAAAATCTGGCTGAGTGTCCCAAAATTGAGTTTGACAGTTAACGCTTGTCACTTCCCCAAATAAATCGGTAAATCGATGCAGTCTAGAAATTGCCCCAATTAACGGAAATCCAAATAGCGAATGTTGATAAGTCCAGCGCTGAGGTACCGAACGCTGAGCTGTAATAGTCACGTAGCGGGTGTAAAAAACTTTGCCAATTAAGGGCAAGGATGTTTTAATGGCTTGGTGCAAACCGCCTAAAAGTTCGATGTGTTCGATGTGGAGCAGTTTTCGCTTTTGGGTGGCAAGTTCGATCGCCCTTTCGGCCTCAGATACATCTAAAGATAGAGGATATTCTACCACAACGTGCTTGTCATTTTCCAGCGCCGCCAGGACAATCGCCCCATGATCCCGATTCACCGTACAGACAATCACCAAATCCAAATCGTCCCTTTCCACCAACTTGCGCCAAGAAACAGCAGCTTCGGCCTCGAATTTTTGACAAAACGCTTCCGTCTTGTGCGGAGTGTGGCCCGCAACCGTCACTAAGTGGGCTCTGGTATCAGTTTGCAACATCTCGGCCCTCAACTTAGCCGCAAAACCAGTACCCACAATTCCAACTCGAATTGGAGAATTGACCGAAAAGCCCGATCGCGTATCAATATTAGTCATAGGATTTTAGATTATGGAAAAATTGCTAAAGACTAGCGCCACAAAGCTTTAAAGCTCGATCGCCCTAATTCTAGATTAGTGCAAAAATGCGATCGGGGGATTCTCTACCCAAATGCTGGTGTCATACAACTATACATTTGAGCCTGACGCAGACAAACGACAGCAGATATAAGCAATCAAGATGAAATTAGAAAAAATTATAACTAATCCCATTCAAATTTTTTGTAAATGAGTGTTGCAACCTCCCTTCTATCCCCTACTATCATAGAGAGAACGAACCTAAGACCAAACCTCAGAGCTAATACAGCATTGAAGTTTGCATTAGGAAAGCTTATATATGTTGTTGAATTTTTGAGAGGATTAGTGCATGGCAACTTACAAAGTTACCCTCATCAGCGAAGCCGAAGGAATTAATCAGACCATTGACGTTGAAGAGGATACTTACATTCTCGACGCGGCAGAAGAAGCAGGACTAGACCTCCCCTACTCTTGCCGCGCTGGTGCTTGTTCCACCTGCGCCGGCAAAATCACAGCAGGCGAAGTGGATCAATCCGACCAATCTTTCTTGGATGACGACCAAATTGAGGCAGGATTTGTCCTCACCTGTGTCGCCTATCCCAAGTCTGATTGTACGATCGAAACTCACAAAGAAGAATCGCTGTACTAAAAACAGCCTCAGCCATCTGCTGTCACTCCCAGCTATGAATTAATAGCTGTTTGAGCCGATGGCTGGTCTCAAATCTGGTCAAACAGACCCGAAACAAGCTAGGGAGACGGCTGTAGGGACACAGCACTGCTGTGTCCTTAAATACATAGGGAGACGGCTATAGGGACACAGCAGTGCTGTGTCCTTAAACATATGTTGATTCTACTCCCGCCCAAATGTCTATTCCCGCCAAAATGTAATCGCATCATTCAGTGGTACAACTTGAGTACCGGGAAAATAAAAGCTAAGAATGCGATCGCCACTCCAGCCCAAATTAGCCAAATTATAAGAACCCGTTTGACTCATTCCCACCCCATGTCCGAACCCACCTCCCACAAAAGCATAACCATTCAGGGTTTTGTCTGGATTGTAAATAGGATCTAGATAAAACAGAGTGCTGATGGGAGGGTAAAAAGCATTGCGAATCTCATCTTTGTCAATATCGATCGCCCCCAAGTCAGTTTGTACCCTCATTTGCAAAACTCGACCACCGGGAGACCTTTCCACAACTAGCACCTGACTAATCGTTTTAAAATTAGCCAGCGGGTGCTGTTTCTTCTGAAGATACTGTTTGAGAAACCCAGCAATCGATGTTAAAGAAACTTCTTCACGCCAGCGAAAAGTATCTTGTTTTTCCTCATTAAACCCCTTCTTCAAGCTCATAAAGCGACGGAAATTGTTTTCGTCTGACAAACTCTGTTTCGACAAATCCCAAACATTATTAGGGGAATCCACGATCGATCGCAAATAAGGGCGTTCTGCGCCATGCCAAACATCACCAAAAAGTGCAGTCACTCCACCACTAGAAGCCGAATAAAGCGCATCAACCAATTGATTTTCATAAGTTAGAACCAAACCGCTAGTTTGGGCGATCGCCTTGTCACTTTGTGGGTAAACTTCCGTCAAACCCTTATAAACTTGACAGTTAACATCAGCGCACAACTCATAATTATCAATAGCAAATCGCCTCAAATTTCTCAGCGCATAAGTTCTTGCCAAAATAGTTTGAGCGACAATCGAAGCATAGGGCGAAAAAGCTCCTATTTCATGTGGCACAACTCCCCGCAAATAAGTTTCAGTCGGTACTTCATTGACCAAAGTATAAGTACCATAAGCATTTTTCTGAAGGTGTAAACTGCCACCATAACGGTGAGTTTGTTGAATCGCTTTCTCTGGTTCAGTAGCTGTAGCCTGTTGAGTAGTCTGTTCTACTACCTCAATCACCTTTTTACCCGCCACAACATCTAACTCATTGCGGTTAAAACGAAACCCGTTTAAAACCCAAAAAGCTTGGGGTACTTGTTTCAGAACTTTTGTATCTAAAAAAGCAGTTTTGTTGCCTTGAGTTTGCAAACTTTGCAATAGCAAACGCCGCACTAAAGGAGAGTTGTAATTATCTCTTTTTGCCCAAACTTGCCAGCGCAAAGGTTGAGCAATTTCTACTTCAATTCCCTTAGCGCGCCACTTATTAGCACTATCTTCTGCACTCTCAAAACTGCGGTGGGAACTTAGTACCACTCGTTCTTCTACGGTTGGTGTTTCCAGCGGTTTTGCGGCGATTTCTAGCTTGATGCTAGGAACCTTTGCAGTTTCTATACCTTGAGGAGTTTTGTAACTTACAGTTAAACTGTCACCGGGTATGGCTTTCAGGGTCAATTTATCGGTTGCTTTGGTGCCAAACCGTTGTACGACACCGATTTTGATTTCTCGATTCTGGGGACTTTGGGCGGTGGCGGCAGTGCTAGCGAGGGGTAACAGGCATAATGCTGTCACAGCAGCGCTAGAAATTGAGCAAAACCATTTGTAATTGGGAGTTTGAGGCGCTTGGACTAACACGGTTATCTATCTCCCGATAGTGGAAATTTAGGAGTTTTCATTGTACGTTAGCACATCTGTTTAAGCAATATTTCAATGAGTTGCGATCGCAAGGCAATCCTTTCGATTCCGATCGATCTAGTCAATACTCGCCATTATCTAACACGGATTTTTCGAGACTGCTACGCGGTATAGATAGCAAAACAAAAAATAACCTAGTAATGCAACTAACTGATTTGTGCTTATATCCCGTTGCGCGCAGCCAAGACCAGCCTGATAATCGAGCTTTCTTATCTTTGAAAGAAAAAAAGTTACTTGTAGACTGCGACCTAGAGCCTAGTCAAATAGACCAATTAGGTATTAAATACTATTGCTTCGAGCGACCTTAAAAACAGCAAAACCGCCTCTTCAGCGGTTATGATGCGGCAGTCGTAACGACTACCCCTAGGCTTTGCCTAATAAAATTATAACTTTAGGGCTTTCAAACGTCAATACATTAGGACTGACGCACTCCGACGCAGAAACCGGGTTTTTCACCTAATCTGTAGGTGACAATCAAGTATTTTCGTAAAAAAACCCGGTTTCTGGGCCCGATGCGTCAGTCCTATACATCTTGCTTGCCAAGTCGAAGTCATTACGAGTATGATTTAATAAGAAGCGAGAGATAACCAGAATGAGGATCGAAGAAATACCCCTCAGTCAGATTCGTCGCCCCCTGCCGCGAGTCAACGACCAAACCAAAGTAAGCGCCCTCATGGAATCGATCCGCGAGGTAGGCTTAAACGAGCCGATCGACGTGCTAGAAGTAGAGGGTCAGTATTACGGATTTTCCGGCTGCCACCGATACGAAGCTTGCCAGCGCCTCGGTTTAGAAACCATCCGCTGTAAAGTACGTCGCGCTCCCCGTTCCGTGTTGCAGATGCACTTAGCCTGAGTTCAGGAAACACTGCACAAATCTAATTTTTTTAGTGGAAAATAACAAGGTACAAAACATATGAGTCTGAACAACCACAAACAACGCCTTTATCCAACTCGCATCGATATGCCAGTAGGAACTCGATCGAATATAGTCGGGCTGCTCAACGCTACGCTAGCAACGACTCTGGACTTGAAAACCCAAGTCAAGCAAGCTCACTGGAACGTCAAAGGCATGGACTTTTACCAGCTACATTTGCTATTTGATGAAATGGCAACAGAACTCGAAGAATATGTGGATACGGTTGCTGAACGGGTCACAGCTTTGGGCGGTTTAGCGGTAGGAACAGCCCGCACAGCGGCGGCAGATTCGATTTTGCCCGAATTTCCTTTCGATATTTTAGATGGTAAAGAGTACCTGACGGCTTTGGCCGATCGCTACGCACCCTATGCCCAACACCTGCGAGTCGCCATAGATAAAGCAGGGGAACTCGGTGACGCTGACACCGCTGACTTGTATACCGAAATTTCGCGGGCAATTGACAAGCGTTTGTGGTTCCTGGAAGCACACTTGCAAGGTTCAGCGACAACGGCAACTGTAGCCGTTTCTGAAAAAGTAGCTGTGAAATAGCCAGCTATCAATCAATTTGCATCCTTAAAAATCGTAAAACTCTTGGGGAGTGGGCATCTTGCCCGCCCTAAAGATGCAGTTGCGACACCTGACAGCTTACGATAAAATATCCATTTATTACTTTGGATGGCTTTTTTGTGGTAGCTAATATCCCAGATTATGCTTCTCAACTGCAATGTCTGATGCAACAAGCAGGCCTTGGGGGCGATCGAGAACTCAGCCAAAAAGCAGGGGTTTCTGAACTTGAACTCAGCCGTTTGCGTCGTGGCTTAGCCTTGCAAACACGAGTAGAGATCCTGCTGAAAATCAGTCAAGCTTTACAAATTTCCTTAAACGAAGTGCTGGCAACTTTTGCCCCTGGTTCTGTAGAGTTAGAACAGCCAGCACCGACGGCAATGCAACAAGAATATCAGAGATTGCAAGCTACACTTGATGTTCAGCGGGAATCTTTAATGCAGGAATTTCAACTTTCCAGCTTACAAATTTTAGAATCCTGGATGTTGCAGTGGCCGACTGCCGCTAGCAAAGCGCAGGAAAATCACCATTTGCCGGCTGTGAAATTACTGCCTTTGGTGCGTCCGGTCGAGAAATTGTTGCAGGAATGGGGGGTAGAGGCGATCGCGACCGTCGGATCTTCCATCCCCTATAATCCGCAACAGCACCAACTCCTCGAAGGAACAGCCCAGCCGGGAGAACTGGTCAAAGTCCGCTATACGGGCTACAAGCAAGGCGACAAACTGCTCTATCGCGCCAAAGTTAGCTCTGTTTAATTGATAGATTTAGATATAACATTTCTGAGTTGAGATATCCCGTAGGGACACGGCAGTGCCTTGTCCCTACAGCCGCAGGGCTGTATTTCGTCTGATTTAAAACTGCTATATCTCATCTTGTTTTCCTCTGCCCCTATTTGGCTCGGAGTCCGTCTCGCAGCTATACTAACGTAGTCTGGCTAGAAATTCTGACATTCCTACTGCAAAATATGAGTCCTGTAGTTAAAATTATTCAACCCTCTGGCATCTTAGACGGCACTAAAGCAAGTCAATTTCGCCTAGAGATTAGCGACCTAGTGGAAGCTGGAGCCGATGTGGTATTGATAGACTTCCAAGATGTGACATTTATGGACAGTTCGGGTTTGGGCGCTTTAGTCTTGGCGCTCAAAACAGTCAGGGCTGCTGGTAGTCAGTTAGTCGTCTGTTCTATCAACGAGCAAATCCGCATCTTATTTGAACTCACCAGCATGGATCGAGTTTTTGAGATATTTTCCACCCGTGAGGCTTTTAATAGCAAGATTCTGCTATAAAATACTAAATCTTTTGGCTGCTGACTTCTGGCTATGCGATCGCAGATATGCAGCCAGAAGTCGGTTAGCCAAAGTTTACCTTGAGCAAAGACCAGTCATCGTCAAAAACTGCTTTAGCATTCAATTTTTGAGTGTAGCTCAAAACCAACTCTAACTGGTCGGCAGTTCCACCGTTGTAAGCTGCTAACAAGTCGATGAAAGGATCGAGTCCCCAGATATTGCCATCGGGTTGATTAATCTCGTATACCCCGTCGCTGAAGATGTAGAGAGTGCTCAAATCTTCGACTTCGCAGCAATTATCGAGATACCGGGCATCGGGAAACATTCCGACAGGCATTCCGGGGGTTCTTAGTTGCTGGACTTTGGCTTTGCTGGTGGGGGACTGAGAAATCAATACCGCGGGGGGATGGCCGGCGCTGGCGTAAACTAATGTGCGATCGCTCCGGTTGTAAACTCCATACCAGATGGTGAAATATTTATCATTTTGGTAACTCATCTGGAAGGTGGTGTTCAGGGCGCGTAAAACGTCGCTGGGCTTGTAGTAGTCAATGTTGGGTAGCGCGCGCGATCGCAACAAATTCAACACCGCCACAGAAGGTAGCGCCGCCCGCAAACCGTGTCCGGCTACGTCAAGCAAGTAAATCGCTAAATAATTTGAGTCCAGCCAGTTGTAGTCAAAGCAATCTCCTCCCAACTGTCGGGAAGGAATGAATTTTGACTCAATGCTGACAGGTTCCACCATCGGATCTGGCAATAGGGACTGCACATACTCCGCGGCCTCAGCTAGTTCTGCTTCCAGACTTTGCTTGGCAATTTTTAAATCTCGACTGAGTTGGTGCAGCCTTAGTCCGGCGCGCACTCTCGCCTGTAACTCGTTGAGTTCAATGGGTTTGGAAATAAAATCATCGGCACCTGCGTCAAGTCCTTTGACTCGATCGGCGATCGACCCCAAAGAAGTCAGCAAAAAGAATTGAGTAGTTGACAGATCAGGATCTGCCTTGACTCGACGACACACGTCAATGCCTGTCAAGCGTGGCATGATCCAATCGCAAATGATCAAAGCAGGACGCAATTTTTGCGCCTCTGCTATACCGTCTTCGCCGTTACTTGCTACCGTTACTTCGTAACCCTGTTTTTTCAGGGTTCTTCTCAGTAGTTCTTGAACAGCAGTATCATCGTCTATAACCAGAATTTGAAACATGGCACTCAGGTACTACAAGTCTTTCAACGTCTGGGGGTCACTCAAAATACATCCTATCAGCGCCTTGACCTGAGATTGAGTATAGTCTATTGACAGCCTCTAAAAACCCGGACAAATCCCGAAAAACTACGCTGTTTAAGTTTATTGAGTATTTCTTGTTTAGTTATACTCAATGTTTGACTCAATTTTGATCATATCATATCAAATCCGGTAGCATTCAGAATTAATATTACCCACAGCCAGGACACGGCACGTGCAATGTCCCTACCGTGATTTATTGTGGGGAAACGGCACTGCCTTGGAATCTATCATTCTGGTTACTTTTATTTTCTAGAGGCGCTGGTTGACATGGAAGTGCTATGTATGGTATCGTACTTAACCGATTAGTGGATTAAACATCGCTCGACGGCCGACCAAAGCTAGTATCCTCAAATTACCATTCAATTTTGCCACTGTTCTATTTTGTCTCGTTGTATTTGCCCGTCGGCCGATGAAGAATTTCAGTGGTCCAGAGTGATTGAATTCAAAGGTTCCGAAAAGTTGCCGATGCTCAAGAAAGCGGATCTTCAAGTCAATACTGGTCTAAATGGATTAGACCAAGTTTTATCATGGTTTTCGCAATTGTACGAGTCGCGAATTCCCAGAAGTGTGTGGATCAGATGTCAGTTGGCTTTGGCTGAGGGCTTTACGAATGCTGTTCGTCACGCCCATAAGGGTAAACCAGCGGATTTGCCTGTTGACATTCAGGTCACAATGTTCGCTGAGTTTGTAGAGATTAAAATTTGGGATTGGGGCGATCCGTTTGATTTAGAAGCAAAAATTAAAATTATTGCTGAAAAAGTTGATCTTGAAGCTCCGGGGGGTCGAGGTCTAAAATTAATGAAAGACATTGGGGACAGTCTCAGTTATGTGAGAACGGCTGATGGACGGAATTGTTTGTCGATCGCCAAAAATTATTCTCCCTGTATTCTCAAGGAAGAAGGATAAAGTTACGATTTTGCAGATACGAGATTTGCCACTGAGATTTTTGAAACTACAGTGGCGTCGATCGACATTTGCTAAATTTTCAAAAGCGGGACATCGGATTTAGCCACAACAAGATTGTTTGTTTTAATTGATTTAATTCCCGATACACTTCCTGTTTTACCCACTGTCCGATCGCATCAAAGGGAGTAAAAATTTGACCGACAGGCCAGCTAACATCCTGCCCCAAGGGTGTTTGATGGTTCCCAGCCAGAGTCTGAATTGTAATCATGTCGGAAAATCTCTGTTTTAGCAAGTCAGTTAAAAGCAGGGTTTGGTCGATGTTGTCGCCCTTAAATTTAATTAAAAGATTGCGCCGAATTGGATAGCTATCCTTGACGAGGCGATTGGTATCTTGGGGGGAAGGGGTAAACTCGACCTTAAAAACAGGGGAAATTTGTTCGACGATCGGGATGGCTTCGGAAGCCGCATAATTGTTGAAAGAGATCAGAATATTGCCGGCCCGTTCCACGTCAAACACAGCACCGATGAGGAGATGGAGTTTGCACCCCATGCTGTGTCCCATCCCGTAAATGGGGAGATATCGATTTCGGATCGCTTTGTTTCCCTGTAAGCGATCGAGAGCATTTTCAAATTTGTTGAGGACATCGCGGGCGATCGCAATATGATCCAAAATATTGACAAACGGCGTTGCGACTACAACATATCCTTGGTTAGCCACAGCCTCCAACAGCCAACGATAGGTCAACTGCGGTGCTGTCGCCACAAATGCACCACCGAGAAAATGTACGATCGCGATCGGTCTCGAAGGAATTAATACCCAGTTTCCAGAAATTTCCTGCCAGTCCATAAATTAAATCAACTACGGAGTATTAAACCTTTCTTCATGATACTTCATCCATTTCAACTTATTCAAAGTAGCTTGAGGATTGAGCAGTGTAGTAGCAATCCCGTAAACAAGAGTCGGCAAAACCTCCCTATTCAACCAACTTTGTCCGACCTTTCTCATGTAGTGCAGAGCCAAAAATCTTCTAAATTTGTTCAGTTTTTTCCCAAAAGGCAAATTCTTAAAGCATAACTGTTCGTACTCATTCAAAGATAACTCCGCTTCTCCCCGCAAGCGCCGCTGTTGATTTTCCTTGACACAATCGGCAGCAAGACGTTTTTTCAGCCAGTGCTTATCTGTGAGAGAATTCCCCCTAATCCGATAATTTCCCAAGGGCTGTGTCGCCGCTAGCAAACCATGTTTTTGGGCGATTTTGGTAAATAACTCTGTATCTTCCCCTACTTGCCAATCTTCAGCAAACCCACCTTCAATAAGTAGTGTTGTGCGATAAATCACCATAGAAGACGGGAAAACCCAAGGACTTTCCCCTGTCATCTTAATCGCCTGCATTTCGTCTTTGGTTGTGGGATAGGTAGGAATATAACTTAACTTATTGCCACTTTTGTCTAAATACCGCAAAGCATGAGCAACAGCTTTGACTTCTGGATTGTCTGAGAGCATCTGCAAGCAAAATTCCAGCTTGTTTGGTTCCCAAGTATCATCGCTGTCGAGAAACGCTACATACTCACCTGTTGCCCGATCAATCATTAAATTTCTCGACTTAGAAACCCCATAATTTTGGGGATTTATAAATAACTGAATTCGCGGATCTGACTCAGCAATTTTAGCAGCAACTTTGCTAGTATCGTCAGTAGAGCAGTCATCAACGATTAAGATTTCTAGATGCTGGTAGCTACCATTGACGGCGGATGCAACTGCCTCAGCCAGGGTTTCGGCGGCATTGAATGCAGGAATGATGACACTGACTTTGGCGGTGTTCATAGGGGAAGTTCTTTATTTTGTTGACACTCCCCAGCCTAAAGGCATGGGGATTCTTAAGACATTCCGGCCTTAATATCCCTAGTGATAGGGTTCCCAAACTCACCACATTTGCTCAAAGAGCGTGGTGATATCTTTTGGGCGTTTAGGTACATAGTACCAGGTTTCGCAGAGTCCCCACGTACCATTTCTAAAGCTCTATCTCTAATCGTTTTTGCAGCACCAATATCAGCGTGTTCAATATAGCCACATTCAACACAAATGAATTTTTCACCATCTCTGTTAGACTTGTCAATATAGCCACAACTTCTGCATTCAGTGCTAGAGTATTTGGGATTGACTTTAATTACGACTTTTCCTTGCTTCGCAGCTAGATACTCAATCTTTAAAGTTAATTTAGACCAGCCTGCATCAGAGATAGAACGATTTAAACCTTTCTTGATGGATTGTCCATTTTTGAGAAATCTTTCAGTTTTCTCGTCAATTTTTACTCGACAACGGCGCATCATGCCCGAAATATTCAAGTTTTCTAAGGCAATCGCATCAATATTTCGATCCACTATTTTGTGGGCAGTTCTCCATTGATATGCTTGGCGCTTATTACTAATTCTTTGATGAAATAGCCCAACTTTCTTCGCAGCTTTTTTCCGATTTCTACTGCCTTTGAGTTTGCGAGTAACCCGTCTCTGTCTAATCTTTAGGGTGCGTTTAGCTTTTTTATTGGTTGAGAATTTAGGGTTTTTAATTTGATGTCCATCAGATAAATGAACTAATTTGGTAATCCCTAGGTCACATCCAATTATTTTTACTACATCCTTGAGAGATTTTGTGAGATAGTCGGGAATAGATTTGTCCTCTATCCTAATAGACATATACCAGCCATTTTGCCGTTTTCTCACCGCACAAGCTTTAATGGTAAAACCATCGGGGATTGAGCGTGAGTTGTAAAACCGCATCCAACCTAGTTTGGGTAGGTAAATTTTATTACCTTGTATTTTAACTCCCATTACGAAGGTAAAAGAAGTAAAGTTACTCCGATTTTTGAATTTAGGAAATCCTCGTCCTTCAAAGAAGTTTTTGTAGGCAATGTCTAGGCGTTTAACATTCTGTTGTAGCACCGTTGAGTCAATGCTTTTGTACCAAGGTCTAGCTGTTTTTAACTCTGGCAAAGCTGTGATTTGAATATCCCCAGCACTGCGACGAGGGTTTTTGACTTTACCTGAAGAATCGATTTTCGAGTCTTTCCATGGATTTCCTGTTGCACCATTTTTGCTGACAAAACAAGTGAGAGGGCAAGCTTCTCTCTGACGAATGATGTCACAGCAATTTCCTTGGACAAATTGTTGGTTGTATAGAGTGATTCTGTCATTTAGACACCAATTATAGTGACTCCTTAACATATCTACCCAATTTGACATTTTGGCATCTTGTGTTGGATTCGGACGAAGTTTGTAAACATAGTTCGTGAGCAAGATTGAGTCACCTCCTATTTTTTGTTCACTTGGTTTTAGGTTAAACTAAAAATCTACTTATTGCAAGATTTGTCACACTTCTTTGTATTCTCGAAGTTGAAATCGACTCATCATTTATACTTGGATTAAAGCCGTCCTATAAGCACGGGGTTTTTAACCCAATTTTCTGATAAAAAATTATTCGGGAATCAGCAAGACAATGAAACGAACTTCCCGCGAAACAGGCGAGCTCGCCCTAAGACTTGTTAAGAAACTCGATAGATTTGGTTTATGCCGATCGACTTGTGATACCTTTCTAAAACCTGAAAGTGGGAAAGTCCGGTGCAATTCCGGTGCTGTGCCGCAACTGTGAAAGTCAGAATGCCAATTTCAGGAGTTTACTTTACATTCCCTGCGTCGCACAGGGAGAGGTTTATTTGTTAGTTTTGACTGATTTGCCGACTTGTCCAGGTTTATTTTATGGTTCTCGCGCCCGCGATGGAATATTATCCAGAATGCGGATTCCAGGTGGTATTTTAAATACTCAGCAGTGTTTGTTGATCGCACATTTGATCGATAATTACAGCACCGGTTGGATACAAATCACCAATCGGGCAAATTTGCAAATTCGAGAAATCCACTCAGAAATTCCCCCAGAGGTTTGGCACAATTTACAGGAATTGGGACTCGCATCTCGGCTGGTTGAAGTCGATCCGATTCGCAACATAATGGCAAGTCCGACAGCAGGAATCGATCGCCAAAAATTACTCGATACTCGCCCCTTAGTTACCGCCTGGGATGATTATCTGCAAACTCATCCTGAGTTATCCGAACTCTCAGCTAAATTTAGTGTAGGCTTTGATGGCGGAGAATTGGTTTCGATTCGCGATCGCCCCAATGACATTCTATTAGTCGCCCAAAGGCGATCTAGTTCTTCAGAAATCTGGTTCCGGCTGCACCTAAATAGCAATCCACAAAACTCTGGCGATACAGGGATTTTGATTCAACCTTCCCAAGCTATGTCAGTTTTAGGAGCCCTGGCTAATGTCTATCTTGAATATACCAAAATCAAACCTCGAATTGACAGAAAAAACCCGCGTTTGCGTCACCTACTGGCAGATTGGGGCATTGAAAGTTATCTAGAACAGGTACAGCAGAATTTACCATTTCTATTGCAGCGAATCGCGATCGCCTCATCGGAAAAATTCATCCCCAATTACCAACATCTCGGCATTCATCCGCAACAACAACCAGGCTTCTCCTATATCGGAATCGCACTACCATTAGGTAGACTAGAATCAAAGCAACTGCGAAATTTGGCAAATTTAGCCCAAAACTTCGCCGGAGGTACTCTGAGACTCACACCTTGGCAAAATCTGTTGATTTCTGACATTCCCAACTCCCAGTTATTTGAAGTCAAACAACAAATAACTGACTGCGGATTTCATTGGTCAACAACAAATCTAGACTCATGTTTAGTTGCTTGTGCCGGCAGTAGCGGTTGTGCTTCGGCGATGACAGATACCCAAAGTCATGCCCTAGCAACGGTGAAAGATTTAGCACAAAAATTGCAAATCGATCGCCCCATCAACATTCATTTTAGCGGTTGCGAAAAATCCTGTGCTCAGCATCACCCAATAGATATCACTTTAGTGGGAATTCAGATTCAACATGGAAATGAGATCATCCCAGGTTATGACATTTACGCAGGTAAAACAGAATCACCTTTTGGGCGACAAATTTTCCAGGGTGTGAGAGTTACAGAGATTGCAAGTTCTATGAACAAGTTGCTACGGATATATCAACGATTGCGATCGCCCGACGAATCCTTTGGCGAATTGATCGATCGAAGTGCGATCGACCAATTGCAGCAATGGTTTAAGAGCGAGTCCAGTTAATCAATTTCCAGTTTCCGGCTTGAGTCTGCTCCATCGGCTTTTACCAGAAAACTGGGTCTAAAGCCCCGTCCTTCTAGGACGGCTTTATATTATT
>NZ_JAKJHX010000135.1:4185-14030 GCF_021648855.1 Tychonema litorale BBK16 | reverse complement strand
AGTCTTACACACGTCAGCAGAATCTCAGTGGCGTTGATTCCCTGAGAGTGTCAAGGTAAATTTGGGTTCCATCTTATCCCATGGCTCCTCCGCCGGCAGCAAAATGAAATATTGTCAACCAAACTAACCTTAGCCCAGAACGAGAAAATGAAGCAACAGGAAACCATTACTATAAATTTTGCGATCGGTTAGTTCCAGGTTAGATAGTTTTTATGTTGAATAACTAGCAAATCTAGACTTATTATACAACCAATCCACCGGGAAGGTACTGCCCCTTCTATCCCCGCGTTATCAGCACGGTGTCTCGCTTTTCGACTTCTGGTGGGTTAAAAGGAAGATGAAGGAATCGAACCCTTACAGTTACCTGTACCCTGGTTTTCAAGACCAGTTGCCGGCCATTCAGCGGCATCTTCCGAGGGGTGTCTGAGGAGAATTAAACTCCCTAATAATTAGCTTCACTGGCTAGCGCCGCTACCGCTTCGACTTCAGACACCGCAGATTCGGTAAAAAACCCGGTTTCTTTGATTTATGCGTAAACCCAAACCTACAAAGATTGAGCCTGTTCTTGATACCATTTTTTAGCTGCGTTCATCACTGCTTTGTTAACCTCTTTCCAAGTTAGTTGAGCCGCCTCTAGTTCGGCAGCGCTTTCTTTCTGCACGTCGGCGGTAAACCACTGTAAAAACGCTCCGATTTTTACCATTTCAAACTTACCGTCACTCACTGCTGTTACGCCTTGTTCTAAACGAGCAGGTGTCACAAAAATATTCACAAAATCGTCAATATTTTTAGCAACTTCCGGGTCAATTTGCACTGGTTGTTTTGTTTTGACAGCTTGGTGTTTTTCACCTTTAGCTTTGAACAGCAGTTCAGCATAAGACAGTCTTTCTGCAAGTTCATCGCTTTCGGGAAACAGCACCAATCCTTCCCCAATCCCTTCGATGCCGAAAGTTTCTTTCACCCAAGGATCGACTGTTTCTACAGTGTTAACCGCTTGATTGAGGATTTCGACAGCCGATTCGAGTTGGGTGCGATCGCCAAAATCTAAAACAATCGGTTCTCCATAAAAAGGCAACACAAAAATGTCGGGATGTTTTGGCAAAAATTCAGCAATTTTGTCGGGATGAATTTCCAGTTTTGCTAATTTACCAGATTCGCCGCCAAATTGCACTGCAAAAACTGCGAAAATTTTGCGATCGCACTCAGATACAGCCGTCCGCTTCTGAATGCCTTTACCACACCATTCCCCAAAGATGGTTGCGTGTTCTGCACTCGCAAGAGCGGCAAAAAAATCAATGTTTTGGCTTACCCAAGTGGCAAAGCCGAGATTATCGTTTTCAGGCGTAATTATTTGCGATCGACTTTGGACAGCAACTCTACCGTCAGAAAAGATTTGAACGCCGCCGTTAGTCCCGTCGAGTTTAATTTTAGCTCGATAAGTTATCTTCGGAGTTTCCCCAAGAGCTTCTAAACTTCGGCGCAGATTGTACAGCAGTTCGATACTCGGCCAACTTTGAATTTGCACCGATTCAGCAACCGTTTGTTGACAGTAAATTGCCGACAAATCTGTGCCTATAGCTGCTTCAACTTTGCCGATCGCCATACCGTAGGAATAAACGCCTCGAAGCTTAGTCGGTTTGATTTTAGTGCCGTCTTTCAGCACAGAATCAGTTAAAGCTACAGCCACGATATCGCCAACACTGTAAATGTTTTCAGAATTGGCAATAATTTGGACTGAATCGCATCCCGGAGCTTCAAAATTATAGAGGTATAGCGCATCAGCATGAGGATGATTTTGCGCGGTTTTTAGTTCCATAGCAATTACAGGCATCAGTAAACTCCTTGATTGATTATCGTTTTAGTCAAGCGGATAACGGGACTCGTAGGCGAAGCCTTCTCGAAGAGTACCCGTATCGAAAGTTTGGAAGACTCAGATGCTACCGTTGCACCATATCTGCACTTCAATTAGTCTTACCTAATTCATCTATAGACCGGGCAATCAGGTGAATAGATCATCCGATCAGAATACAGGAGCGAATTATAAGAGCGATGAAATTCATAGTGACCACGACATTTTAAAATGCTTTTGTAAAGAGCAGAACTGCTCTCTTAGTAACAAGCAGATGGCAAGATTTGAACTCGCAAGAAAGCTTTACAAAAGCCTCATGTTGCCAATTACATCACACCTGCATTTTTGGTGGCGGGGACAGGAATTGAACCTGCTATGAAGAGGCTTATGAGACCTCCAAGCCTACCGTGGCTACTTCACCCGCGATGTCACCAAATACTCCTGACTGGACTTGAACCAGCACTGACTAGATCCTAAGTCTAGCGCCTCTACCAATTGGGCTACAAGAGCAAAATCGATCGCACTTTTGGGTTTTGATACCCAATACCTCTAGTTGGACTTGCACCAACAAAACTCTTGCACTCAACAAGAGATGTCTACTAATTGCATCATAGAGGCAAAGTCGGGATGGCAGGATTTGAACCTGCAACCTTCGGCTCCCAAAGCCGCCGCGCTACCAAGTTGCGCCACATCCCGTTCATACTCTTGGTGAGACTCGAACTCACAACAAAACAAATTTTGGCGTTGCTGATTTAAAGTATGATTTTCCTCCGAAATGTAGGGGCAATTCATGAATTGCCCCTACATTTCGGGAATTGCCCCTACATTTCATGAATTGCCTAAGCAAGTTAATCATACCTAGATTCAGCAACGCCCAAATTTTAAATCTGCCGCGTATGCCAATTCCGCCACAAGAGCAAGTAGAAACTTAGTTGAAAATTTGGTACTCCTGACTGGATTTGAACCAGTAACACACAATTTTTGAAATTGCAGCCTCTACCAATTGGGCTACAGGAGCATAATCTGCTTTGGTAATAGCAGAACTGGGAAGGCAGGGCTTGAACCTGCATTTGTCCGCTTTCAAAGAGCGGTGCCATACCGATTAGGCGACTTCCCAATAATTGAATATCAGGGTAGATTTTGAACACAGATAACATCTTGTTTCAAAGATAGACGAATTTGCCAATTTGTCCACCCGGTAATTTGAAAAATGGCTGCCTCAGTAGGACTCGAACCTACAACCATCACGTTAACAGCGTGCAGCTCTACCAATTGAGCTATGAGGCAACGCAATCCCCCAAGTCAGTATCGAACTGACGACTTCTTGTTCTTCAAACAAGCACTCTACCAACTGAGTTATCGGGGGAAAACGGAGAAGGTGGGATTTGAACCCACGGCGGGTGTTAAACCGCTCTTTCTTAGCAGGAAAGTGCCATAAGCCACTCGGCCACTTCTCCATAGCGAGAACGGAGGGATTTGAACCCTCAAATCTTCAGTCGCGCTAACTGAGTTGTTGTCCTGTTACAACTCGTTCTCATGATTGCAACTGTATCATAGGACTTTCGGATAGGGCAAAAACCCGGTTTCCGATCAAAATATGGCATCTCTGCGAGAGTTATTGTCATAGAAACCTGGTTTTTTATGTAAGTCTTAATACAGTTACAAATGGGTCGGGCTGGAATTGAACCAGCAACGCTTTAAGCTACTGTTTTACAGACAGCTACCATACCAATTAGGAGGGCCAACCCAAGATAGAAAGTAAGGAACAAAGGTTAGAGTGAGATTTGAACTCACGAAAATCGCTTTTGCAGAGCGACGCTCTCCCAATTGAGCTACAGCCCCACAAGATTTCTGTTTGGACGGGATGACGGTTGACTCTGCGTACTACAACTCAAGGAAGTTATTGCGATCGCAGTTTATACCGCCAATGTCCAAAAGTATGTGACATGATTAATTATCTATTCAGTTTCCAAGGTTCATATTGCTTTTAGGATAAAGCTTTGAAGCTCTTTTTCCTTTGCCATACACTTATACTACAACAGGTACTACAAGACTGTCAAGGGGATAATACAACTTTTTTTTCGATCGGCTGCGAAGCGGGGCAATATGAGCACTAGATTTCTGCCAAACTCCTTATAAATCAAGGCTTAATGTGGGAATTTAGCTGAGATTGGCTGGCAGGCGAATTACAAAAGTAGAACCTTGCTCCAACTCGGTGACAGCTCTAATGTCTCCACCCATCATTTTGCAGTATTTTTTGGTAATCGTCAGTCCCAAACCTGTTCCGCCGTACTTCTTAGTGCTTGAGGAATCAGCTTGGGTGAAGGGCTCGAACACTTTGGTCAACTGATCCGAAGTCATACCAATGCCAGTATCTTTGACCGTGAAAACGATCCAGTCTTGAGATGGAGACTTGGTAGATATCAGAGGTAAATTATTTTCTGGTTCTTCATGAACTTCCTCTTCCGCCGCAGACTCTTCGGTAATTTTGACTTCTTGGCGGGTAACGACGAAAGTAATCACCCCAGAGAAAGTAAATTTAGAGGCATTGCTAAGAAGATTGAGCAAGCACTCGCGGAGTTTAGTCAAGTCTGTATACATATCACCAATATCGTCAGTGCATTGTATGTCTAAAATATTAGAATTTTTGTCTGCCATTAAGGCGATCATGGCGGCTACATCTTCGACCAAATTTAAGATGCTGAAATGTTCCAGGTCTAGTTTCATCCGACCGGCTTCAATCTTAGAGAAGTCGAGGATATCTTTAATAATTGCTAGCAAATGTTGACCAGCCGTACTAATTCTCTTGAGGTCACTGACGAACTCTTCAGCACCGAGGTCTTCGGCATCCTCTTGCAGAAGTTCGCTGTAGCCAATAATCGCATTGAGGGGGGTTCTCAGTTCGTGGCTCATGTTGGCGAGAAATTCGCTTTTCGAGCGGTTGGCGGCTTCGGCGGCTAATGCGGCCCGGCGAAATTCTTCGGCTCGTTTGGCTTCGGTGATGTCGCTGGTCATGATTAAAATGCACTGATTGGTGGCGAGGTGAATGAGTTCGACCGACATTAGCCAATCGCGTTCTTCGCCTGTTTTGGTGCGAATTAAAACTTCTTGATTGCTGATGGAATTTTGCGATCGCAAAGTATGGGTGATTCGTCGTCCGTCTTCTGGATTGACAAATATTGCTAATTCCTCGGCTGTGTGGCCGAGGAATTCCTGGCGTTCCCAGCCTAACTGGCGCAAAAAGCTTTCATTGGCATCTAGGAAACATCCGTCTGTGAGGGTACAGATGCTGATTCCCACTGGTGATGCGTGAAAAGCTTTGGAAAATCGCTCTTCCGATGATCTGAGGGCTGCTTCGGCTCGTTTTCGGTCTGTGATGTCTTGGACGGTACTGGTGATATAGCTAGAGTTTACTGCTGCTTGTTCGCAGACTGTGCGATCGCACCCATCGAGAAGTAACAATCGGTAGTCGATGCTGTAAGGCTGTTGTTGAAACAAAGCAGCTTCAATGGATGTCTTGACTAATTCTCTGTCTTCAGGGTGTACATACTCCAAGAACGCTTCTAGACTGGGTTCAAAGCTGCCAGGTGGTTGTCTGAGGATGCGATAAATCTCGTCAGACCATCGTAGTTGTTGGGTGGTGCGGTCTAAGTCCCAGTTTCCCAATTGGGCGATGCGCTGGGCGTTGGCGAGGCTGGCTTCGCTGGCGCGCAGAAAGGTTTCGGCTTGGCGACGTTCGGCTACGGTGGCGGCTAAGACTAGGCCTGTGACGGCGATGACGGCTATGAAGGCTTGCAGGGATAACACTGCTTGGGGAATGTTGCTGGCGTGTTTCAGAAATGGGCCGCTGCCTCTGGCTATGCCCCAGATGGCGAAGCCACACAGGATGAAGTTGGAGAGGGCTGTGTAGCGCTGGCCAAATCGAAATGCTGCCCAAACTACTAGGGGAAAGGGCAGGTATTCGAGGGGATAGCGGGCGTAGGCGGCGCGGGTGCGGGAACAGAAAACTAGCCAGCCAACGGCTAATAGTAGCACTAGCCAAATGGCGCGTTCGATGATCTGCTGACGATGGGTTTTGACGGAGGGAAATTCACGCCAAGTCAGGATGAGGGGGGCGATGAGCAAAATTCCCATCGCGTCTCCTACCCACCAAGTCGCCCAAATTGTGCCTAAATTGCTCCAAGTAGATAAACCTGTTAGACATTGGACAAGGCTGCCGATGGTGGAGTTGATCAGGGTAGACCCGAAGGCTGCTAGTCCAACTATTCCTAACACGTCATTAACCCGATCGAGTCCGGCGCTGAAGTTGATTTTTTGTAGTAGGTAAGTTCCCGTCCATGCTTGTAGGGCTCTCCCACTGGCTGAGATGAATGCGATGGCGATGTTAGCTGAGGGGGAAGTGAGGCTGAAGAGGAAGCCTCCGATGGCGATACCTGGCCACAGTTGGCGTCCGAACAGCAGGAGGGCGACTTGGGCAATTCCCGCTGCTGGCCACATGGGGGATACTTCGGGACTCAGTGTGAGTGTGGAAATGGCGAATTTGGACGCCAAAAAGTAGATGAGTGCGATCGCGCCTACTGAGAGGAAGTACCGCCAGGAATGTCCTTTGATTGCGTTAAGGAACTTTTTCTGCATTGTCGTTTGGGGAAAAGGTGGGCGATCGTTGGGGCATCAGTCAGTGGCACGGGACGGGCATGGGCATCGGAAAAACTTTCTCTTAAGTGATGGTAGGACATAGGTGGTTGGTAGGAGAAGAACCGTTTGAACAGAGATCTTGCACCATTCTCAATTAGCCTTTTATGAACGGGCAGGATGCCCATCCCACAAGAAAATTCACTCTTTGTGGAACGGGCTTCTAGCCCGTTGCTAACATTGGTGCAAGATGTGAGTTTGAACTCACTTTCTGTTGGACTGTTGAATGCTGTTTTTTTTTCGGGTTCGATTAAATTTACACGTGAAATTTTCATACCTTGTGAGCAAAAGCCCTTTTCTGCAAATATATCTGTAAGGACGAAGCATTCGGTCGTCAAATTTTGGGTTTTTGTTAAAGATTTATTACCGGGCAAGAACGGGTGTTAATTTGTTTCTAAGGAATCGCCGGATAAATCCGTCGGAGTAATTCTCACATTTTAAATCTCAAATCTAACGTCAAATGCGATCGCACTTCAGATACCCTACTTATTGAAGAAGTCGAGTATCTGGGTATTCTGTTTTTTTAGTGATCTAATGTTAGCGCCAAACGCTCTTGGGCTTCTTTGAGGGCATTTTCGGGCGATCGACCGAGAAGGGTTGCTTCTATGGCGCGGCCTAGGTTTTCTGAGAGTCGGGAGTAACCTGAAATAATGGGGCGCGATCGGGCTGATTTCATTTGTGCTAAAAATACTCCCAAAATTGGAGTTTTGCTGACAAATTTTTGATAAGTTTCGCTTTGTCTCGATTTGAGGTTAATTGGCAAGTAACCTGTTCCCAAGGCCCAGGCGGTTTGGAACTCTTCACCGAGGGTGTACTCTAAGAATTCTAGCCCTGCTTTTTCTCGTTCTGGCGAAGTTTTCATTAAAAATAGGTGTTCACCCCCAACAACGGTGGCGGCGCGTGTGAGAGCTGGTATGGGAATCGCTCCATAGTCGATCGCGCTTTGCTGCAATTGTGTTAATGTCCAAGGGCCGGTAATTTGCATGGCGACTTTGCCGGCAATGAAGTTGTCGAGTTCGTAACCGCGTTCGGGTGCTGAGAGTATGGCTGAACCTTCTTTTAACAAGTCACTCCACAATTCTAAGGCGGCGAGAGAGCCTGGACTGTCTATTTGAGGTACGGGAGTTTTGGTCATTGGGGGGGTCATTGGGGCCATGAGTTCGCCTCCTGCACTCAACATGAATGGTAGCCAGGTAAATACTGTCCATTCTCCTTTGCCTAGGGGGAGCAGTATGCCGTGTTGATCGATGCGATCGTCTCCGTTGGTGTCACGGGTGAGCGATCGGGCTACTTGCTTTAATTGTGGCCAAGTCTGTGGCAATTCTGTGATTCCTGCTGCTTTGAATAAGCTGGGACGGTAAAATATTGCTGTGTTATTTGTGGCTAAGGGAATTGACCAAGTGTGTCCATCCAGTTCCATTGACTCGAACAGTGACGGATCAATTTCGGCTTTGACAAGAGATTTGTCAAGCCATTTTTCTAGTGGTTGAATTGCTTCCAGTTCTGCTAATTTCCCTGCCATTGTGGGAGTATTCCACAGCAAATCTGGGGGAGAATTTCCGACAATTGATGTCAGAATTTTTGGCATTTGTTGGTCTGGCTGACCGATATACAGTGCTTCTACTTGGATATTGGGATGTGTTTTGTTGAATTTTTCGGTGAGGGTTTGAAAGACATCTCGGTTGGGGGGAGGATTGATGCCATGCCACAGTGTCAGCTTGATGATATCGCTCTTTTTGGCACTGAGTGTGCTGCTGTTTTGACAGCCACTTAATATGAGCAGATTTAAAGCAAGTAAAATGCAGAAAGCGCGTTTGAATTGCAATTTGATTGACCGGGACAATTTGGATAAAATCATTTTTTAGTTAAAGTTTGGGAGAAAGATTTTTTTTAACTGTTTCGGAAACACAGGCAGGATGCCCGTGCTACATTAGACCTCGACCATATTTATTGTTGAACAGGCATCCTACCTGTTCAAAACAGGTTTTTTGGGAGATATTTATTAGGGATCAGAATTATTTTTAGCCTGATTGATTGTCTCTCGATGTTCACTTCTCAGCTTCGGCTTTAAGTACAAGTTTTCAATCAAAGCTGCCACTCCTGCAAACCAAGGTGGGACAATTACAGCGCCAATAATTCCCAATACTTGCACTCCTCCTAAAACAGACAATAATTGATATAAAGGATGTACCCCAACAGAGGAACCAACTAGCAAAGGATCGAGGACGTAAGTTTCCAAGTTTTGGATAAATACAAATAATAATAATACCCACAAAAGTACCCAGCCACCTTTAGCTAATGCTACAATTAATGCTGGTACTGCTCCCAATACGGGCCCGATAAATGGGATCAAGTTAGTCACACCTGCGATCGCACCTAAGCCCAAAGAAAATTCCGGCATTCCCAAAATGCTCAAACCTGTGGTAATGAATATGCCTAAAATCCCAGAAACTAGGAATCGCCCGCGAATGTAACTCCCCATTCTTTGACCGATTGGCGTGGCCTGGGCGGCTAAACGTTCATCCCAAGGCTTCGGGAAAAACTGCACTAAACTTTTAATTAGTGTATCGCTGTCGGCAACCATGTAACCGGAGATAAATAAGGCTAAAACTAAACTGAAGAAACCGCCGAGAATGCCTCTAGTTAAACTGTACGATCGCAAAACCAGTTGTTGACTCGATCGAATCAGCCAATTTGTCAACGATTGAGTATCTAATAGCTGACTTATGAATGTTGGTGCATCGTCGGTAAGGCGACTTGCCAAGCTGGTTACCACGGTTTCCAGACTTTCGGCATAAACTGGTAATTGCCGCAGTAGTAATTCTATTTGTTCGATTAGCGTCGGCCCGATTAATACTACTGTCCCACTAAACCCGCCGATGAGAGCGAAATAAACCATGATCACCGCCAGCCAGCGGGGAACTCGCATCGTTTCTGCCCAATTGACGATCGGGACAATCGAAGCCGCGAGCACGACTGATATCATCAGAATGACTAGCAGGCTCCGCAATTGCCACAGTAGCACTAGCAGCAAGGAAGATGCTATGATTAGCAGCAAATTAGGTAAGGAAATAGTCATCCGTTGTTCTGGCATAATTAAATAATAGTCGTACCCTGAGCGAAGTCGAAGGGCTGAATGGTTGCTTTATAGATTACACTTCGACTACACTCAGTGACCAGAAATACATCGTACCCTGAGCGAAGTCGAAGGGCTGAATGGTCTGCTTTATAGATTACACTTCGACTACGCTCAGTGACCAGAAATACATCGTACCCTGAGCGAAGTCGAAGGGCTGAATGGTCT